>NZ_CP108036.1:3776666-4120833 GCF_036170895.1 Streptomyces erythrochromogenes | reverse complement strand
CCGGCCGGTGCGGACGACCTCCGCGGCCGGATAGTCCGTGTCCAGCAGCATGTCTGTGAAGGGGCCCTCGTCCCCGGCGTCGTGCCCGTGGTGCCCGATGACCGACAGCCGGTCCCCGGCCACGCCGAAGACGGCCAGCCCGTCGGGATTGAAGCCCGGCATGGACAGCGAGGCCGCGACCCGCAGCACCTCCGCCGTGGACCGGGCCTCCGCCAGCGCCCGCCCGGCGTCCAGCAGGAAGGCCTCGCGGGAGCGCCGCCAGTCGCCCGTGATGGGCGTGTGCGCGGCGGTGGTGCCCGGCTGCGGCTCGGCGATCTCCTGGATCGTGCCGATCAGCTCGTAGTCCAGGCTTCCGTCGGCCGACCACCGCTCCAGCGGTTTGGAGCGGCTGCGCACGGTCCGCATGACCCGCCCGTCCACGTCCATGATCCGCAGCCTGGCCTCGGCGAGGGTGCCCTCGGCGACGGCCAGGTTCACGATCCCGTTGATCTCGTTCCAGTCCACCGGGTGGAAGCGGGACCGCACGGCCACCTCCGGCAGGACCACCGGTTCGGCGGGCAGCCCGAGGAGCCGGGCGGCCTCCCCGTCGAGGGAGACCGTCCCGGAGGCGTTGTCCCATCGCCACAGACCCGTCGCGACTGCGGCCAGGACATCCTCGGTGCGCACCCGGTCATCTTTACAGGTCATATCCGATACGTGCCTGTTCGCCGCTGACCGGACGCATTTGCGCAGGCTGACGGCAGTGCCCGACCCGGCATCCTCCCGGACGGTAACCTTGGGACGGTTGAATCCACCCTGGTATCGCGAAGAACTGGATGACTGATGCATCGGTACAGGTCCCACACCTGCGGCGAGCTCCGCGCCTCTGACGTCGCCGCCGACGTCCGACTGAGCGGCTGGCTGCACAACCGTCGAGACCTGGGCGGCATCCTCTTCATCGATCTGCGTGACCACTACGGCATCACGCAGCTGGTCGCCCGCCCCGGCACCGCCGCGAACGAGGCCCTCAGCAGCGTCTCCAAGGAGACCGTCGTCCGCATCGACGGCAAGGTCGTCTCCCGCGGCGCGGACAACGTGAACCCGGACCTGCCGACCGGCGAGATCGAGATCGAGGTCTCCGAGGTCGAGGTGCTCGGCGCGGCCGCCCCGCTGCCCTTCACGATCAACACCGACGACGGTGTGAACGAGGAGCGCCGCCTGGAGTACCGCTTCCTCGACCTGCGCCGCGAGCGCATGCACCGCAACATCATGCTGCGCTCGGCGGTCATCGCCTCGATCCGCTCGAAGATGGTGGCCCTCGGCTTCAACGAGATGGCGACCCCGATCCTCACCGCGACCTCCCCCGAGGGCGCCCGTGACTTCGTGGTGCCGTCCCGCCTGAACCCGGGCAAGTTCTACGCCCTGCCGCAGGCTCCGCAGCAGTTCAAGCAGCTGCTGATGATCTCCGGCTTCGACCGGTACTTCCAGATCGCGCCCTGCTTCCGCGACGAGGACGCCCGCGCCGACCGCTCGCCGGGCGAGTTCTACCAGCTCGACGTGGAGATGTCCTTCGTCGAGCAGGAGGACGTCTTCCAGCCGATCGAGCGCCTGATGACCGAGCTCTTCACCGAGTTCGGCGGCGGCCGCGAGGTCACCTCGCCGTTCCCGCGGATCCCGTTCCGCGAGTCGATGCTGAAGTACGGCAACGACAAGCCCGACCTGCGCGCGAAGCTGGAGCTCGTCGACATCACCGACGTGTTCGAGGGCTCGGAGTTCAAGGCGTTCGCCGGCAAGCACGTGCGCGCCCTGGCCGTCCCGGACACCGCCGGCCAGCCGCGCAAGTTCTTCGACGGCCTCGGCGACTACGCGGTCTCGCTGGGCGCGAAGGGCCTGGCCTGGGTGCGCGTGGGCGAGGACGGTTCGCTGTCCGGCCCGATCGCCAAGTTCCTCACCGAGGAGAACGTCAAGGTCCTCACCGAGCGCCTGGGCCTGGTCCCCGGCCACGCCGTGTTCTTCGGCGCCGGCGAGTTCGACGAGGTCTCCAAGATCATGGGCCCGGTCCGTGTCGAGGCCGCCAAGCGCGCCGGCCACTTCGAGGACAACGTCTTCCGCTTCTGCTGGATCGTCGACTTCCCGATGTACGAGAAGGACGAGGAGACCGGCAAGATCGACTTCTCCCACAACCCGTTCTCCATGCCGCAGGGCGGCATGAAGGACCTGGAGGAGAAGGACCCGCTCGACATCCTGGCGTGGCAGTACGACATCGTCTGCAACGGCATCGAGCTGTCCTCCGGCGCCATCCGCAACCACGAGCCCGAGGTCATGCTGAAGGCCTTCGAGATCGCGGGCTACGAGGCCGAGACCGTCGAGCGCGAGTTCGCGGGCATGCTGCGCGCCTTCCGCCTCGGCGCCCCGCCGCACGGTGGCATCGCCCCGGGCGTGGACCGCATCGTGATGCTGCTGGCCGACGAGCCGAACATTCGCGAGACCATCGCCTTCCCGCTCAACGGCAACGCGCAGGACCTGATGATGGGCGCGCCGACGGTCCTCGAGGAGGCCCGTCTGCGCGAGCTGAACATCGCGCTGCGCAAGCCGGTCGAGACGAAGGCCGCCGACGCCAAGCCGGTCGCGGAGTCCGTGCACCCGGACGCTGCGCGCTGAGCGGTGGCCGGCTAGCCGTGTAGCCATGCGAAAGGGCCCGGGGTCGACGACCCCGGGCCCTTTCGTCGTGTCTAGAACTTCTCCAGGACGCCCTTGAGGAGGGCCGCGGAGGTCAGTTCGGCGGGGGCGGGGCCGGCGTGGAAGAAGCCGGCGTTCTCGGCGTCCAGCTTGCGCAGGAAGTCGAAGGCCTTGGAGTCGTGGTCACCGAAGGCGACGAACTGCCAGTGGATGCCCGGGGCCGCGGTGGCGGCCTCGGTCAGTGCCTGCCGGGCGGGCTGGCGGTTGTCGGGGGCGCCGTCCGTCTGGAAGACGACCAGGGCCGGGCCCTCGCCGCCGTCCTTGCGGTAGTGCTCGACGACGGCCTCGACGGCCACGTGGTAGCTGGTGCGGCCCATCCGGCCGAGCTCGGCGTGGCGGCCCTCGACCCAGGAGCCGTAGTGGGTGTCGAGGGTCAGGTCGGCCGTGCCGTCCACCTCCGTGGAGAAGAACACGGTGTGCACGGTCGCCTCGTCGTCGAGGTGCGCGGCGAGGGCGAGGGCGTGGTCGGCGAGGTACTGGGCGCTGCCGTCCTTGTAGAAGCCGCGCATCGACCCGGAGCGGTCGAGGACGAGGTAGACCTTGGCGCGGGCGCCGGCCTTCCCCTTGCCGCGGAGCACCTGGCCGGCGGCCTTGTACGCGGTGGCGACCTCGGGTGCGCGTCGCCGTACGGCTGCCGCCGCATGAGCGGGCCCGGCCTGAGCGCCGGCCTCCCCCTGCTCCTCCGCCTGCGGCGCGTCCGCTGCCGCCTGCTCGTCCTGGGCCTCGGCCTGCGGCGCTTCGCCTGCCGCCTGCTCGTCCGGGGCCTCCGGCTCGGTGGCTTCGGCCTCGGCTTGCGGCGCGGGCTCGCCCTCCGGCTCGGCCGCCTCGTCCTGCGCCTGCGGCGCGTCCGCTGCCGCCGCCTGAGGCTCCGCCTCGACGACTGCGTCGGCCCGTGCCTCGGGCTCCGCCGCAGCGGGGGCGGTGTCCGGCTCCGCCGGGGCCTCGCTCTGAGCCTGCGGCTCCGCCGCGACAGCGGCTTCGGCCTGCTCGGCGGGAGCGGTGGCGTCTGCCTCCGGCTCCGCGGCGGCGGCCGGGGCTTCGTCCTGCGCCTGCGGCGCGTCGGCTGCCTGCTCGGCGGTCTCCGCCTGCTCCGCAGTGGCGGCCGGGGTTTCCTCGTGTGCCTGCGGCTCCGCCGCCACAGCGGCTTCGGCCTGCTCCGCGGGAGCGGTGGCGTCTGCCTCCGGCTCCGCGGCGGCGGCCGGGGCCTCGTCCTGCGCCTGCGGCGCGTCGGCTGCCTGCTCGGCGGTCTCCGCCTGCTCCGCAGTGGCGGCCGGGGTTTCCTCGTGTGCCTGCGGCTCCGCCGCCACAGCGGCTTCGGCCTGCTCGGCGGGAGCGGCGGCCTCTGTCTCCGGCTCCGCAGTGGCGGCCGGGGTTTCCTCGTGTGCCTGCGGCTCCGCCGCCACAGCGGCCTCGGCCTGCTCCGCAGGAGCGGCGGCCTCTGCCTGCGGCTCTGCCGCGACCGCGGCGGCAGCCTCAGCGGGCTCCGCAGGAGCGGGGGCTTCGGCGGCAGCCGGTTCCGCAGGACCGGCGGGGGATTCCGGGTCGGGCTTCGCCGCAGGCGATCCCGCAGGCGAGTGGCGGCGGGCCTCCGGGACCGTGGGGTCGGCGGCCGGGGCAGGGGCCGTCAGCACCGTGCCGGGCTCGCGATCCCGCGAGGACTGCGGAGGAACCGTCGGATTGTCGAAGGACGCCGCCACGAGTTCGGCGGCGACATCCAGGGGGGTGCGTTCCGCCTGGTTCGGCACAGCCGCCGAAGTGGCGTCCGAATTTTCCGGAACCGGTTCCGCAGACCGTCCGAACACCTTGCGCAACAAGCTCCGAATACCCATGGGCCAGGCCTTTCGCATGAGTGCGTGCGTCATTTGTCCGTGCTGCGCGGTTGATCCCTGCCCAGAGTGGACACGTAAGGTTATCGGCCGCCCGGCTGGATCTTCGGCAGGGGCGCCTTTCGTGGCGCCCGGCTCCCAGAGGTGATCACGCGGCTCCCGAACTGCCGCCCCGACGTGCCGGGTTCACCCATCGTTCATCCCCGCGCCGCCGCTTCGGCGCAACCCGGGCCTACCGTCGCGGCTGGATTGTTCCGACACGTTGTCGGCGGCCACGCAGCTACTCGGAGGACACTCGTGCGCAAGCTTCTGCCGTTCATCGGCAACCCGCATGGGAGCGGCCGTTCCGCTCTCACCTGTCGTTACCGCTGTGGCGACGCCTGCTTCCACGAGGTGCCGAACACAAGCGACAACGAGTACGCGGGCGACGTCATAGCCCGTGCCTACTCCCGCCGCTCGATGCTGCGCTCCGCCGCCGTCGTGACGGTCGCCACCGCCGCCGGATCCGCCGTCGCGCTCAGCGCCCCGGGGCAGACCGCCAACGCGGCCCCCGCCGTCGACGCCGCGGCCGCCGGTGCGGGCAAGAGCGGCGAGGCCGCCCGCGGCCTGCGCTTCAAGGCCGTCGCGCCGAACACCGACGACAAGGTCACCATCCCCGAGGGCCACGAGCAGAACGTGGTCATCCGCTGGGGCGACCCGATCATCAAGGGCGCCCCGGGCTTCAACGCCGACAAGCAGACCGCCGCCGCGCAGGCCGGTCAGTTCGGCTACAACAACGACTTCCTGAGCCTCCTCCCGCTCGGCGGGGACTACGAGCGCCAGCAGCTGCTCGTGGCCAACCACGAGTACACGGACGAAGTCCTGATGTTCAAGGCGTACGACCCGGCCAATCCGACCCGCGAGCAGGTCGAGATCGCCTGGGCCGCGCACGGCCTGTCCGTGGTCGTCGTGCAGGAGGACCACCGCAGTGGCAAGCTGACCGCGGTCTCCCGCCACCAGCTCAACCGCCGCCTGACGGCCACCAGCGAGTTCCGGATGACCGGTCCGGCCGCGGGCGGAGCCCTGCTGAAGACCTCCGTCGACCCCACCGGCACCAAGGTGCTCGGCACCCTCAACAACTGCGCCGGCGGCACCACCCCGTGGGGCACCACCCTCCACGGCGAGGAGAACTTCAACCAGTACTTCGGCAACGCCGGCCAGGTCACCGACCCCACCGCCGCCGCCCGCCTGAAGCGCTACGGCGTGACCTCCGGTGCCACCGAGCGCAAGTGGGAGCGCTTCGACAAGCGCTTCGACGTGGCCCAGGAGCCCAACGAGTCGCACCGCTTCGGCTGGGTCGTCGAGCTGGACCCGTACGACCCGAACTCCGTCCCGCGCAAGCGCACCGCGCTGGGCCGCTTCAAGCACGAGGCCGCGCAGCCCCGTCTGACCGAGGACGGCCGCCCGGTCGTCTACATGGGCGACGACGAGCGCTTCGACTACTTCTACAAGTTCGTCTCCTCGAAGCAGATGAAGAAGGGCAATTCGCGCGCGGCGAAGGAGCACAACCTCACGCTGCTCGACGAGGGCACCCTCTACGTCGCCAAGCTCACCGGTGACACCCCGGCCGCCGAGCTCGACGGCTCCGGCAAGCTGCCCTCCGACGGCGAGTTCGACGGCTCCGGCGTCTGGATCAAGCTGGCCACCGGCAACGTCTCGCACGTCGAGGGCATGACCGCCGAGGAGGTGTACGTCTTCACGCGCCAGGCCGCCGACAAGGTGGGCGCCACCAAGATGGACCGCCCCGAGGACGTCGAGCCCTCCCCGCGCACCGGCCGCGTCTACGTCGCGCTGACCAACAACACCGACCGCGGCAAGGCCGGCAAGGAAGGCGCCACCGAGGCGAACCCGCGCAACCTGAACAAGCACGGCCAGATCCTGGAGCTCGCCGAGAACTTCGACGACCCGGCCGGCGACGGCTTCGCCTGGCGGCTCTTCCTGGTCGCCGGCGACCCGAACGACCCGGCGACCTACTTCGCGGGCTTCCCGAAGGACAAGGTCAGCCCGATCTCCTGCCCGGACAACGTGGCCTTCGACCCGCACGGCAACCTGTGGATCTCCACCGACGGCAACCAGCTCGGCTCCCACGACGGCCTGTTCGGCGTCGCGACCAGCGGTGAGCGCCGCGGCGAGCTGAAGCAGTTCCTGACCGTGCCGCGCGGCGCCGAGACCTGTGGCCCGCTGATCCAGGACAAGCGCGTCCTGGTGGCCGTCCAGCACCCGGGCGAGATCGACGGCGCGTCCGTCGAGAAGCCGCAGTCGGTGTGGCCCGACGGCCCCGGCAAGATCGTCCGCCCGGCCGTCGTCTCGGTCTGGCGCAAGGACGGCAAGAACATCGGCGTCTGATCCCGATCGTGATTCCGTGAGTCGGGGCGGTGTTTCACGTGAAACACCGCCCGGACGTGGTCAACTTCCCTCCGGCAGACGCCCGACGGGAAGCCTGAGCGTCGTCGACGCGCCCCCGTCCGGGGCGTTGGCGAAGCTCAGCGCGATCTCCAGGACCGCCGCCTGTCCCGCCACGATCGTCAGCCCCAGTCCGTGGCCTCGCCCGCGTCCGGGGTCTCCGGTGCGGAAGCGCTGCGGGCCCTGCTCGATCAGTTCCGGCGGGTAACCGGGCCCGTGGTCGCGGACCGTGACCACCGGGCCCTCCACGGTCACCTCGATCGGCGGCCGGCCGTGCTTGTGGGCGTTGACGAGCAGGTTGGTCAGGATCCGGTCGAGCCGGCGCCGGTCGGTGAGCACCGCCGCATCGCGGATCACCCGTACCGAGACGGCGGGTCCGGCTCCCGCCACGGCCCGCTCCACCGCCCGGCCGAGTTCCACCCGGGCGAGATCGGCCTGCTCCACGCCCGATTCGAGCCGGGAGATCTCCAGCAGGTCCTCGGTCAGCAGGTGCAGGGCCTTCAGCCGGCCGTTGATCATCTCCTTGGGGCGGCCCTCGGGCAGCAGGGCCGCCGCGGCGAGCGAGCCGGTGAGCGGGGTCCGCAGCTCGTGCGCCACGTCCGCCGTGAAGCGCTTCTCCGCCTCCAGCCGCTCCTGGAGCGACGCGGCCATCAGGTCCAGTGCCTGCGCCACGTCGCGTACCTCGTCCCGGTCCCGGGAGCGGCGGCCCCGCCGTCGATCGTCCGCGCGGGTGGGGAAACCGACCCGGGCGTCGAGGTCCCCGGCGCTGATCCGGCGGGCCACTGCGGCGGTCGTCGCGAGCCGTCGGCTGATCCGGTCGGCGAGGAAGAGGCCGGCCAGCGCCACCACGCCGGCGGCCAGCACGGCGGAAGCGAGGATCGCGGTGTCGATGTCCCGCAGCCGGTCGCGGGTGCCCTCGAACGGGATCCAGACGGCAAGGGCCTGCTTGTCGGCGGGGGCGGCTCCCCACATGACGGGCTTGCCGTCGTACGCGCCGACCATGCTGCCGGTGTCGCCGCGGGCGACCAGGTCGCGCAGCGGGCGGGGCAGCTGGGGCGGGTCGAGGACGATGTTCACGTCGCCGTGCGTGGTGCCGTACTCGTAGTGGCTGAGGGCGTGCTCCAGGGCCGCGCCCGCGTCCTTGCGGACCTCGCCGACGATCTGGGCGGCGACCACGTTGTGCACCAGGATCCCGAGCGCGGCGGCGACCATGCAGCACACCGCCGTGGTGGTCAGGGCGATCTTCCAGCGGAGGCTGCTCAGCGCGTGCATCGCTGCGCGTCCGGGCCGAGCGGCGCGCCGGTGGAGGACGCGCAGTCGTCGAGGGTGAGCTGGGTGAGGTTCATGATCCCGGCCTTCGGGTCCCACACGTAGTCGGAGACGGCGACGTGGTCGGGGTTCGACGTCGGCTCGCGGACCGCCAGGTGTTCGGCGGCCACCTGCACCCCCTCCAGCACCGCCCGCCGGGACAGGATCCGGGCGATCCTCCCGTCGTCCTGGACGGTGTAGACGCGCAGCTCGCTGAGCCGGCCGTCGAGGTCCAGGGCGGTGATCAGCTCCTCCCGGCCGTTGCCCGTCAGGTCGTGGAAGACCGGGGGCCGCACCGGGCAGTCGGGGCCGCCGTCCGCAGCCTGTGTGCAGAGCGCGAGCCGCTGGACGCCCCGGGGGTCGACGAGCCGGCCCGTGCCGCCGTCCTGTTCGGTGGCGGAGGTGACGTCGGCGCGTACGACGCTCACCGGGTTCACCGTGCGCATGCTGAGGCCCGCCACCTTGGGCAGGTCCGGCACCACGGAGGCCGTGCCCGGCTTCTGGGCCGGGTCGGGCGGGTCGGGGTGGATGTCCTTCCACAGGCTCTGCGGGGCGTGCACCGTGCCGAGGTCGCCCTCGCTCTGCAGCCCCTCCACGTCGGCGCACCCCGCCAGGGCCAGGGCGAGGACCAGGACGGCCGGGGCGCGGTACATGCTCCGATGCTCCCCCGTCCGGTCCCGCCCGGCCCGGTCAGCGCTCCGGCTGGGTGATGGCCCGGGCCGCCGCGAGCTCCTGGTGGACGGGTGCCAGAACGCCCGACTCGTCGCCCTCCGGTTCGCCCTCGACGCGTACCGGGGTGGTGCTGCTGCGCACCCGGCCGGCCAGTTCGCGCAGCTGTCGCGCGATGGCCGCCACCTCCTCGGCCGCCGGGGGCGGGGCGCCGTGGTTGACGCGGACCCGGGCGGCGGTGGACGCGTCCACGATCCGCTCGACGGCGACCACCAGCGGCCACCACGCGGCGGCCCGGGTGCCGGTCGGCGGCGGCTCGGTCAGCGCCCGCTGGAACTCGCTGCGTACGCCCGACAGGTCGCGGTAGAGCCGCCGCCGGGCCTGGAGGCGGGCGGTCCGGGCCGCCGCGAGCGCCGCGTCGTCCGCGGCCGGCGCGAAGGCCCGTTCCACGTAGCGGGCGGCGTCGTCCACGGTCTCGGCGAGGCGGTCCCCGATCCGGGTGTGCCAGCTCTCGGGCCACAGCAGGTATCCGGCGATCAGGGTGATGGCGCAGCCGATCAGGCTGTCCAGCAGCCGGGGGCGGATCAGGTCGAAGCCCTGGTGGTTGAGCAGGTCCGAGAGCAGCAGGATCACAGGGGTGATCGCGGCGGTCTGGAAGGCGTATCCCTTGGCGGAGAAGACCGGGATCAGCGCGCCGAGCACCACCATCACCGGCACGTCCCACCAGCCGCGCGGTACCTCGGCGAGCACGGCGGCGGCGACGACCAGCCCGATCGCGGTGCCGAGGGCGCGCAGCAGGGCCCGGGAGAACACCGAGCCGAAGTCCGGTTTGAGGACGAAGGTGACGGTCAGGGCGATCCAGTAGGACCGTTCGAGCTCGACGACCGACACGAGCGACTGGGCGAGGCCGATGCACAGGGCGAGCCGCAGCCCGTAGCGCCAGGAGGCCTCGGACATCATCATGTCGCGCACGGCCCGCCGGGCGCGCACCTTCAGTGCGGCGGGCCGGCCGAGGCGGTCGTCGACGTTGTACGGGTCCGCCTCGGCGAGGTGCACGATCGTCGCGGCGTGGCGCAGCGCCGCGTCGACGGCCCGTTCGGCGGGGGTGCGGGCTTCGGGCAGGTCGAGTACGGGCGCTGCGGTGCGGCCCTCCTCGACGGCGGTCGCGAGCTCCCGTACGGCGGCGGGGATCTCGGGGGGCAGCGGCCGGCCGCGCAGGTGGGCGGCGGGTGCGGCCTCCACCAGCGGGATCACCACGTTGAGCTGGGCGAGCATGCGGACGAGCGACTGGCTGCGGCCGTGCACGCGGGCCCGGCGGCCCAGGATCAGGTCGTAGGCCTGGTCGAGTTCCTTGGTGACCCGGCGGCGCCGCTCGTCGTAGAGGTCGCCGGGGCCGCCGGCGGCTTCCAGGGCGTCCGCCAGGGCCCGGTAGGTGGCGGCGACTGCCGCCCGTTCGGGTCGGCGGCCGCGCAGCGGCCAGCCCAGCAGGGTCAGCGCGAGGACGAAGAGCCCGCCCGCGCCCAGCAGCAGCGGGGCGATCCACCAGGGCTGCGGCATCGGGAGCCCGGCGCCGACCACGGCGTTGAGCAGGAGCAGCAGTCCGGACACGGAGGCGACCGTGCCGATGGAGGAGATCATCCCGGAGACCAGGGCGATGAGGGTGAGCACGCCGACGGCCACCCAGCCGTGCCCGAAGACCAGGGTGCCCAGGGCCACGCCGACGGCACCGAAGAACTGCGGGACGGCGATGTTCAGGACGCGCATCCGGTAGGCGTCGGCGGTGTCGCCGATGACCCCGGACAGGGCGCCCATGGAGGCGAGCGCGCCGTATTCGGGCTCGTTCAGGGCGAAGCCGACGGCGAGCGGGACGGACAGCGCGACGCCCGCTCGTGCCGCTGCGGCCCAGGGGACGGGCGCGGTGGTCGGCTTCAGCCCCTCGAGCAGCCAGGCGGGCGGAGCCAGCGGATGGTGCCGGGCTCGCCGCGACGATATGTGTTCGGTGCGTTCGGTGCTCATTCCCGCTTCCGTGCGGCCGCTCGCGAATCGGTTCTTCTGGGCTCTTCTGCGCCGTTCTGCGCGTGTTGTACCTTCCGAGCTTATGGGGTGCGGCGCAGTCGTCCCATCACCCATGCGGCGAGAGCCGCCGCGAGCCCGATCAGCAGCACGACCCAGGCGGTGGTCCGCAGGAACGCGGTGAGGGCGTCGTACACCGCGCCGGCCGCGGCGCGGTCGATGTCGGCGGGCAGATCGTCGAGGGTGAGGCGGCGGCACACCTCCACCGTGAGCCACAGCAGTCCGGCCCCGACCGCCAGTCCCAGCCCGGTGGCGATGACGGCGCGGCGCCGTCGGACGGCGACCGCCACGGCCGACACGGCCAGGAGCAGGGTCAGTACGGGCAGCCAGACGCCGGCGATCTGGAGCATGCGGAATCCCTTCCGGAGGGCGCCGAGGTTGTCGTACTCCATGACCTCCACGGACAGCCGCGTCACCGGGATGCGGTCCGCGAAGGGCACCTGGTCGGCGACGAGTTCGCTCTTGATCTGCTCGACGACGGGCGCGAGGTCGATGGTGACGGCGTTGCCGCGGCCGGTGGTGAGCGCGTGGAGGAAGGCGGCATGGGCGGCGCGGTTGGCCGCTTCCCAGGCCGTGCGGTAGGCGGGGGTGTCGGCGAAGGAGTGCAGGGCCTCGCCGAGCAGGGCGTCGACCCCGGCCTGGAAGGGGCCCGCGTCGATCTGCCCGGTGAGGGCGCGGGCGGTGTGGGTGACGACGACCTCCTGCACGGCGGGGTTCTCGGCGAGGGGGGACATGGCCGCGGTGTAGCGGTCCGCGTCGCCCAGGTCGCGGTCGGCCCAGTACGCGACGGCGCTCGCGGGCACGAGGAGGGCCACGAGCACGATGAGTACCGCCGACAGGATGGTGCGCACGTCACCAGGGAAAACGCGGACGGTCCCGGGCGCGAGCGGTGTTGCTGCGGGCGGGTGGTGGGCCGCCGGACGGCGTGGGATCCTTGCCTTCCTGATTCTGGACATTTAATATCCAGATTATGAAGATGAGCGAGGGCGTCGAGTGGGCGCTGCACAGCTGCGTCAACCTGGCCTGGAGCGGACCGGACCGTGCGGTCTCGGCGGCGCGGCTCGCCGCCTGGCACGACCTGCCCGCGGCCTACCTCAACAAGCAGCTGCAGGCCCTGGCCCGGGCGGGCATCCTCAGCTCCAGCCCCGGCCCACGCGGCGGCTTCCGGCTCGCCCGCCCGCTCGCCGCCGTCTCGCTCATGGACGTGGTCGCCGCCGTCGAGGGGCCCGAGGAGGCCTTCCGGTGCGCGGAGATCCGCAGGCAGGGGCCCGGCGCGGGCGAACCGGCGGCCGACGGCGCGGCCGCCGCCGACTGCGCCATCGCGCACGCCATGACCCGGGCCGAACTGGCCTGGCGCAAGGCCCTGGCGGCCCAGAACCTCGACGAGATCCGGCAGCAGGCCGAACGGCAGGCCCCCGAGGCCCCGCGGCGGCTCCGCGCCTGGCTCGCCGCGCAGTAGCAGCAGGCACCGCACGTACGGACACGGACACAGGAAGCTCGGCATGACGCGCAGCATCATCAACCCGGCAGGACTCCCCACCCCGACCGGCTACGGCTACAGCCACATCGTCTCCGCCCCCGGCGAACAGGTCTTCATAGCCGGCCAGTACGGCTCCGACGAGAGCGGCCACGTCGTCTCCGACGACTTCGCCGACCAGGTGGAACGGGCCTTCGCCAACCTCCGCACCGCCCTCGCCGCGGCCGGCCTCGGCCCCGCCGACGTGGTCCGCATCGGCACCTACGTCGTCGGCCACGACCAGCGGAAGCGGGAGGTGCTCCTGAAGCACCTGCACGCCACCTGGGGCACCGAGCTCCCCGCGCAGACCCTCATCGGCGTCGCCGCCCTGGCCCTGCCCGGCATGCTCTTCGAGATCGACGCGGTGGCGGTGCGCACGCCCTGACCGCTGATCCACTTGCCGGTCGGAGGCGGCGGGTGTGCCCTGGAGGATGGGAGAGAGGAGCCCGTCATGGCACATGCGGCACCCGCTGCCCCCAGGCAGCACCGGCAGATGGCGGACATGACCCACCTGAGCAAGGGCGCCTACGTGAGGCCGCTGCTCCTCGGACTGGTCTACGGGGTCTGGTGCGCGTTCATCGAACGCCAGGAGGGCCCGGTCACCGCGGCCAACGTCTTCTACGGCATCCTCTGCGGCGTGATCTTCGCGGGGATCATGTTCGGCCTGGCCAGGGTCGGCCCCCGGATGATGCGCGAGCTCCACGCCGCCGCCTACGGAGCCTTCGGCGGCATCGCGGTGGGCTACCTGCACAGCCTCACCGACGAGTCCATCCTGAAGTCCGTGGTGATAGGCCTGGCGGTCGCCGTGGGCGTCGGCGCCACCGCCTTCTACCGCTACTACACGCACGAGGACTGAGCAGGACCGCCCGCCCGGCTCTTCGCAGGGGCGCCGGCCTCTCCCGCCCGTGGTCGAGGGTGGGGAGCCGGCGCCCCTCCATGTCCGCGCGCGGCCGCTACGCGGCCGAGTCGCCGGCCGCCGCCCTCGCACTGACCGTCCGGGAGGCCACGGCCGTCTGTGCGGCCGTGGCCTGCTGCGGTTCACTCTCGTCCTCGACGGACGGGGCCGGGGTCTTCGGCGGGGCGATCGGCTCGGCCTGGCGGACGGGCGGCGCGAAGCGGGAGACCTCGGCGCGGAGCATGGCGTTCAGTGCGGCGTACGGGTCGATGGGCATGGCGGAACCTCACGGTGCTCAGGGGGGTGTGGGGGATGCGCTGGGGACTCGGTCCGCTCAGCAGCGCAGCACCATGCTCCGCACCGTCCGCAGGGACAGGGCCGGTTCGGCCGCTCCCGTGCGGGGCCCGCGCCCCGGGGCATCGCTCTGTTTCACGTGAAACATCGCGAGCGGGGTCCGCTGCACGCAGACCGGCCCGCGCGCGGCCGACCGTACGGCTGCGCGTGCCTCGGGATCGGCTGCGGGATCGGACTGGCCCTCCGTGGGTTCGGCGGGCTCGCCGGGGGCCATGGGCTCCACGGGGGCCGAGGAAGCCGGGCGGTACTCCGCCGCGGCCGCACCGGCCGGACCGGCACCGAACACGCACAGCAGCACGACGCAGGCCGCGGTGAGCGCCCTCGTCAGTGCCGTGCGTGCGTGTCGCCTCCAGGTCATGCGAGGGGTGTGCCCCGCCACGCCGGAAGACTCCCGGACGGACCTCGAGAAGCCCCCGACCGGGGGACGAAGACACTCCCCTCGGCTGACAGCCCGCCAGAGGTCAACTGCTGCTGCGGTGTCCTGTCAGCCGAGCCAGCACGGCGGTCTCCCCGTCGATCACCCGCAGTTGGGCGCGGCCGGGCGGCTCCTCCCACTCGGAGGCCCTGCCGGGCGAGACCCGTACGACGGTGAACACGGCCGTACGGCGGTCCGTGCGCAGGATCTCGACGGTCCGGCCTCGGCGCAACTCCCCCAGTCGCAGCGCGGTTCCGGTGACCACGGCGGTTCCGGCGGCACCCGGCGCCGGCCCCGCGGAGTCCCAGGACGCCTCCTCGTCCTGGCCGCCGAACGGCACGTCGACGTCCGTGCTCGGGATGCGCAACCGCAGCGGCCGGGCGGCCCGCAGGGGCCCGGAAACCGTCCTCAGCGGCCCGGCGGCGACCCTGCGCGGCCGGGTCGCCTCCCCGGGACGGTTCTCGCCGGACTGCTCCAGCTCCCGCACGAGACGGCGGTGGCCGGACAGGCCCAGCGCCCGCGAGGGCAGTGCGTCGTCGGTGGTCGAGGCTGCGGGCGCGGCACCCTCGGTCCGCTGCAACACCACGACGGTGGTGGACAGCAGAGCCACCGTCAAAGATGCGACGACCCACTTGGCGCGGGGCATGGGATTCCCTCCTGTCCGGCTCGTGCGGCCGGGTCATGTGAGCAGTGGACACTTCCTCTGCCCATCGGCACACCGTGAAACACGAGGGACTGACATGGAGTCACGGGCGTGTCTTCGCACGATCGGGGAGTCTTCGCAGCTCGCACCGGTTCGGCGCACCGGCGGCCGGGGCCGGCGCGGATACGCCCGAACGGGTGAGGGGTCGGTGGCGCCCGGTGACCCCGGCCGGCCCGGTCACAGGACGACGGCCGCCGTGCCCGCCCCCATGAGCGCGGCGGCCAGGTGCATGGCCGGATGGCCGTAGTCGCCGTACCAGAGGTGGCGGGCCAGGCCGCCGAGCGCGGCCAGGGCGGCGATGATGCCGATCTGGCCGAACAGCGTCACGGCGCAGCAGGGGGCCAGGAGCAGCAGGAAGGAATTCAGCCAGAAGGGTGCGGCACCCGTCCAGCCCCGCCATTCCCTGATCGCCGTCGCCATGGACTATCGGCCTTTCATCGTCAACTCGTCGGCTGCACAGCCTCCTTGGGTGCGGGGACGGGCACAAGGGCCCGTTCGGCTAGAAAACCGAAGGCCAGGCCGAAAGTCGTCCACAGCGTGGTCTGGATGGCCAGGGACGCGAGGCGGAAGTCCCAGATCAGAGCGGCCGGGAAGCCGGCCGGGACCTCGTTGATGCCGGGCAGGGCGGCGTATGAGATTCCGATGAGTACGACGAAGGCCGCACCGGCGGTGACCGACGCGTTCCAGTTGCCGAGTTTCGGCGCGAGCCGCCGCCCGAGGATCACCGCGCCGGCGGCCAGCAGCGAGCTCAGGACGATCATCAGGAGGTAGAGGGCGGTCCGCCGGGCCGCCGTGTCGGGGTCGCCGACGGCCGGCGGGTTGGCGGGGTACTTGAAGAAGGGCACCAGGGTCACGGTGACGAACAGGCCCGCGGTGACCAGCGCCGCCGTCGCCCGCGGGCCGAAGCGGCCGATGCGGCCGAGCGCGAAGCAGTGGACGAGCGCGGCGATGCCGCCGAGCGCGACGCCGTAGAGCACGACGCCGGTGCCGAGACCGGCCGTGGCCTGGAGGGCCCGGCTGACCGGGGCCTCCCCGCCGTGGTCGTGTCCGGCCCCGGCGGCGGCCTCTTCGATGGCGATGGCCGCGTCCACCTTGGACTCACCGAGGAGGTACGCGACGAGGAAGGCGGCCACGCCGGCCAGCAGGCCGGCGAGCATGCCCCGGACGAGCAGGGTGCGGGGGGATGCGGAGTTCATGGTCGGTTCCCTTGCTGAGACGGATCCCGTGCCGAGGGGTGGTCGGTGGCAGGGGAAGCGGATCAGTGGCAGGGGAACCCGAGCAGGTGGCGGCCGTCGTGCAGCCACTCGTGGATGGTCTCGCCCTCGAAGACGGCGGTGGCGCCCTGCTCGGCGCCGACGAAGTAGAGCAGGACCAGCATCAGGACGCCGACGAACACCGCCCAGGGGGCGAGTGCGGAGAGCGAGATGGGGGCGATGGCGGGGGCGTTCGTCGTGGGCACGGCGGAGTTGGCCATTGCAGAACCTCCAGAGGGAACACGCGTCCCGGTCAGTGGTGCGCTCGACGACGGTGGCGGGTCTGACTTGCCTCCCCCTCCGGGAGGATTCACAGTGGCGCGACCGTGCCGGATTCTCACCGGTGCTTCCGTCGTACCGTCGTCGTGGACTTGTCTCGTTCGTGACGGTACCGCGCTTACGCTCCCCTTATGAAGAGTCAGTCGGTGCGTGTTCACCTCGTGCGCCCCCCATTGGACGCAGCGGCCCGACAGGGCCGTTTCGGTCACGCACGACCCTGTCCCGGCTACGAGGGCCTGCGCGGTCAGAACACCGGGGAGTGGGCCGGACGCACCCTGGACGAGGTGGCGGCCCAGGCCCCGGAGGCCCTGCACGCCTGGCTGACGGACCCCGGGTACGCACCCCCGGGCGGGGAGTCCGTGGACGCGCTGATTGCCCGCGTCGGGGCGGAGCTGGCCGCACTGGCCCCGGGCACGCACCGGGCCCAGGTCGACCAGGCCGTCGTACGGGCGGCCGTGGTCCACGCCCTGGAACTCCCGGCGGCGGCCTTCTGGCGGCTCGACGTGCGGCCGGAGTGGGTCACCACCCTGACCGGACGGGCCGGGCGCTGGAACCTCCTCGTGGGCCGGCCGCAGGACGAACTGCCCGGGACGTAGCGGGGCCGGGCCCGGACCCCGCGACGCGGTCCGGGCCCGGCCCGCGACGGGCGCGGGCGGGCTACGCCACGATCCAGTCGGACGTCGCGATCACCGGCTGCACGCCGTCACGGTGGACGGTGCCCTCGATCAGGCCGTACATGCGGTCCGCCGCGAAGTAGACCTCGTTGTCGTTCTTGAGGCCGAAGGGCTCCAGGTCGACGAGGAAGTGGTGCTTGTTGGGGAGGTTGAGCCGCACCTCGTTGACCCTGGGGCAGTTGTCGAGCACCCGCTCGGCCATCTGGTTCAGGGTCTGCTGCAGCGAGTACGAGTACGTCTCCGCGAAGGCCTCCAGCATGTTCTTGCGGACCTTCTTGTACGACTGGTCCCAGTCGTGACCGGGGTCGTCGGCGGCCAGCGCCGAGTGCGCCCAGCGCGCGGTGACCTTGGTCGCCAGGATGCGGTCGTACGCCTCCTTGAGCGTCGTGTACTTGTCCTTGATGTAGCCGTGGAACTCGGAGTTCGTCGAGTTCATCACCGTCAGGTCCTTCAGGCCCGAGATGACCTGCAGGCCCGTCGTCTCGCTGTAGGTGATCTGCGCGGTGCGCACCTCCTGGCCCTTGAGGGCGAAGGAGTGCTGCTCCTTGCGCGTGGGGACCGGGATGCGCTCCCAGGCGAATTCCTCGATGCGGATCTGGGCCTCGCGGATCGGCGCCTGCGAGGAGACGAAGTGCTTGGCGAGCAGGATGCCGAAGGCCTCCGGCGACTCGATGCCGTGCTCCTTGCCGAAGGCGTACACCGTGTTCTTGGTGGTGTCGGTCGGCAGGCAGTTGGCGTTGTCGCCGGTGAGGTGGACGTCGCGGAACTCACCGCGGAGCGCGACCGAGACGTTGAGGTCGCGGATCTCGTGCCAGGAACCGTCGTTGCCCTTGCGGGTCACCTTCACGATGCGGTTCTCGGCCTTGCCGTACTGGTTCTGGGCCAGGACGTGCTTGCTCATGCTGTCTTCCTTCGGGTACTCGGGAACACGGAGTCCGTACTTCTGGATCCCGTACGCCCGGCGTCCAGCGGTCATCCCGCTCCCCGCCGTTCGGCCCCGAGGGGGCCGCCCCGGGACTGACGTGCATCCCGGTCCGTAGGTGCTTGGCCTGATTCGACGTAGGTGGCCTGCACGGATTGCAGCATGTGTACGGCGGCTTAACCACCGCACGGATCCTCCGAACACCGGCACCAGCGGATTGGGCGACCCCACAGATTCGCAGGTCAGACAGTGTGCGCGTCGGCCACCGTCAGGGCCTCGTCCAGGATCTGCAGCCCCTTCGCCACATCCTGCGGCGAGATGTTGCAGGCCGGCGCGACGTGGATCCGGTTGCCCGCGATCAGCGGCCAGAGCCCGCCCTTCTTGCACGCCGCCCCGAACTCCGCCATCGGCGCGTTGTCCGCCCCGGCCGCGTTGTACGGGACCAGCGGCTCGCGCGTCTCCTTGCTGCGGACGAGTTCGAGGGCCCAGAACGTGCCGAGGCCGCGTACCTCGCCGACCGAGGGGTGGCGCTCGGCGAGCGCGCGCAGGCCGGGGCCGAGGAGTTCGGAGCCGGTGCGCGCGGACTGCTCGACGACGCCCTCCTCCTCCATCACCCCGATCGTGGCGACGGCGGCCGCGCAGGCGAGCACGTGCCCGGAGTACGTCAGCCCGCCCGGGTAGGGCCGACGGGCGAAGGTCTCGGCGATGGCCGCCGAGATGGCTACCCCGCCCAGCGGTACGTAGCCGCTGGTCACGCCCTTGGCGAAGCAGATCAGGTCGGGGGTGACGTCCCAGTGCTCGGAGGCGAACCACCTGCCGGTGCGCCCGAAGCCGACCATGATCTCGTCGAGGATGAAGACGATGCCGTAGCGGTCGCAGAGCGCCCGCACCCCGGGCAGGTAGCCGTCGGGGTGCACGAGCACGCCGGGGGCGCCGCCGACGGTCTCCAGGATGATCGCGGCGATGGACTGCGGGCCCTCGAAGACGATGGTGTCCTCCAGGTGGCGCAGGGCCCGCTCGCACTCCTCGGCCTCCGTCGTCGAGTAGAAGGGCGAGCGGTAGGCGAAGGGCCCCCAGAAGTGCACGACGCCGGCGGTCGCGGAGTCGTTGCCGAAGCGGCGGGCGTCACCGGTCAGGTTGATCGCGGTGGAGGTGGCGCCGTGGTACGAGCGGTACGCGGACAGCACCTTCGGCCGCCCGGTGTGCAGCCGGGCCATGCGGACGGCGTTCTCCACGGCCTCGGCCCCGGCGTTGGTGAAGAAGATCTTGTCTAGGTCGCCCGGGGTGCGCTCGGCGATCAGCCGGGCCGCCTCGGAGCGCACGTCGACGGCGAAGCCGGGCGCGACGGTGCAGAGCTTGGCCGCCTGCTCCTGGACGGCCGCGGTGACCTTGGGGTGCTGGTAGCCGATGTTCGTGTAGACCAGGGCGCTCGAGAAGTCGAGGTAGCGGTTGCCCTGGTAGTCCCAGAAGTACGACCCCTCGGCGCCGGCGACGGCGAGCGGGTCGATGAGCTCCTGCGCCGACCAGGAGTGGAAGACGTGCTTCCGGTCAGCGTCTTTCACGGTCGTGAGGGCGTCGGCTTCTGCGTTCATGAAACGAGAGTAGTCGTCCAGGATGTGGACACGGTGTGGGCCGCCCCGCGCCTCCCGCGGCAGGCTCGGGCCCCGCGCCCATGTGCCGGAACCGGAGCCCGCGGCCGGGGGATCAGGCGACCAGGACGCCTCGCGCGAGCTCCCGGACGGCCTCCGGGGCTGACCCGGAGGGGTCCCCGTGCCCCGGGTGCTCCTCGTGCTCCGCGTATGCGTCGCCGAGGGCGGCGCGCGCCGCGCCCTCCACCCGGGCGGCGTCCGCCCGGGAGTGGTCGGGGCCGCCCCGCACGGCCAGGGCCGCCGCCAGCAGCCGCGCCGCCTTCCGGGGCCGGTCCAGCCGCAGCGCCTGGTCCGCGACGCCGACCAGCACCTGGGCGAGGGTGGGCGCGTGCCCGGCGGCCAGCGCCAGGTCGAGCGCCTCGGCCCGGTGTGCACGCGCGGCCGCCGGCCCGCCCTCTGCCGCGTCCAGGTACCCGAGCGAGTCGAGGACCACCGCCCGGAAGACCGGGTGCACGGCGACCTCGCGGATCGCCTCCCGGGCCCGTGCCAGTTCCGCCCGGGCCAGGTCCGGCTCGCCGTTCCAGCGCGCCAGGTCGGCCCTGCCGTGCGCCACCATGGCCAGCGCCTCCGGCCAGCCGGCCGCCGCCGCGGCCCGCTGCGCCCGCGCCATCGTCGCGGCGCCGCCCGCCGGGTCCCCGGCCAGCAGGCGCAGCTGGGCCTGCCGCACCCAGGCGTACAGCCGGTCCTCGACGACCCCGAGCTCGCCGAGGACCGCGACGGCCTCCTCGTAGTGGCCGATCGCCGCGGCGTGGTCGCCGCGCCGGGCCACCAGGTCGGCCAGCAGTGTCAGCGCGAAGGAGGTCCCCCAGCGTTCCCCGAGCCCGCGGAAGCCCGCCAGGGCGGCCGCGATCGCGGCTTCCGCCCGCTCGGGGCGGCCGCCGGTCCCGAGCAGGGTCTTGGCCCCCTCCAGCAGGCCCTGTGCCCGTACCCAGGGGTCCTCGTCGGCCTGGGCGCCCTCCCACGCGTCCGCCGGCGGGGCCTCGCCCGCGGCGGCACTGCGCAGGATCCGGTCCAGCGGGTCCAGGAAGCGGACCAGCGGATGCCGGCTCCCCGTCCGCCCGGCGAGCAGCACCCCCTCGCGCAGCAGCTCGGCGGTCTGCCGGTCGTCGCCCAGTCCGGCCGTCGCGAAGAGCACGGCCAGCGCGCACGCGACGGCGCGGGACTCCTCGTACCGGCCCTCCGCGCCCTCGGGGTCGGCAGTGTCGGAGCCGACGCGGCCGGGGTCCGCGGGGTCGGGGCCGTCCCCCGTCCGGTCCGGCAGTGCCAGCGCCTGCGCCGCCAGCTGGGCGCCGTCCGCCTTGTGCCCGCTCAGCCACCAGTACCACCCGGCCGCCGCCACCAGCCGTACGGCGGCCCGCGCCTCGCCCGCCGCGATGGCGCCGCGCAGCGCCGCGGACAGGTTGTCGTGCTCCGCGGTGAGCCGCGCGAGCCATTGCAGCTGCTCGGACCGGCGCAGGTACGGGTCCGCGGCCAGGGCCAGTTCGGTGAAGTACGCGGCGTGCGCGCGGCGGACGACCTCTTCCTCGCCGGCCTCCGCGAGCTTGTCCAGGCCGTACGCCCGGATCGTCTCCAGCATCCGGTAGCGCCCGTCGCCGTCGGTCACCAGCAGGGACTTGTCGGCCAGCGACGTGACGAGGTCGAGCACGTCGTACGCCTCGACGGGGCCGCCCGCGCACACCCCCTCGGCCGCCTCCACGGTGGCGCCGCCGGGGAAGGCGGCGAGCCGCCGCAGCAGCGCCCGCTCCGGCCCGGTCAGCAGCTCCCAGCTCCAGTCGACCACCGCCCGCAGCGTGCGGTGCTGGCGCGGAGCCGACCGGGCGCCGCTCGTCAGCAGCCGGAACCGGTCGTCGAGCCGGGCCGCGAGCTGCTCGGCGCTCATCGTGCGCAGCCGGGCCGCGGCCAGCTCGATGGCCAGCGGCATCCCGTCCAGGGCCCGGCAGATCCGGGTGACCGCCGCGGCCGTCTCCTCGGTGACGGCGAAGCCAGAACGCGCCGCGGCCGCTCGGTCGTTCAGCAGCCGGACCGCGGCGTAGGACATGGCCTGCGCCGCGTCGGCGTCGCGGGGCGGCAGGGCGAGCGGGTGGACCGGCCACAGCGCCTCGCCGGTCAGGCCGAGCGGCTCCCGGCTGGTGGCGAGGATCCGCAGTCCGGGGCACTCGCCGAGCAGCCGGTCGGCCAGGGACGCGGCGGCCTCGATCAGGTGCTCGCAGTTGTCCAGCACGAGCAGGGCCGTACGGGTGCGCAGCGCGGCGGCGAGCCGGTCCAGCGGGTCGCCCGCCGCCGCCCCGTGCTCGCGCAGGGCGAGCGCGTTCAGGACGGCCGGCGCCACGTCGGCCTCCGCGCCCAGCGGCGCGAGCTCGACCAGCCAGACGCCGTCGGGAAACCGGTCCAGGAGCGGGCGGGCGCTCTGCACGGCCAGCCGGGTCTTGCCGGCGCCGCCCGGGCCGGTGAGCGTCGTGAGCCGGAACGCGCCTATGAGGGAAGCGACGTGGGCGAGGTCGTCGTCGCGGCCGACGAAACTGGCCAGTCCGGAGCGCAGATTGGTGAGGGGGACCGGTGCCGCCTGCGCCGACTGCACCGCCGGCGAAGGGGATTCGGCTGCGGCTGCCGGCGCCGGTGCGGCGTCCGCGGGGACCTCTCCGCGCAGGACGGCCGTGTGCAGGGCGGACAGCTCCGGCGAGGGATCGGCGCCGAGCTCCTCGGCGAGGGCCTCGCGTGCGGCCGCGTACGCGGTGAGCGCCTCGGCGGGCCGCCCGGCCGCGACGAGCGCCCGCATCAGGGCGCCGACGAGCCGTTCGCGCAAGGGGTGTTCGGCGACGAGGGCGGTCAGCTCGGCGGTCAGCTCCCGGCCGCGCCCCACGCGCAGGTCCGCCTCGATGCGGTCCTCCAGGACCGCCGCCCGCAGTTCCGACAGCCGGGCCACCGGCGCCCGGAAGAAGTCGGAGCCCGCGACGTCGAGCAGGGCGGGGCCGCGCCACAGCTCCAGGGCCTCGCGCAGCACCCGGGCGGCGGCCTCCGGGTCCCGGGCCAGCGCCGCGCGGCCCTCGGAGGCGAGCCGCTCGAAGCGGACGACGTCCACCGCGTCGGGCTCGACGGCGAGGCGGTACCCGGCCGGATGGGACTCGACGACGGCACCGGGCAGGGCCCGGCGCAGCCGGGACACCAGCGCCTGCAGGGCGTTCGCGGCGCCCGCCGGCGGTTCCTCCGCCCAGATCCCGTCGACCAGCAGATCGGAGGCGACCACGCGCCCCGGTTCGAGCGCCAGCAGAATCAGCAGTGCCCGCAGTCGTGTTCCCCCGACTCCGACGCCGCTTCCGTCCTCGCCCCGTACGTCCAGGGCCCCCAGCATCGAGATCCGCATGCGGACATTGTGCGATGCGGGCGGTGGACGGGGCGGCGGCTATTTGTCGGAGTAGCTGAAGTCCCCGACGGTCCAGGCGCTGACGTCGCCCAGGGCGATCCGGTACATCCCGCCGGTCTCGGGGATGCCCACCGGACCCTGGAGGATGCGCGCCACGTGGAAGTGCAGGTGCGAGGGCGGGTCGGCGGGATGTCCGGCGGTGGTTCCGGCGGAGCTGAACACCTCGGCGAACGGGCCCAGCTGGTCGGAGTCCCGCAGGACCTCCGCCACCCGCTGGCGCCAGACGCGTTCGGGGGCGAGGCGGCCGGTGATGACGGCGCCGTTCACGACGACCGTCAGGGACATCTGATTGGTCTGCTCCGACTCGACCATGGCGGCGATGTCACGGAGCAGGTCGTCAGGGATCGACATGGGCAGGGACTCTAGCAAGCGGGCCCGCGGCCCGCACGCAGAGGTGCGGGCCGCGGGCCCGTTCGCTTTCGCGTCGACGCGGGCGCCGGCGTAGAGGCCGGCGCCGACGTCAGTCTCAGGCGGGAACGATGTTCTCGGCCTGCGGGCCCTTCTGGCCCTGCGTGACGTCGAAGGTGACCTTCTGGCCTTCCTGGAGCTCACGGAAGCCGGAAGTGGCGATGTTCGAGTAGTGGGCGAAGACGTCCGCGCCGCCACCCTCCTGCTCGATGAAACCGAAACCCTTTTCCGCGTTGAACCACTTCACGGTGCCGGATGCCATGCGCGTTCTCCTTTGGGGCAGTGCCCGGGCCGCACTGTGCGGACCCGGCGTCGCCGAGATGTTTGCCCCGACCGGAAATCGAACCGGAAATGAAAAGTGCGCCCACCGGAAAATCGGGTGAGAGCACTTGTAAGCTTTTTGGGGACCACAACCGCAACTGGCGTCACCGTAGCACAGTGATAACCGGCGAACCGGGAAGGCCTTTCCGGCCCGATAAAATTCCGGCGTCGTGTCATCCGATATCCGGTCCTGAAATCCCATGAACGGTAGTACGGTCATGCGGTCATATGGTCAGGCGCCGATGCGTAGCAGGGCGAGGGTGATGTTGTCGGGTCCTCCCGCGTCGATCGCGGCCTTCCACAGCTCGAAGGCCGCCCTGCCGTCGTCGTGCACCCGCAGCAGTTCCTCGATCGTGTCGTCCGGCACCGGGTCGGTCAGCCCGTCGCTGCACACCAGGTAGCGGTCGCCCTCCGCCAGGGGGAAGGTCTCGATGTGCGGGGTGATCGCACTGTGGGCGCGGCTGCCGCCGAGCACCTGCGTGACGGCGGACGTGGTGCGGTGCCCGGGCACCGGGGGCGGGCTGTCGTCCACGCTCACCTGGTGCAGGCCGTCGCGCGCCGCGTGGAACACCTTGCTGTCGCCGACGTTGAAGGCCAGCAGCGACTCGGCCAGTACGAGGGCGCCGGCGACCGTGGTCCCCATGGCGGTCAGGTCCGGCCTGCCGTCGGCGGCCGAGTACACCGCGTCGTTGCAGAGCTGCAGCGCGTCGCCGACGGCTTCCGTGCAGTCCAGGGAGGGGCCGAGCGAGGAGAGCTGGCGTACCACGAGCTCGCTGGCCACCTCCCCGGCCGGCTGCCCGCCGAGCCCGTCGGCGACCGCGACGACGAGCGGTCTGCCGAAGGGGAACACCAGTGTCTGGGGGTTCTGGGTCACGGTCCCGCACAGGGTCCACGGCCCGATGACGAGGCTGTCCTCGTTGTGCTCGCGGACCAGCCCGACATGGCTCAGGGCGGTCACAGCTATGTACGTCACCTCGTCGTCCCGCCTCTCCGCAAGGCCACCGGCAGACGCGTCCTCGCCACCATTGTCGCGCCGCTCCGGCATGCGGGGCGCGGTCTGCCGGAGCACGCTGGTCGTGGAGCTGCCTGTCCCCCCGACGGCGGCCGGGCCAGGAAGGACTGCCGCAGATGTTCGCGAGGCTCAGCACCTACCAGGGATCACCCGTCCCCGCGGAGGGGGACCTGGTGGCGCATTCGGAGGAGATCGTCCGGCAGGTGCAGGACGCACCCGGCTTCCGGGGCGTCTACTACCTGGTCGACCGGGCCACCGGGGAGGCCAAGTCGCTGACCCTGTGGGAGGACGAGCGGAGCATGCGGGACAGCGAGGAACTCGCCAACCGGATCCGCGAGGAGACCGCCCGGCGGGAGGGCCAGGAGGTGGTCGGGGTCCAGCACTTCGAGGTGGGCTTCAGCCATCTGGAGCCGTAGCGGCAGCACCCTGCGCACGCGTCTCGGCGCGGCGTGAGAGCGAGGTACGAGGACGAGGAGCGATGGTCATGGGCAAGCTCTCGATCGACCAGCTGCGAGAACGCGTACGCGGGGCGGTCGTCACCCCCGACGACGACGCCTACGAGGAGGCGCGCGCGGTCAACAACGCCATGATCGACCGGAGGCCGGCCGCCGTCGTGCGGTGTGCCAACGCCGGCGACGTCATGGCGGCGGTCGACTTCGCGCGGGAGAACGGGCTGGACCTCGCCGTCCGCGGCGGCGGCCACAGCGTGCCCGGCTTCGGCACCTGCGACGACGGCGTGGTCGCAGACCTGTCCGGGATGCGCGGGGTCCGCGTCGACGCCGCGCGCCGCACGGCGCGCGCGGAGGGCGGCGCGACCTGGGGCGACTTCAACGCGGCGACCTACGCCTACGGGCTGGCCACCACCGGCGGGATCATCTCCACCACCGGCATCGGCGGGCTCACCCTCGGCGGCGGCATCGGCTACCTGTGCCGCGGCCTGGGTCTGAGCTGCGACAACCTGATCTCGGCCGATGTGGTGACGGCGGACGGCCGGATCGTCGTGGCGAGCGAGGAGGAGAATCCCGACCTCTTCTGGGCGCTGCGCGGCGGCAGCGGGAACTTCGGCGCGGTGACCTCGTTCGAGTACCGGCTCAGCCCGGTCAAGGACATCTACGGCGGACCGATGCTCTTCGAGCTGGACGACGCCGCGACCGTGCTGCGGTCCTTCGCCGAGTACATCGCCGACGCCCCGGAGCAGCTCGGCGGCTTCCCGGCCTTCCAGCTCGCCCCGCCGCTGCCGTTCATCCCGGCGGACCGGCACGGCGATCCCTTCGCCCTGATCGTGGCGTGCTGGGCGGGGCCGCTCGACGAGGGGGAGCGGGCCCTCCGGGCCTTCCACGACTTCGCCCCGGTGGTGGCGGAGCACGTCGGCCCCATGCCGTACCCGGCGCTCAACAGCGCCTTCGACGCGCTCGTGCCGCCCGGCCTGCAGCACTACTGGAAGGCCAACTTCGTGACCGAGCTGACCGACGCCGCGATCGAGGCGCACCTGGTGCACGGCCCGAAGCTGCCGGCCGTGAACTCGACGGTCCACATCTATCCGGTCAACGGCGCCTGCCATCGCGTCGGAGCGCAGGAGACGGCATTCGCCTACCGCGATGCCAACTTCGCCACCGTCATCGCCGGGATGTGGCCGGACCCCGCGGACAACGACGCGAACATCGCCTGGGTCCGCGACTACTACGAGGCCACCGCCCCGCACTCGGAGGAGGGCGGCTACATCAACTTCATGGCCGAGGACGACCAGAGCCGGATCAGGGCCAACTACAAGGGGAACTACGACCGTCTGGCCGAGGTGAAGCGGACGTACGACCCGGGGAACCTCTTCCACCTGAACCAGAACATCCAGCCCGCCGCCTGAGACGGTGCGGATGCGGACCGTGACCGGTTGTGCATAGTTGGTCGTAGTACCGGAAGGTCCCGTACGCCAGGTTTGCCCTGATCGAGGAAGGCCCCCCATGAAGCGTTTCCCGGTGGTCGGTGTGCTCTGCCTGAGCGCGGTGTTCGGCCTCAGCGCGTGTTCCGACGACAGTTCCCCCGCCGAGGAGGCCACCGAGGCCGCGGCCGACCTGTGCACCGACCTGAACGCCCTCAAGGCCGACAACGCCAAGCTGAAGGCACTGAACCCCGCCGTCGCGACCAAGGACCAGATCAAGGACGCCGTCGACGCCGTCCAGGATGACTGGGAGGACGTGAAGGAGAACGCGAGCAAGCTCAAGGACGCGGAGCGCGAGGCGGTCCAGTCCGCCGCCGAGAACCTGAAGAAGGGCTACGAGGACCTGCCGGGCGACACGACCGGCAAGGACGCACTTACCCAGCTGCAGCCCCAGATCCAGTCGCTGGACCAGGCGACGACGGCCGCCGCCTCCGGTCTCAAGTGCTGACGACCGGGTGACCGCCCCCTCCCTCCGCGCAGAAGACCCCGTCCGGCTCCCGGGCGGGGTCTTCGTCTGCCTGCCGGTTCAGGTCTCGTCGTCGCCCGGGAACAGCGGCGGATGTTCCCGCCTGCGCATCCCGACCCTGACCGCGCCGAAGAGGGCCTTGGCCATCACGCCGACCACGATCAGGTCGGCGATCATCTGCACGGTGGTCAGCACGCGCCCGGTCCCGGTGGTGGGGGTGATGTCGCCGAAGCCCACGGTCGCGAACACCGTGACGGTGAAGTACATGGCGTCCGTGCGGTTCAGCGGCTCCGAGAAGGACGCCGGCACGCTTTCGGCGAGCAGGAAGTACGTGGCCGAGAAGATCACCAGGAACAACGGCACGGCGGTGGCCAGGGCTTCGAGGGCGCGCAGCCGCGGATACTCCGCATGGGTGATGGCGGCGGTCTGCCAGGCCGTCAGCAGGCCGAAGGCGACGAGCCCGAGCGCGAGCGTCACGACGGTCCGGACACCGAACCCGCCGTCCAGGGGCGCCGCGTAGTACAGCGCCGTCAGCAGGACCACCGAGGCCGTCGAGCGCAGGGCGGAGCCCAGGACGGCGCTTCGGCGGCGGCGGGCTGCGTTGCGTTCCATGCCTTCAGGAGAACGCCCCGGAACCCATCCGGCGACCGGAGCCCCGGTGGCCGCGGGGGCTCAGCTCGTGAGGTCGTAGAGGCTCCTGCCGACCAGCCACAGGCCGAGGGTGAGGCAGGCGAAGACGATGGCCGGGTCCTTGTGGTCCGACAGCCAGGACCGCAGGCCCGTCAGTACGAGCGCGGCCCGCTCGGGTGCGAACACCATGTACAGCTCCATCGCCAGCAGGGTGGAGGAGGCGAGCAGGCAGAAGCCGAACAGGGCCAGGAACGTGCTGCTCTGGGAGAGGTCCGCCTCCACGACGGTGGCGGCGGCCGCGCCGACCATGCCCCACGGCTGCAGGAGCACCGCGAGTCCGGCCGCCGACCATGCGGATGCCTGGTCCATGCGGGACGTGAGGGCGTGCGAGTCCCCCGAGGGAGCGGCCGTCCCGGGAGCCCGCCGGCGCCGGTACTCGGCGTAGGCGACCAGCCCGATGCCCAGGGCCAGACGGATCACCAGCCCGGCGGTGGCCGGGGGAGAGCGGGGCGGCGGGGGCTCCCCACCGGTCAGGAACATCACGATGGCGATCACGGCGACGAGGCAGCCGAACCAGGCCAGGATGAAGGCCAGTCCCTTCCACAGGCCGCGGGGCGCGGACACCACCAGCACGAACGCCATGACGGGCAGCGGATAGAGCGTGATGATCAGCCCGATGACGAGCAGGTCAAGCACCATCGGCTTTTTCCCGTCGGTGGATCGACCCTTCCTCGGGAACCGGGAAGGGAATGCTCATGCGTCCATGGTCGCGCCGTGCCGCGGACAGGTGCAAAAGATCCCCCATTCGCTCGGCATGCGGAGTAACGGACCCGCCTGTATCAATGAAGTACCACGTGCATGATCGGAGTCGGGCATGGACGACTATCCACTTCTCAACCTCTTCTGGACGATGCTGTGGTTCTTCCTCTGGATGATGTGGTTCTTCCTGCTCTTCAAAGTCATCACGGACATCTTCCGTGACCACAGCCTGCACGGCTGGGGCAAGGCGGGATGGCTCATTCTCGTGCTGCTGATCCCCTTCATCGGAGTGTTCATCTACGTCATCGCGCGCGGCCGCAGCATGCACGAGCGCGATGCGAAGCAGATCAGGGAGAACGAGGCGGCGTTCCGCTCGTACGTCCAGCAGACGGCCGGCAGCGGTGGCGGCGGCAGCGCGGACGAGCTGGGCAAACTCTCCGCGCTCAAGGACAAGGGCGACATCAGCCAGGAGGAGTTCGAGCGGGCCAAGGCCAGGATCCTGGCCTGAGCGGCACCGGTCCGGCGGCCCCGCCCCCGCCTGGGGCGGGGCCCGCCGGGCTCATTCGCGCTCCGGCCGGTCGCCCGCTCCGTCGGCGACGCGGCCGCCGGCCGCAAGCAGGGCCAGTACGGCGAGCACCACGAGCAGGATCAGCACCAGCAACAGCACCGTCAGCACGGTCGGGTGGTTCCACAGCGCGAACACGAGCGCGATGACGAGGAGCGCGCCGACGGTGAGCGCGTGGCGGTGGGCCTCCACCCATCGGCCGGCGCCGCCGGTGTGCACCCCGTGTCCGGCGCCCCAGAGCGCCGCGGAGTCGGCCGTACGGTCGGCCCTGCCGCGCACGCCGCGCGCCAGACGGCCGGCGCCGGACAGGTAGGCGCCGAGCGCCACGACGATCCCGAGGACGATCGCGGTCCGCAGACTGACCCGCAGGAAGCGCACCAGCGTGTCGAAGACGGCCGCCGCCGCCTCCGGGGACTGGACCTCCTCGGGAAGGTTGTCGAGGTAGTAACGGCGGCCCACCACCAGGGCGATGGCGACCAGCAGGCAGGCGAACGCGGCGCACAGCGCGGTGGTCACCAGGGCCCGGCGCCGGCGCCGGGCGAGCAGCACGCCGGCCGCGCCGAGGAGGACCGTGATGACGGGCAGCCAGTTGCCGAGGACGTCGAGCAGGTGCACCGCGCCCCTGATCTGCCCCAGCTTGTCGTTGTGGAAGAGCACCATCTGCTTGTTGACCTCGGGGATCTTCTCCGCCGGGGAGACCCCGGCGGCCACGAGCTCTTCCTTGACCTTGTCGACGGCCTCGCCGACGTCGAGGGTGACGGTGCCGCCGTCGACGCCGACCGCACCGCGGCCCTTGCCGGTGAGCGCGTGCACCACGGCGTTGTGGGCGGCGCGGTTGGCGACGGTCCACACGTTCTCGAACCGGTCGCTCTCCACGAACCGGGTCGCCACCTTGGAGACGACCTGGTCGGCGGCCGAGTCCAGCTGCGGGCCCAGCGCCTTGACCGCCGCGCCCACGCGCGGCGGCAGTCCCTGGGACTCCAGCCACTTCGCCAGGTCGGCCGTGACCTGGGAGCCGTCCACCTTGACGTCGGCCGCCGCCGTGATGCGGTGGACGGCCGCCTGCTCGATCGCCGGGTTCGAGGCGAGCGGCTTGACCGTGGAGACGTACCGGTCGGTGTCCAGCACGATGTCGTGCACCCACACCGTGAGCAGGGAGACCGGTACGAAGATGCACGTCAGCGTGATCAGTACCGCCGAGAGGGTGCTCTTCGCGATCCGCCCCCCACGGGATCCGCCGCCCGCGGCGGCGGTCGGTCGGGAGGGCGGCGCCGCGCCGGGCGGGTCGCCGGGTGACGGGGACGGCTCACTCATGGCACTCCCGGGGACGACTGGGCAACGGCGGGGCGCGGCGGAGGCCGCGCCCTGCCATTGGACCCAGACGGTCACGGGACCCGCCTGTTCAGCTGGGCCCTCCAGGTGACACCGCCCGGAACCCGGCCTAGCCCTCGGCGACCGCGCGCAGCGGGCTCAGTGCCGCTGCCCGGCGGGCGGGGACGACCGCCGCGGCCGCCCCGACGGCCAGGGACAGCAGGCACACCAGCAGCAGGGTCCCCCACGGGAGCACGAACGCGTACTGGGCCACCGCGCCGTTCGCCAGCGAGCCGACCGCCCAGGCGCTGAACACGCCGCCGGCCAGCCCCAGCAGCGTGCCGAACGCGGCGACGATCACGGCCTCCAGCCGAACCATCCTCCGGACGCCGGCCCGGTCCATGCCGATGGCGCGCAGCACGCCGATCTCCCGGGTCCGCTCCGATACCGACATGGCCAGGGTGTTCACGATCCCGAGCGCGCTGATCACGACGCCGATGGCGAGCAGCCCGTACATCAGGGTCAGCAGATCGCCGACACTGCCCGCGGCCTCGTGGACGAGGGCCGCCCGGTCCTGGACCTTCAGCAGCGGGTTGTCGCCCACCGCGGTGCGCAGCCGCTTCCCGACGGCGCCGGAGGCGGCGCCGTCGTCCGTGGTGACGAGGATCCGCTGGACGGAGCCGGGCAGGAAGCCGCTGCTGCGCACCTCGCCGAGGTCGCCGAGCGCGTCGCCGGCCACGGGGTTGTCCCGGTAGACGCCGACGACCGTGTACGGGCTCAGGTCCCGGCCGCGCCCGATGCCCGCGTCGAGCCGGTCGCCGACGGCGAGCCCCTGCTCGCGGGCGAGGGTGGCGGAGACGGCGATCCGGCCCGGCCCGAGCTCCTTGGCGGAGCCGTCGACGAAGTCCAGCCGCATGACCGCGTCCACGGCGGCCGGCTCCACGCCGGCGATCTGCCGGACCCCGCCGCCGACGAACAGCGACACGTCCGCGACGGCGGCCGCGGTCCGCACCCCGGCGGCGGCGGCCACCCGCTGGACGGCGGCCGGGTCGATGCCCTGGGTGGGGGTGCGGGTGCCGATCACGTAGTCGGCGCCGAGTCCCGCCGCGGCCTGCCGGTCCAACGCCTGCGCGGTGGAGTGCCCGACGACGGCGAGCCCGGCCACCAGCGCCGTGCTGATCATCAGGGTGGACGCGGTGGCCGCGGTGCGCCGCGGGTCGCGCAGCGCGTTCTCCCGGGCGAGGTGGCCGACGGCGCCGAACCGGCCGGTCAGCCGCCCCGCCAGCCGGATCACCGGTGCGGCGAGCAGCGGCGCGAGCACGATCAGGGCGACGACGAGGACACCGCAGGCGAGCATCGCGTCCTGGAGGTTCTGCACCGAGGCGTCCTTCACCCCGCTCAGCGACACCAGCAGCCCCGCGCCGAGGACGAGCAGGACCAGCCCCCCGGCGGCGCGGATCCGCGTACGCGTGGCGGAGGGAGGCTGCTGCGCCGAGCGCATCGCCTCGACGGGTGCGACCCTCGCCGCCCTGCGGGACGGCAGCCACGCGGCGAGCACCGTGACCCCCACGCCGACGCCGAGCGCGGCCACGACCGGCCGCGGGCCGATCACCAGCGGCCCGTCGGGCAGGGTGTCCTGCCCGGTGCCGAGCAGGCCGGGCAGTACGGCGGCGACCCCGATCCCGAGGAGGAAGCCGGCGGCGGAGGAGACGAGCCCGAGGAGGGCGGCCTCGGCGAGCACGGAGCCGGCCACCTGGCGGCGCGAGGCGCCGATGGCCCGGAGCAGTGCGATCTCGCGGGTGCGCCGCGTCACCAGCATCGTGAAGGTGTTGACGATGAGGAAGGAGCCGATGAACAGCGAGACCCCGGCGAAGACCAGCGGCAGCTTGGCGTGACCCCGGGTCAGGGTGTCGACGTGGGCGGCCTGTTGCGCCGCCTGGGCGGCTCCGGTGGTGGCCTCGGCCCGGCCGGCCGGGAGCACGGGGGCGACCCGGCGGGAGAGTTCGGCCTGGCCGGTGCCGGGCGTGGCGGTCAGGTCGATCCCGGTGTACCGGCCGGGGGAGGCGAACAACTGCTGGGCGGTGGTCCTGTCGAACAGGGCGAGGGTGCCGCCCGCGGTCACCCGGGTGTCCTTCGTGGCGACGATGCCCACGAGCCGCTTGGCCATGACCGGGCCGTCGGTCGCCAGCGTGATCGTGTCGCCGAGGCGGAACCGGCCGGCGGCGGCGGTGCCGCCGTCCACGGCGATCTCCTCGCCGCTGCGCGGGGCACGGCCCTCGACCAGCGGATACCGCCCGTCCTCGCCGTTCGCGCCGGGTACGTGGGCCGCGCCGAGGTTCGCCCAGGCCTTGCCGGCCCGGAGCGGGGTGCCGTCCGCGGCGGACAGGGTGGCCGAGCCGTCGGCGGTGGGCCGTACGGCGGCGACACCGGGCACGCCGGCCAGCTTCCGTACGAGCGCGTCGTCCAGGACGCTCGTGCGGTCTTCTCCGGGGGGCGCGTCCGGGGAGTCCTTCGGGGTCACGGTGACCGCGATGCCGGCGAAGTTCTTCGAGGCGGCGGCACGGTAGGCGGCCGCGGAGGAGTCGGCGAAGACGAGGGTGCCGGAGACGAAGGCGACACCGAGGCAGACCGCCAGGACGGTCATGGCCAGACGGGCCTTGTGCGCGAGGACGTTGCGCAGGGCTGTTCGCAGCATGGGGAGCTTTCGGGTGCGGGTGCGGGTGCGGGGAGGCGGGGGGCGGTAGGGAGGCGTCAGCGGGTGGGGCGTCCGGCACCTGGGCCCGCACCGGGGGCCGCGCCTTCTCGGTGACCCTCGCCCCCGGCCCCGCCCCCGGCCCCGCCCCCGGCCCCGCCCCCGCCCCCGCCCCCGCCCTTGGCCCCGCCCCCGCTCTCGAACCCGAGCATCCGGTCGAGTACGGCCGCGGAGGTCGGCTCGTGCAGCTCGTCGACGACGTGGCCGTCGGCGAGGAACAGGACCCGGTCCGCGTACGACGCGGCCGCCGGGTCATGGGTGACCATCACCACCGTCTGTCCCAACTCCCGTACGCAGTCCCGCAGGAAGCCGAGGATCTCGGCGCCGGAGCGCGAGTCGAGGTTCCCGGTCGGCTCGTCGGCGAAGACGATCTCGGGCCGGGAGATCAGCGCCCGCGCCACCGCGACCCGCTGCTGCTGCCCGCCGGAGAGCTCGGCCGGGCGGTGGCCCAGGCGGCCCGCCAGCCCGACGGTGGCGACGACGGCCTCCAGCCAGGCGGCGTCCGGCCGGCGTCCGGCGAGCCGCAGCGGCAGTGTGATGTTCTCCAGCGCGGTCAGGGTGGGCATCAGGTTGAAGCCCTGGAACACGAAACCCACCTTGTCCCGCCGCAGGGTGGTCAGCTGCTTCTCGCTCAGCGAGGACAGCTCGGTGCCGCCGATGCGCGCCGAACCGGAGGTCACCGTGTCCAGCCCGGCCAGGCAGTGCATCAGCGTGGACTTGCCGGAGCCGGAGGGGCCCATGACGGCGGTGAACCGGCCACGGGCGAAGTCGACCGTCACCGCGTCCAGGGCGGTCACCCGGGTGTCCCCCTTCCCGTACACCTTGGTCAGACCGGTGGCGCGGGCGGCGGGTTCGGGGGAAGGAGAGAACTGCGACATGTGGGGACTCCGCCTCGGGTGCGAGGAGCGACGGTCCGCACCCGACGGGGTGGGCGGACCGGGGGACGCATCCATGCTCACCGCCCTGACCTGCGCAAACATCCTGCTGGAGGCTGGAGTCGAGCTCTGTCCGAGGGAGGGTTGCGGGCCCTTCCCCTCTGTCTTCGGACACAGTCGCGGCGGCGCCGCCTCCGCCTTCGGGCAGAGCCGGGCGGGCGCGGGGCGCCGGGAGGCGCGGTGTCAGGAGGACAGGCCCGTCCGGTGGGCGAGGAGGGCCGCCTGTACCCGGCTCGCCGAGCCGGTCTTCTCCAGGATCGCGCCGACGTGCGTCTTCACCGTGCCGACCCCGATCCCGAGCCGCCCGGCGATGTCCTGGTTCGACAACCCCTCGCCCAGCATCGAGAGGACCTCCCGCTCCCGTACGGTGAGCCGCGCGATCCGCTCGTCCGTGAGCGCGGGGTCGCAGCCGTCCCGGTCGCCGCCGTGCAGCATCCGGGCGATCACCGACCCGGTCACGCCCGGGGAGAGCACGGAGTCGCCGGCGGCCGCCGCCCGCACCGCGGCGATGAGCTCCTGCGGGCCCTCGTCCTTCAGGAGGAAGCCCGCGGCGCCCTCGCGCAGGGCCCGCAGGACGTTGTCCTCGTCGCCGAAGGTCGTCAGCATCACCACGCGCGGCGCCGGATCGAGGGCGAGCAGCGGTGCGATCGCGGCCAGGCCGTCGCACACCGGCATCCGGATGTCCACCAGCGCCACGTCGGGCCGGTGGGCGGCCGCCAGCTCGACGGCCTGGCGTCCGTCGGCGGCCTCGGCGACGACGTCGATGTCGCCCGCGTGACGCAGGATCAGGCGGACGCCGTGCCGGATCATCGTCTCGTCGTCGGCGAGCAGGACACGGATGGGCCGGGCGGGCGGAGTGGGCAGGAAGGGCTCGGTCACGGGATCTCCCAGGGCGTGGCGTCCCGGACCGACGGTACGTCGAACCGGTCGATGGCGATCAGCCGCTGGGCGGCGTCGAAGCAGTAGCGGGCGATGAGCAGGCCGCCGGGGCGCCGCTCGGTGGCGCCGTTGAAGGGGTAGACGCAGCCGGCCGTACCGGCCGGGCGCGGCGGTTCGTGGCCGGTGGCGGCGGCCCGCACCGCGCCGTTGTCCTGTACGCCTAGGGCCGCCACTTCCCCGTACGTCATGCCGACGCGCGGCAGCGGGGCCGGTCCCGAGCGGCCGGACGGCTGGGCGGCGTACACGAAGGCGATCCCGACGACCATGAGCGCGGACAGCGCCGCCAGCCCGAAGCCGAGCGTCAGGGCCTCGGCGGTCCGGCGCCCGTCGGGCCCCGCGGCCGCGGCCGGGTAGGTGCCGGACGGCTGCGTGCCGGACGGGTCTGCGCCGGACGGTGGCCGATGGGTGTCCGGCCCGGCGGGGGTGCGTCCGGTGGCGGGGTCGCCGTCGGGCTGGGCCGGCACGGCCGCGTCCACCCGGAACCCGCCGGACGGCAGCGCGGCCGCCTCGAACGTGCCGCCGAGCAGTTCCACCCGCTCGCGCAGTCCGGTCAGGCCGCGCCCGGTGCCCGGTTCGTCCGCGGGGGCCGGCGGCCCGGGCCGCGTCCCGTTGCGCACGGTGACCCGTACCCGCGCGTCGTCGTGCACGACCGTCACGCCGACGTGCGCGTCCGGCGCGTACCGGTGCACGTTGGTCAGCGCCTCCCGTACGACGCGGTGCACCGCCCGGCGGACCGGGGCGGGGCGGGCGTCGAGGTCCGGTCCCGTCCAGTCGAGCCGCACCGCGATCCCGCCGTCGCGCGACTGCGCGACCAGCGCCTCGATGTCGGCGCGCGTGCCGGTCGCGTCGGTGAGCGCGTCGGGCCCGGTGTCGCGGCCGAGCGGCCCGAGTACGCCGAGGGCCTGGCGCAGCTCGCGCATGGCGTCGCGGGTGGTGCGCCGGACCAGGACGGCCTCCTCGCGCAGTTCCGGCGCGGCCCGCTCCAGGGCCAGCTCCAGGCCTCCGGCGTGCAGCGACACCAGGCTGAGCCGGTGGCCCACCAGATCGTGCATCTCGGCGGCGATGCGGGACCGCTCGTGGATCCGGGCCTCGCTGTCGGCCAGCCGGCGGGCCCGCTCCGCAGCGTCACCGCGCTCGCGCAGCGCCCGCAGCAGGCGGCCCTGCTGCCCCTGCGCCGTGCCGATCAGGCCGGGGACGATCACGGCGGTCGGCGCGAGGGCCAGGCCGAGGGCCAGCCCGTACGCCGCCGACCCGGGCCCGAGCCACGGCCCGGCCGCGGTCGCGCAGACGACGAGGAGGAGCCCGGCGCAGGCCAGCAGCCGGGCCCGCAGACGCGGTCGGGCCATCCGGCGGGCCACGGAGTAGGCGGCCGCCGCCGTGACGGGCCCGACGGCCGGTACGAGGCCGGTCAGCGCGGCGAGCACCAGGAGCGCCGCCCCGGGCAGGCGGCGGCGCAGCGCGAAGATCCCCGTACCCGCGGCGAGGGCGGCGAGCTGGAGGGCCGGGTACGGCAGGAACCCGAGGTGGCCGACGACCCCGTACACGCCCAGGCCGGCGAGGCCGGCGCCGGCCGTCTCCGCGACCGGGCGGACGCGGGCGGCGCGGGGCGAAAGGTTGAGGGGGACCACGCTGACCAGTATCGATGCCGGGATCCGCGTCGGCATGGACCTTGCGGCCGATCCGTGCCTCTGCCGAAAGACAGAGGGGGACAGGAGCGGGGATCGGCAGCGGGGATCAGAAGGGGACGGAGTCGTCCGGCCCCACGATCCCGAACAGCGCGCCCTCGGGGTCCCGCAGGGTGACCTCGTGGGAGCCGGGCCCGGAGTCCGCCACGGAGACGGTGCTGCCGCCCAGAGAGGTCGCGGCCTTCACCGCGGTCTCCAGGTCGGGAACCCGGAAGTGGACCTGCCAGCGCGGCCGCAGGTGCGGGTCGGGTGCCTGCGCGAGCGTGCCGCCGTGCAGGCGGGCCACCGTACGGCCCGCGTGGCGGAGCAGGATGCGGTTGTCCTCCTCCATGTAGGCGACCTCGCAGCACCCGGTGTGGGCACAGGCCCATTCCAGGACCTCGCCGTAGAAGATGGCGGCGTCGAAGGCGTTCCTGGTGCGCAGTTCGAGCCAGGCCGGCGCGGCCTCGCCGCCCATACCCCAGTCGGGGATGGCGTCGCCCTGCCAGATCCCGAAGACCGCGCCGTCGAGGTCGGAGGCGAGCGCCGCCCGCCCGGTACCGAAGGCGAGGGGGCCGACGGCGACGGTCCCGCTGCGTTCGAGGATGCGCGACGCGGTGACGTCGGCGTCGTCGACGGCGAAGTACGGGGTCCAGGCGACCGGGACCGTGACACCGGCGGGCATGGAACCGAGGCCGGCCACGGGGATCCCGTCGCTGAAGCCGACGGCGAAGCCCTCCCCGAGCCGGTCGTTGCCGAACCGCCAGCCGAGGACCGCACTGTAGAAGGCCTGTGCGGCGCCGACATCGCGCGCCATGAGGCTGACCCAGCAGGGTGCGCCGAAGGTTTCGTGACTCGATGTCGACACGCCTGTCATCCCCATCCGCCGGTGCGGCCCCGGATGCCCCTCCCACGGTACTCGCGGGAGCTCCCGGGAAACGTCGGCCAACATCCTCCTGGCGTCACCGCCCGCCCCCGCGCCGACACGGCGACCGGCACCCCACCCGGCGGAACACATCCCGCCCCGCCCCGCCGCCCCCGGCGGCCGCGGCCGGACAGGTCAGGCCCTGCGGGCCTCGGGGGCGGAGGTGTACAGGTCCTCGTCCAGGATGCCGCTCCTCGCGATGAGGTACGCGAGCTGGGCGCGGCTGCGGCTGCCCAGTTGTTCGGAGGCCTTGCGGACGTGGGTGGCCACGGTGCGGGCGCTCATGCCGAGGCGGCCGGCGATGGTCTCGTCGGTGTAGCCGTTCACCATCAGGTGCAGGACCGCCCGGCGGGTCTCGTCGGTGAGCAGGGGCGGGCGGTGTTCCGTCGGGGTGTGCCGCAGCGGGGCGGCACGTTCCCATGACTTGTCGAAGATGCCGACGAGGTAGCGGATCATCCCGGGGTGCTCGATGACCAGGGCGAGCTGCTGGCGTTCCTCGCCCGGGTCGGGGACGAAGGCGATCTTCCGGTCGCACACGATCAGCCGGTCGAACACCTCGTCCAGGGTGCGGACTTCGGCGCCCGCGACCGAGATCTGCTCGACGTAGGCGAGCGTCGGCCCGTGGGAGCGGACGGTGTGCTGGTAGATGGTGCGCTGGCGGATGCCGCGCTCCAGGGCCGCCACGTCGCTGGCGAGGGCCTTCTCCAGGAGCTCCGCCGGTCGGCCGCCGCCGGGCTGGGCGGTCAGCAGTTCCTCCTTGCAGGACTGCACGACGGAGGACAGCGTGGCGCTGATGGCGTCCGCGCCGCTGATCGCACGGATGCCGGTGCCGGTCCCGGTGCCGGTGTGTGCGCGGTAGATCTCCTCCGCCTGGTGCATGGCGACCCGGGCCGCCGCCAGGGCGCGCTGCTTCTCCTCGATGTCCGTCTCCAGCGGGCGCATGACGGCGTTGGCCGCGAGGCCCGGTGGCAGGGCCATCAGCCGGCCGTCGGGCAGTTCCTGCAGGAGGCCCAGGTCGAGCAGGCACTGCGGGCACTCCTGCTCCGGGAGGTCGCCGCGGACGGCGGCCTCGTAGGAGGCCAGCCCCTCAGTACAGAGCTCGACAGATGGAACACGTACCCCTCTGTCCGGTTTCACGCACATTTGCCCATCCTTCAAGTCTCTGCATTGCGTGATCATGCTCCCGGATATCCCTGTTTTCGGCGAGAAGGCCAGCACATGATTCCTGTCACGGGCCGGAGAAACCCGGCCGTGCAGCACTCATCAGGGGGAACCAATGTTCAAGACGACTTTCCAGCAGCTCTTCGGTGCACTCGCCGTGACGGTTCTCGCGACTCTCGGCGTGGTCGCGAGCGGCGAATCCGCACCGCAGGAAGACGTCGTCACCGTCGCCCTGAAGAGCGACTCGCAGTGGGGCTGACCGGGCGGGCCTGCACCCTGCCCCGTCCCTGGATCATTAATTTCTAGTTACAGGAGAGACATGTCCGCCCTTCCCGTATCCGCACGGCCCCTGTCCGTCTTCGACGGGCTGGAGGAGCGCTTGGAAGACCTGAGGAGCTCGGGTCTGTACCGAGAATTCACCCCCTGCTCGTACCTGGCCGAGCAGCCCGGTCACGCGATGCACCGGGGAGCGCGCGTCCAGGTCTGGTGCACCAACGACTACCTGGGTATGAGTCAGAACACGCAGGTCATGGACGCTCAGGTCGCCTCGACCCTGCGGCACGGCACCGGCAACGGCGGCTCCCGCAACATCGCGGGCACCAGCGAGGCGCACGTCGCGCTGGAGACCCGACTGGCGGCCTGGCACGGAAAGTCGCGCGCCCTGATATTCACCAGCGGATACGTGGCCAACTTCGAAACCCTGACCACGCTGCTCGCGGCCGTACCGGACATGGTGGTCTTCTCGGACTCTCTCAACCACCGGTCGTTGATCGAGGGAATCCGCGCCTCCAAGAACCGGAGGCACATATTCCCGCACAACGATATCGACGCGCTGGACGAAATGCTGGGCCAGTACCCGGCGGAACAGCCGAAGTTGATCGTCTTTGAATCCGTCTACTCGATGGACGGCGACATCGCGCCGATCGCCGAGATCTGCGACCTGGCCGAGCGCCACCACGCCATGACCTATCTCGACGAAACGCACGCGATCGGTGTGAACGGCCCTTCCGGGGCCGGGATCTGTGAGGAGATCGGAGAACACCGACCGACATTCGTCCAAGGTGTCTTCGGAAAAGCCATCGGTACGACGGGCGGCTACGTCGCCGGCCCCGACACCGCCCTCGACTACGTCCGATCACACGCGCCCGGTTTCATCTTCACGACCACGATTCCCCGTTCGAGCCTGGACGCCACCCAGCGGAGCCTCGACGTCATCCAGGGCCCGGCGGGAGCCGAACTCCGCCTGAAACTGCGGGAGAACGCGGCGCTGATGCGCAGCCTCCTGCGCGAGGCCCGCATCGACTTCATCGACGCCCCCACCCACCTGGTCCCGGTGCTGGTCCCGGGCGGTGAGCGGGTCAAGAGGATCTCGCGCCGCCTCCTGGACGAGTACGGCATCTACGTCCAGCCCATCAACTTCCCGTCCGTGGCGAAGGGGGGCGAGCGCTTCCGGGTCACGGTCGCGCCGTTCCGTACCCGCGCGGACATCGAGGGATTCGTCCGCGCCCTGCGCGCCTGCCTCGACGACCTTCGATAGCGCAGTCGACAACTCCGCCATCCCCTTTTCATCGCACTTCAGCGCATCAAGGAGATCCGCTCATGCAGATCAAGGAAATCACCCCGTTCATCGGCTCGGAGCTGACCGGCGTCGGCTACGAGGACCTCCAGGACCCCGAACTCTTCGCCCGGCTCGTCGACATCGTGCACCGGCGCGAACTGGTGGTCGTCCGTGGTCTCGACATCACCCCGGAGCAGCAGATCGAGCTGGCCTCCCGGATCGGCCGGCCCGTGCCGTTCCTCATGGCGAAGTACCGCCACCCCGACCACCCGGAGATCATGATCTCCTCCAACGCCATGAAGGCGAACCGCCCGGTCGGCGTCGCCCGCGTCGGCAACTTCTGGCACCAGGACTCCTCGTACATGAAGGACCCGGCGCCCTACACGATGCTGCACGGCGTCGACGTGCCCGGCACCAGCGGCCACACCCTGTACGCCAGCGCCCTCGACGTCTACGACCGCCTTCCCCAGGAGTGGAAGGAGAAGATCGCCGGCCGCACCGCCCTGCACACCGTGAGCAAGCGGCAGCGGATCTCGCCGGAGCACGTCGGCCTCTCCATCGCCGAGCTCAAGGCGCTGGTCGAGGCGGAGTACCCGCCGACCGAGCACCCGCTGGTCAAGCAGGACCCGGTCACCGGCCGCTCCTACCTCTACGGCGCCCCCGAGTACATGGACTCCGTCGTCGGCTTCGACGCCAACGAGAACGCCGAGTTCTTCGCCCTCATCGACCGGCTCATCCAGGACCCCGAGCACGTCTACACCCACCGCTGGACGACCAACGACCTGGTGGTGTGGAAGACGGCGACGACCTACCACGCGGCCACCACCGTCGAGCCCGGTGCCACGCGGACCGTGCACCGCGTGAGCATCGAAGAGGGCGAGAAGTGGGCGGCATAGCCGACTTCGACGTGTCCTTCCCGTCCGCGAGGGCCGATGTCCGCGTCATGTCCGCCTCCTCCGGCGTCCCCGCCGCGGACCTGGCCCGGATCACGCACTGCGAGACCTTCCCGGTGCTCGCGGACGGGGAGCAGGCCTGGGAACTCGCCCTGGCCGCCGCCCGGAAGGTCCTGGACCGGACGGGCGTGCCACCGGAGCGGATCCGGCAGGTCGTCTACGCCGGGTCCGGTGCGTGGGACCGCCCCTTCTGGTCGCCCGCGGCGAAGGTGGCCCACGCCCTCGGCATCGAAGGCGCCCACTGCTTCGAAGTGGCGAACTTCTGCAACGCGGGAATGACCGCCATCCGGCTCCTGTCCACCACGGGGGTCCTGGAGGAGAACACGTACGCGCTGGTCCTCGTCGGGGACCGGCTGAGCCGGATGGTTGACTACCGTGACCCGGATTCCAAGGCTCTGTTCAACTTCGGTGATGCGGCTGCGGCGGTGCTGCTGGGCGGCGGTCCGAGTCGTTTCCGTGTCGTGCACTCCGCCATGCGCACCGACGGCGGCTGGTCCGACTACTACGCGGGCGAGCTTGCCGAAGGCCGCGTTCTGATCCGGCGCGGCGAGCACCGCAAGGGCCTCGCGGACGCCTACGTACGGCACTTCACCGCCCTGGTGGACGAAACGCTGACCGCGCTCGGCATCACGCTGGACGACGTCTCCCACTTCCTCGTCAACCACGGCGACCGGGACATGCACCAGCGGCTGCTGGCCACCCTGGGCATCCCGGCCGCACGCAGCGTCTTCAACTACGACCGGCTGGCCCACATGGGCGGAGCGGACACCCTCATCGCCCTGAAGGACCTCGAACGCGGGGACCGGTTGCGCCACGGCGACCTGATCATGCTCGCCACCAGCGCCATGGGCTTCAGCTGGGGCATCACGACCTTGGAGTATCTCGGATGAAGATCCTCGTCATTCACCAGGTGCCGTACCGGAAGATCGGCTACGAGCGCGGCATCGACCACGACCGCCACCAGGTGACGTACATCGGCCACCCGCACCGGATGGCCGACCTCCCCGAGGCCCTGCCGGCCCGGCGGATCGTCCTCGACGCCGACGAGGACCTGGTCGCGGGCATCCGCGCCCGCACCTCGCCCGCCGACGGCTACGAGAAGGTGCTCGCGCTCTCCGAGTTCGGCATCATCGAGGCCTGCCACGTACGCGAGTACCTCGGCATCGCGGGTCCGGACCTCGCCGCCGTCGAGCGGGTCCGGGACAAGGTGCGGATGAAGGAGGCGCTGGCCGGCTCCGACCTGCGCCACCCCCGCTTCACCGCCGGGCCCGCGCCGGACGGCACGCTGCCGTGGACCGGCCGTACGGTCCTCAAGCCGCGCCAGGGCGCCTCCAGCGAGGACGTCACGATCCACGCGACGGCCCGCGAGGCGCTCGACGCCTACGAACAGCTCCCCCACGCCGATGAGTTCCAGCTGGAGGAGCACATCGACGGCGACATCCTGCACGCCGACGGGCTGGTGGAGGGCGGCCGCCTGGTCGATCTGGCGGTCAGCCGGTACGTCAACAAGCCCGTCGAGTACGCGCAGGGGTCACCGCTCGGCTCGCACCAGGAGCCGTGCACGCCCGCCCAGCGGGAACTGGCCGAGCGGGTCGTGGCGGTCCTCGGCATCGAGGAGGGCTGCGTCCACCTGGAGTTCTTCGAAACCCCCGGCGGCGAGCTGGTCTTCCTGGAGGTGGCCAACCGGGTCGGGGGCGCGGCAGTGGTGTCCACCCACGAGCTGCACACCGGCGTACACCTTCCCTCGCACGAGATCGCCGTCCGGCTCGGCCTGGAGCGGCCGGAGGCCGGCCCGCCCAGCGGCCGCCACCACGGCTGGATCGCCTTCCCCGGCCACCACCTGGCCGCCGACGGCGTACGGACGATCGACGTACCCGAGTGGATCAGGACCCATCCGTGCGTGGACGGACTGCACGTCCTCGCGCCGGAGCAGGAGACCCCGCGCCACATCACCTACCAGGAGTGGGAGGTGCCGGTGTTCATCGAGGCCTCCCACGCCGACGCGGGCGAACTGCGCCGTTTCCTCCAGGAGTGCGCCCGCGCGGTCTCCGTGCGCACCGCCCCGGCCGTTCGGGCGGCGGCATGAACGCGCCCGTCCGCACCACGCGGGTGATCACGCAGCGCCGCCGGCCTCGGGGCATGCCCGTGCCCGAGGACTTCGCCGAGGCCGAACTGCCCCTGGCCGCACCGGCCGCGGGACAGGCCGTGGTGGAGAACCTGTGGCTCTCCGTGGACCCGTACATGCGCGAGTGCATGGACGCGGAGTGGGAGCTCGGCGCCCCGCTGGAAGGCCGGTCCATCGGCCGGGTCGTGGAGTCGCGCAGCGCCGAACTGCCCGTCGGGGCCCTGGTGTTCCACCGGGAGGGATGGCGTACCCACGCCGTCGTGGCCGCGGCCGAGGTGCGGGTTCTGCCCCGCTACGAGGGCGTCGCCACGCAGTCCTTCCTCAGCCTGCTCGGCGGCACCGGCCTGACGGCCTACGTCGCCCTGACCCGCATCGCCCGGCTGCGGGCCGGCGAGACCGTGTACGTCTCCGCCGCCGCCGGCGGGGTCGGCACGGCCGCCGGCCGGCTGGCGCGGCTCCTGGGCGCCGACCGGGTCGTCGGCAGCGCCGGATCCCCGGCCAAGGTCCGGCTGCTCACCGAGGAACTCGGCTACGACGAGGCCTTCGACCACCGTGCCGGCCCCCCGCTGCCCGAGCAGCTGGCCCGGGTGGCCCCCGACGGCATCGACGTCTACGTCGACAACGTCGGCGGCGCGCACCTGGAGGCGGCGATCGGGGCGATGCGCGAGGACGGGCGGATCGCCTGGTGCGGAGCCATCGCGCAGTACAACGCGGGATCGGCCCCGGCGGCGCCCCGCAACCTCTTCGACCTCGTGGAGAAGAGCATCCGGCTGGAGGGCTTCCTCGTCTCCCGCCATCGCGACGCACAGGCGGAGCTGGAGGAGTTCCTCGTCCCGCACCTGCGCTCCGGCCGCGTCGCCGACCGGCTCCATGTCACCGAGGGCTTCGAGCGGACCGTCGAGGCCTTCCTCGGGATGCTGCGCGGCGAGAACACCGGCAAGGCAGTCGTACGGCTGGGCCACGACGACCCGGAGTCGTCCCCCGACCACACCCCCTGAGCGAGCGAGGGTTCCATGGCACACGTCCGTACCGGACTGCACATCAGCGTCGTGACGCTCGGCTCCGCCCACCGGATCTGCGCCATCTGGAGCGTACGGGGGACCGCGGCGGACGTGTGCGAGTTCCCCGGAGCCCTCCTGCTCCCGCGCCGGGGGGCGGAGCAGGACTGGGCCGTCGAGACGGCGCTGGCGGAGCTGGCGGCGCACGGGGCCGGTGACGGTCCCGTCTGCGTGGACCTCACCACGACGGCCGGCGGGATCGAACCGGCCGGCCTCCGCCCCGGACTGTGCGCCTCCGACCTGCTGGGTCTGGCGCGTACGGCGCTGGGCGAGGGCCAGCGCGAGTGGGCCGAACTGGCCCGCGCGGACCCGGCCGCCTTCCACGGCGCGGCCGCCCGGCCGTACGCGCTGCGCCGGCAGGCCGCGTGCCTGGTCACCCGGGACCCGGACGGTCCGCGCAGGGACGTGACGCTGCTGCACGCACGGCAGGACCGGGTCCTGCGCGACTACACGGTGGGGCTCCTGACGTCGGCCGGGACCACCGACGCCACCGCGGGCGACGAGACCCGCCCTTCCCATCCCAGGAGACAGTGATGCGCCCGACCATGGAACTGACAGCGGAACCGGCCGTACGAACGGTGCAGCCGCCCGCGCCGGACGGCGGGCCGGTGCCCTGGGAGCGGTACTTCTCCCGCGGCGCCCACGCCATGGTGCCCTCCGAGGTCCGCTCCCTCTTCAGCGTGGCGGCCCTGCCCGGCATCGTCTCGCTGGCCGGCGGCATGCCGGACGTCCGCGCCCTCCCGCAGGAGATCATGGCCGCGACGGTCGCCGACGTGGTGCGCGAACACGGCCCGACGGCGCTCCAGTACGGGGCGGCGCAGGGCGATCCGGGCCTGCGGGAAAGCATCTGCAACGTCATGGCGGTCGAGGGGATCACCGCCCGACCGGACGACGTCATGGTCACCGTGGGCTCCCAGCAGGCCCTGGACCTGCTGGTCCGGGTCCTGCTCGACCCCGGCGACACGGTCGTCGCCGAAGGCCCCACATACGTCACCGCACTCGGTACGTTCAAGGCCGCCGGCGCCCACGTGGTGCAGGTCGCCATGGACCGCGCCGGCGTGGTCCCGGACGAACTGGCCGCGACACTGCGCCGGCTGGCGGCCGAGGGGCGGCCCGCGAAGTTCTTCTACACCGTGCCCACCTTCCAGAACCCCACCGGCGCCACCCTCCCGGCGGGCCGCCGCGCGCGGATCCTGGAGGTCTGCCGCAGGGCCGGGGTCGTGGTGGTGGAGGACAACCCGTACGGCCTGCTGCACTACGACGGCGCGCCGTCGCGGGCCCTGTGCGCAGACGACCCCGAGCGGGTGGTCTACCTCGGTTCCTTCTCCAAGACGCTGGCGCCGGGCCTGCGGGTGGGCTGGGTCCACGCGCCCGCCGCCCTCACCCGCAAGCTGGTGCTCGCCGCCGAGAGCGCCATGCTCTCCCACTCGGCGCTCGCCCAGCTGACAGTGGACCGCTACCTGCGCACCCAGCCGTGGCAGGACCGGCTCGCCGGCTTCCGCGCGGGCTACCGCGCCCGGCGGGACGCCATGCTGCGCGCCCTCTCCGCCTCGATGCCCGCCGGGGTGTCGTGGACCGTGCCCGACGGCGGCTTCTTCATCTGGATGACGCTCCCCGAGGGCCTGGACTCCCGGGAACTGCTGCCCCACGCGCTGGCGGCGGGGGTCGCGTTCGTCCCCGGCACCGGCTTCTACGCGGACGGCCGGGGAGCCCGGCACCTGCGGCTCTCCTTCTCCTACCCGTCGGCGGAACAGATCGACGAGGGCGTCCGCCGGCTGGCCGCGGTGGTCACCGCGCGCCTCGAAGCACGGGGACGGCGATGAGACGTCCGGCAGCCACCCACACCTACGACGAGGACATGACCATGAGGCACTACCCCACCGACCTGCTGCTGGCCGTCGAACACGTCGAGCGCGCCCTCGCGTCCGGCGCCCTCGCCCCGCTCGACGCCCGGCTGCGGCAGGCCGGCGTCGCCGACCCGCTGCGCCGGTTTGACAGCGGGCGGCTCTTCGAAGGGCTGGACCGGCTGCTCGGCGGGGTCTGCCAGTACCCGTGGCAGCCGCTGACCGACAGCGACGACGTCCTTCAGCTGCACCCGGTGGGGACCGTCGTCCTCGACGACCGGCTGGCCGAGGCGACCCTGCGCGGCCTGCTGCTCGCGTGGGCCCTGGGCAACCGGGTGACGCTGCGCTCGGCGCGGCCGCAGCTGTGGGAGCAGGTCATGGCGGCGCTGCGGGAGGCCGGCGTTCCGCTGCCGGCGGGGCAGGTGACCGGACCCGGCGCCGCCGCGCCCGGGGATCCGCTGGCGGTTCCGGCGCTCCCGGCCGGCGCGGACCTCGCCGTGGACTGCCGGGCCGCCTGGACGCAGGGGCTGTTCCGGCTCCGGCACCTGCCGGGCACCTCCCTGGACCAGGCCCGCAGCGAGGACCATGACGAGCGCACGGGCCGGCTGGCGGCGCGCCTGCGCTACCTCGTCGCGCGCGCCCGGCGCACCCCGTACTACCGGGAGCTGCCCGACGTGGGCGCGGACGGCGACCTCACCCGGCTCCCCGTCCTGGAGAAGGCCGCGCTGGAGGCGCACTCGCTGCCCGCGAGCCGAGACCTGAGCAGCGGGGACCCCGCCACAGGAGAGGTGCTGCGCTCGGGCGCGACCAGCGGCGAGCCGCGCTACATCGTCTACTCGCGCACCGACTGGGAGAACATGGTCCGCGAGGCCGTCCCCATGCTGTACGCGTTGGGACTCGAACCCGGCGACCGCATCGTCAACACGCTGTTCGGCGGCGGCATGTACGGCGGGCTGACCACCACGTTCAGCGAGCTGTCCCGGATGCCCGTGGAGTCGTACGCGACCGCGCAGTTCGTGACCGTCGACGATCTGCTGATGCTCACCGGGCGCTTCGACGCCAACGTGATCCTCGGGATGCCCGCCCTCATCCTGCCGCTGCTGCGCGACGCCAAGAAGCGCCGCCCCGAGCTGCGCGTCGAGAAGGTGATCTACGGCGGCACCCCGATGACCGAGACCGACAAGACCTGGCTGCGCCAGGAGTTGGGCGCTCGCGTGGTCTCCAGCATCCTCGCCGCCAACGACGGTGCGCAGCTCGGCTACCAGTGCGGGTTCCTCGGCGGGACCGTGCACCACGTCAACGACGACTACAACCTCATCGAGGTCGTGGACGCGGCGGGCCGGCCGGTCCCGGAGGGGACCACGGGCGAGCTGCTGGTCACGGGCCTGCAGAAGTTCGAGGGCCCGCTGATCCGGTACCGCATCGGCGACATGGGCCGCACGTACGAGCACAGCTGCGCCTGCGGGGTGTCGGGGCGCGTGCTGGAGTACCTGGGCCGCTCCGACGGACTGGTCCGCTTCAAGGGCGAAACGGTGCTCTACGGCGAGGTCTTCGACGCCCTCGCCCCCTTCGGCGTCTCGCAGCTCCAGATCGAGGTGGCCACCGAGGGCAGCCGGGAGATCCTGACGCTGCGCACCGAGGCCCCCTGCCCGCCGGAACCCGAAGCCGTACGGGAGCTGCTGGTCAAGGAGTTCGCGGTGCTGGGCGGCTACCAGGACTTCGACGCCGCGCTGGACGCGTACGAGCTCAGGATCGACTGCCTCGCGGAGGGCGGGCTGCCGCGCAACGCAGTCAGCGGCAAGGTCAAGAACGTCATCGACCGCCGACTGGACGGGGTGCGGTGATGCTCAGGAACGACCGGGTCGCGCGCACCATGCTGGGCGTGATCACCCTCTCCAGCGTCGGTGTCGGCATCCACACGCTCGCCATGGGGCAGCTGCTGTACGGCCGTACCGGCAGCCCGGCCGCCTTCGCGTTCGTGCTGACCCTCCAGGGCGTGGCGGCCCTGTGCGTCCTGCCGGTGTGCGGTCCGCTGGTCGACGCCCTCGACTCCAAGCGGGTGTACGCGCTCTGCGGGCTGGGCCGGGCAGGTACCGTCGCGCTGATCGTGGGCGTCGCGGCCCTGATGCCGGGCAACGACGCGGTGCCCTGGATCGTGGCGGCGTCGGCGCTGCTGGCCGTCTTCGACAACGTCGAGCGGTCGGCGCTGTTCAAGCTGACCGCGCACCACGTGGCCCAGGACCACGCCACCCGCTTCAACAGCATGATCGGTGTGGCCTTCCAGGCCGGGGCGCTGAGCGGGATGGCCCTCCTCGGCCTGATCCTGACCTGGGGCACCGCCGAGCAGGCCCTGGCGATCGACGTCCTGATGTCGCTGTGCTGCGCCCTCATGGTGAGCCGGATGCGTCTGACGGCCGACGAGGGCAATCCGCCCGTCTCCGCGCGCCGGCTGGCCCGGGCCGTGGCGGGCACCGTGGGCGAGTGGCGGCGGATGCTGGTCCGCCACCGGGACGACCGGACCGTCTTCCTCATGATCGTGCTGTGCGGCGGGGACTTCCTCTTCGCCCAGGGCCTGAGCACCCTGGTCATCCCCCTGACCGCCGAGTTCCACGGGGGCCGGGGATGGTACGTGGCGGCGCTGGAGGCCACCTTCGCGGCCGGAATGATCAGCGCCTCGTTCCTGACCCGGTACCTCGTCTCGCAGCGCCTGCTGCCGGTGTGGCTGCTCGGCCAGGCCGCGGCGGCCGCCATGCTGGCGCTGAGCGGGACGGGCGCGGTCCACTTCGCCGCCTTCTTCCTGGCGGGATTCGCCAACCTCAACAGCCTCACCTGGCTGTTGACCTCGCTCCAGCAGTACGCGGCCGAGGGCGACAAGGCCAAGATGGCGTCACTGCGGCTGCTCGCCATCGGCCTGGGCACGGCGGCCCTCATGCCGGTCGTGGGCCACTTCGCCGCCGGCTCGCTCGGCGCCGGGTTCTGGAGCGTGGCGGCGACCATGACGCTCTTCGCGCTGGGCGGCCTCGTGGTGGCCCGCCACCACCGGCCGCGGACGACCACCGCAACGGAGGCGGGACCCGTACGGGGGGAGGCCCGGCCCTCGGCTGCGGTCGCGGTGGGCTGACCCGCCCGCCGCGCCGGCAGGCCCAGGTCACCGACCTGGGCCTGCCGTGTTCGTCGACCGCGTGCGCCCCGGCGGACGGAGGCCGCGGCCGCCGCCGCGCGCGCCCCGGCTCGCGTCGGCCGATGATGGGAGTACGGCCGAACACGCGGAGCTGACCATGACGGGGTGGCGTGTCAGGGACTACACCCAGGACGATCTCGAAGCGGTGCTCCGAGTCGACGCCGAGAGCGGCACGGCCGAAGAGTCACCGCTCTTTCCGCTCTCGGACACCGTGGCGGCCCTCCAGGCCCTCCACCCGGCGGTGGTGGCCACCGCGGACGAGGAGGTCGTCGGCGCTGCCGTGAGCAGGGTGGAGGGTGACCGGGCGTGGATCCTGCGCATCAGCATGGCGCCGGCCTGGCGGCACCGGGGGCTGGGCAGCGACCTGATCACGGCCCTCGAAGACCGGCTGTTCGCCGGTGGTGTCCGCACGGTCCACGCTGTCCTGCCCGACGGTGAGACCGGTGCCACCGCCCTGCACAACTGCGGCTTCGGCGCCCGGCCCGGCCTGGTCTTCTTCGAGAAGCGCGGGCGGGTGACCCCGCAGGCGGTCGGCATGCTCGCTTCGCTGGGCGCCGAGCTGCCGCCCGGGGGACTGTGGCGGAAGGTCGCGGGCATGCAGAAGGAGAAGGAGCTCATCGAGCGGCGCCTGGTCCTGCCACTGGCCCACCCCGAAATGGCCGCCCAGCACGGGGTGGAACTGCCGCGGGCGGTGATGCTGTTCGGCCCGCCCGGAACGGGCAAGAGCACGTTCGCGCACGCGATCGCCAGCCGTCTGGGATGGCCCTTCCTCGAACTGTTCCCCGCCCGGCTGGCCGCCGAGTACGGCCTGGCGAGCGGACTGAACCGGCGCTTCGACGAGATCGCCCGCCTCGATCACGTCCTGGTCTTCATCGACGAGGTGGAGGAGATCGCGGGGACCCGGAGCGGCGCGGACGCGACCGCCGTCGGCGTCGTCAACGAACTGCTCAAGGCGATCGTCCGGTTCCGGGGCCAGGACGGACGGCTGCTCGTCTGCGCCACGAACGACGTGACCACGCTCGACTCCGCGTTCCTGCGGCACGGCCGTTTCGACTACGTGCTGCCGATCGGCCCGCCCGACGACCGCGCGCGGACCGCGTTGTGGGAGAGCTATCTGACCCGGGCGGGCGCGGAGGCCGACAGCCAGGCGCTGGCGTCCGCCAGCGAGGGGTTCACTCCTGCCGACATCGCCCATGTCGCGCGCACCGTCTCCCAGGTCCAGTTCGAGCGCACCTTCGACACCGGAGCCCGGGCCCGCCCCACCACGGAGGACTACCTGCGCACGATCGGCGGCACCAGGCCCACGGTCAGCGCGGCCATGGCCCAGGAGTTCGCCCACCAGACCGAGAAGTTCGCCCGCATCTAGCGGTCGTCCCGTCGGTCACGCAGGTCCCGTCGATCCCGTCGATCCCGTCGATCCCGTCGATCATGCCGATCGCGCCGGGCCGTCGGCGCCCGGCACCGCCTGCGGGGTCCCTTCCTCCTCGGCCTCCATGTGCCGGATTCCCTCGTGGGTGAGAGTGACCATCGCGGGGGTGTTGCCGGGTTCCCAGTCGACGGTGATCAGTCCCTCGCCGGCCAGGTAGGTGCAGGCGGCGGCCAAGTCCTGTTCCGGCACGTGGAGGTCGCGCCGCAACTGCGATCCCGTGATGCCGAGGAGGCGGTTGCCTTCGACGGCTTCGTACAGGACCCGGAGCACCTGGTCGCGGTAGGTCTTGCGTTCGCGCAGCGTGGCCATGACCGCGTCCTTTCGTGTGGGTGTGGAGTGTGCGGCGGGCTCCGGGGCCGGTCTCCGCTGCTCAGATCTCGTCGGAGTGTGCGCCGATGCCGGCGGGGGTCCCGATGGCGGACTGCCGTGAGCCGGCAGGGCCGGCGGGGGTCGCCGTGTCCACGGTGAGGTGGAGGCGGGTGGCGCCGTCGAGGCCGGGATAGCTGCGCTGTTCCGCTCCGGCGAAGCAGCCGCGGAGGGCTTCCGCGACGGCTCGGGCGGCTTCGGGGGTGTGCGCGATGATCCGTACCTCGGCGTGCCCGAGCGACGGCAGTGTTTCGGTCCCGGTCCGGGTCTCGATGGACTTCACGTGGGCGTGGTTCCCTTCGCAGTGGGCTCAAGGCCGCTGATCGGAGGAGGAGTTCCTCAACGGTCGGCATCCGTGTGTCGGCCCCGACGACCGGTGTTGCCGGGCAGGCCGGGAGGTCTCGGCATGGGTTCGCTGAAGCGGTAGGCCGAGATCCGCGCGTCGTGCTGGGCGTTGAGCAGGTGGATCCAGCGCATGCCGACGGCGATCGCGAGGACGATCACGGCGATGAGGACGAGGGTCTCCACGGAGCTCACCTCCAGCCGTTCGCGGACAGCGGGAGGGCGCTTCGTCCGAACGGCTCCCCGAAGGTGGTCATGCAGGCCCCGCCCTCGTCCTCCCAGGCGGCTTCCCGGCGGCGTGCGTCGCGGGCGCCGCGTCCGATGACGGCTTCGTTGGCCATCAGGACGCCCGCGGTGAGGACGCTGCCCGGGATCGCCGCGGCGGTCATCAGGCGGGCCGCAGCCGCGGGTGCGGTCTCGGGCGGGACGACGAGGAGGTCCCAGCGGCCGATGGTGTAGGAGAGCAGGATCAGCTTGTCGGGGTCCTGTTCGGTGAACCAGCCCACGTGCAGCACGCGCCCGCACGCGGCGACCGTGTGCGGTACGACGGGCCAGCGGGCGGGATTCACGGTGACGCGGGTGACGCGGCCCCAGGGTGCCTCCAGGGCGGCGGCGAGCGCCGGGAGCTCGGCTTCGAGGTCGCGGGAGTAGGGCCACCAGGCCCCGTCGAGCTGGCCGGCGAGCGTGGTTCTGGGGGTGAGGGACAAGCGGACCGGGGGCTCTGCGGCGAGGTCGCGGGGCTCGGTCCGGTCAAGGGTGGTGGTCATGGTGTGGACCTGCCCCCGGACTGCCCGTCGGCAGCCCGGTTTTTAGGCGATCGCCGGAAATGACACCCGCGTGAAAGCCGGTGTGCGAAGTACTCCCGGTGCTTTCACTGTACGCCTGTTCAGCTCGGTTCGGGCCTTCTGACCAGGTATTTTCCGACGGGCGGTGGTGGGGGCGGCGGGAGTACCGTGAAAGGACCACCGGTCTGCGGACGTCGTCCGAACGGCACCGGTGCCGACCTGCGACGCAGTACGGCCGCAGCCCCTGGACGGGTGAACCCACATGGCTGACTCCGAGACCCCCCACACGCCCCCACTGCTCCTGCCGGACGCGATCCACCATGCGATCCGGCCGGGCGCGGCCGTGCTGCGGCTGGAGACCACGCATTCCCGGGAGGGGCTCCTCGACGGCGCCTGGTGGCCGCGGACCCGCGACATCGAAACCGAGTTGCCTGCGCTGATCAGTGTCCTGACCGGGCACCTCGGCCCGATCACCCGGGTGGGCGTGGACGCGTCCGCCTGGAACGGCCTCCCGGCCCGCCTGGTCGTCGACGGCCGGGTCGTGCACCTCGACCCGGATCCGGTCGGCGACGACACCGTGCTCATCACGCGCGGCCACAACGACCACTTCGCCCTGCTGGTGGTTCCGCCGGACACCGCCACCGACGCCGCCCGCGAAGCGATGGCCAGCGCCGTCCGCGCCGACAACATCACGCAGGCCGCTCAGATACTCGTCGCCACCACGCCCGAACCCGGGGACGACGTCGCCGCCGACGGCTGACCCCGATCCACGGCGACCGGTGCTCCGGGCGTGCGGCGCCCCTGGTCAGAGCCCCTCGTCGTGCAGGTCCTCCTCACGCAGCAGGTCGTCCTCGCGGCGCCGCGGACTCTCCTTCTGCCCGGACTTCCGCCCCTGTTCACGGGCTTGCCTGCCCGGTCGGGGCTGCGCGGGGTCACCTGCTCGATGGTGTTCCTGCGCCTGGCTGCCCCGGCTCTTGTCCGGCTCCTGACGCTTGTCCTGCGTACCGTCCATGACGGCGCTCCTCTTGTGCGCGGGGGTACGGGATTCCTCTCGGATCACGCTGCCACGCCCCGCGGAGGTCCGCATCACGTCGACTGCGCGTCGTGGCGCTGCGCGTCGATCGCAGCAGGGTCGAGGGAGTCGACGTCCTCCATGAAGGACAGCAAGAGGAGCCGTCCTGGTCCGAAAGTTCCGCCATGGTCGGTAACCGATGCCCACCGGGCCGCTCGGGCTCAGCGGTCGCGGCTCGCGTGCTTGTGGCCAGAAGGGCATAGGACTCTGGGAATGTTGACGTGGGCCGGCGCAAGACCGCGACCGTGTCCCGCGTACCGCCTTCGTTGACCGGGAGACAAGCATGACCATCAAGGACATCGGGCCGGAACCTCAAAGCTTCGACCTGGAGAAGGCGACGCTCGAGAACACGGACTATCGCGCGGTCGCCTGGTCCGGGAAGTACCTCCAGTTGACCCTCATGTCGATCCCGGTGGGTGAGGACATCGGCTTGGAGGCCCACCCGGAGACTGACCAGTTCCTACGACTCGACGCAGGCCGGGGCCGCGTCCAGATGGGCCGCACGAAGGATCGACTCGACTTCGACCGGGAGGTCGAGGATGGCTGGGCCATCTTCGTGCCCGCCGGCACGTGGCACAACGTCACCAACATCGGTGACGAGACCCTGCAGCTCTACGCCGTATACGCGCCGGTCCACCACGCGTCGGGCAAGATCCATGCGACCGCCGCCGACGCGGAGCGCGACGAGGACTCGGGCAACGACGAGCCGCCGAGCTGGTCGGTCCAGCCCGCCCAGCAGCCATCGGACGAGCACGCCTGACCGGCTGGGGCTTATCGCGACGGGCACCAGCGCGACCGCCACCGTCCACAGGAGCGTTCCCCGGCTCGCTGCTCCGGCCGGAGCGACCCGGCGGAGGGGACGAACAGGGGTGGTGAGGGAGGCCGTCAGTGACCACTCGGCGTCCAATCCGACGCCCCGTTGCGGAACTTAAGGCACGCGAAGGGAACGCGGGCTCGGAGAGGTCCGGACGACAAACCAGCCCCAGGTCGTTGACCTGGGGCTTCGTCGTGGAGCGGGTGGCGGGAATCGAACCCGCGCTACGAGTTTGGGAATCACCCCGTACCTGAGCCTGGAAATGGGCTCTGGCCTGTGGAAACCGTCGGCATCGGGTGTGGCCTGACCGTCTCGTCGGCCCCCTTGGTGACCTCTGCGTACCGTCCCGGCCGGCGCGTTGCGGCACGACCCTCATGCGGGACTGGAACCTGCCCCTCGAAGTCCGTAGTAGCAGTTGCTCTCCGCGAGGTCCGCTGTCGGTGTCGGCCGGCGTGGGGAGCCGTCGTCTTACGGGCTGTCCGCCTCGTGTTCCCTGATCGCCGCCTCTACCAGGGCGCGCGCCGCCCAGGTGATGGCCTCCTCCTCGGCCTCCGGGCCGAGACCGCGGACGTCGCGCAGGGCGATCTGCGCCTCCCAGCCGACCACGATGGTCAGGGCAGAGATCAGCCGCTGGTACGACTCCTGGCTCAGGGTGTCGCGGAGCGGTTCGCAGGCCTGCTCCAGCCACTGGATCCGGCGGGGGCCGCGGCGCGGCCCGGTCGGCTCCGGAGTCTCGCCTGCCGGTTGGTCGACGGTCAGGCGGATCAGTCGGCGGCCGAGGGGGAGCGACTGCGGTGAGTACTTCAACAGCGTCCTTATGAGGGCGTCCACCCGGCCCGCGGGGTCGCCGGCCAGTGCGGGGTCGTTCAGCGCCTCCTCGACCGGGGGCTCGTTGAGCGCGCCGGCGGTCGCGTCGATCAGCAGGTGGTCGAGGCTCGGGAAGTACGCGTAGACCGTGCGCCGCGACACGTCGGCGGCGGCCGCGATCTCGTCGATCGACGGCGTCGCTCCGCCGGCGCTCAGCCGGACCGCCGCGTCGACGATCGCCTTGCGGGTGCGGCGGCGCTGCGCTTCACGCCCGCCGCGGCGGACCGGATCGTCACTGGTCATCGTGGCCTCTCGCTCCCGGATCGGGTCGGTGGGGTCTTGACGCCCCCTCAGGGGATAAGTATATCTTCATGCAGTCGCTGCACAGCAGTGCAGGGAGCGCACAGTCGTGAACGTGATGGCGGGGCAGGCCAGTTCAGCCGTACCTGTCACAGGAACCGGGGCGTCGGTGTCTTGAGGCCGACCCCTTGAAGTGGAGGACGCACCATGAACGAGAACACCGATGTGGTCGTGGTCGGCGGAGGGTACGCGGGCGTCATGGCGGCCAACCGTCTGACGCAGCGCGGTGACGTGACGGTGACGCTGGTCAATCCGCGCCCGGACTTCGTCCACCGCATCCGCCTCCACCAGCTGGTGGGCGGGACCGACACGGCGGTCGTCGGCTACCGGGAGGTCCTGGCCGAGGGCGTACGGCTGGTGGTCGACAGCGTGACCCGGATCGACTCGGCCGGGCGTGCCGTGGAGCTGGCGGGCGGCGGCACGGTCGGCTACGACTACCTGGTCTACGCGGTGGGCAGTGGCAGCGCCGACCCGAGCGTGCCCGGGGCGGCCGAGTTCGCCTATCCCATCGGCACCTTCGAGGAGGCCGGGCGGCTGCGGCCGGTCCTCGACGCCGCGTCCGCGACGGCCGCGGTGACGGTGGTAGGAGCCGGTCCGACCGGCATCGAGACCGCCGCCGAGCTTTCGGGGGCGGGCCGCGCCGTGACGCTGGTGTGCGGCGGGGAGCTCGGCCCGTACCTGCACCCCCGGGGCCGGCGCTCGGTCGCCCGGCGGCTGGCCAGACTCGGGGTGACCGTCCTCGACGGCCCCGGCACGAAGGTTACGGCCGTGACCCGCGACGCCGTACGGCTCGCCGACGGCCGCACGCTGTCGAGCGAGGTGACCATCTGGACCGTCGGCTTCGGCGTACCGGACCTGGCAGTGCGCAGTGGGCTGAGCACCGACGCCCTGGGCAGGCTGCTCACGGACGAGACGCTGACCAGCGTGGACGACGTACGTATCATCGCCGCCGGGGACTCGGCGGCGCCGTCGGGCCTGCCGCTGCGGATGAGTTGCCAGGCCGCGATGCCGATGGGCGCGCGCGCCGCCGACACGGTGCTGGCCCGGATCGCGGGTGAGCGGCCCGAGACCCTCAACCAGTCCTTCGCCGCCCAGTGCATCAGCCTGGGCCGGGCAGACGGCATCTTCCAGTTCGCCAACCGGGCCGACGTCGCGGTGTGGTTCAACATCGACGGCCGCCTGGGCGCGAAGCTCAAGGAGACGGTGTGCACGGGCGTCGTCAAGCACCTGGCCGACGAGGCGGGCAAGCCCGGCGCGTACCGCCTGCACCGCCTCTCGGGAGGCGCCACGCGACAGCGACTGCTCCAGGCCGCGCAAGCCGGGCAGGCCGAAGCGCCGGTGGCGGTGGCCGCGCCGTGAGCATCGGGGCGCAAGGCGACGACAGGATGGCGTTCGGCCGTTTCCACGATGCCGTGAACAGCGGCGATCCGGAGGTCATCTCGAAGACGATCGACGGGGTCGTCGAGTCGGACGTGGTGTTCCACGCGCCGATACCGACAGGTGTGCCGGGGGCGCAGGCACCCAAGTACCGGTCGTACGGGTGGGCGCCGCCGTGGCCGGGCTCGGCTCGCTCCTCGCCCTGATCCTCGGGGTCTCCCGCACGACCTGGCCATGGCCCGCGACCGGTACCTGCCGCACGCCCTGCCGCCATCCACCCGAAGTTCCAGGTGCCGCACCGCGCCGAACTCGTGGTCGGGGCCGTAGTGGCCGTGCTCGCCGCGAGTGCAGACGTACGCGGGGCGATCGGTTTCTCCTCCTTCGGCGTGCCCGCCCGCTACGCCGTCGCCAACGCCTCCGCCTGGACCCTCGCCCCGGACGAGGGCCGACCGGCGCGGATCATCCCGGTCGTCGGGCTGGTCGGCCTCCTCGTCCTCGCCTTCGCCCTCCCGGCCCCCTCGGTGATGTCCGGCGCCGCGGTGCTGGCCGCCGGCGCCGCTGCCTACGGGGTACGGCGTGTGGTGGCCGCCCGCAGCGCGTGACCGTCGCGAGCACGTATCCGGGGTGGTCAACGGGCGCGGCGGGAGCGGGTCAGAGCCCGCCCGCCCAGGGCAGTGCCGGCCAGCCCGAGCAGCAGAGCCACGTAGGCGCCGCCAAGCCCGTTGCCGGTGCCGAGTCCACCGTCAGCGGTGGCCGCGACCAACCCGCCGAGAGCCATGGCGATCAGCCCTGCCACTATCGCCGCCGTGGCCCCGAGCGACCCGTTGGCAATGCCGAGACGACCGGCGGGCCGGGTCGTCGCCAGCACGGCGATGACCACGGCAGCCAGCCCCAGCAGCCCGCCGGTGGTGGCTCCGAGCCTCCCGAGGCTGAAGTCGGTGACGCCAGCGGCGACGGGCTGGACCGAGGCGTGCGCTGCCGCAGGTGTGGCAAGGGCAATGCCGAGCCCGCCGAGCAGGGCGGCCGGGGCGGCGGCGAACAGGCGACGAGCGGACATCAGGGTGCTCCTTCTCTTCCCACGACTGGATGCGCTTCGAGCATGTCGGCCGGGCCCCTGGCCGGTCGTCCGGCAGGCGCAGGCACTTCGCGCTACCACGGACGCGGCACGTGCTGCGGAGCTACTGCGTGCGTGGTACCGGGTGCTCGTCCGCGAGCGGGATTCGACTGCGGCGTCCCCGGGCTACGGTGCGCCCATGAGCAAAGGACCGTTCCGCGTTCGGGCCGGTGTCAGAGACTGGCTGATGGCCATGGGCGTGGCGGCAGCGCTGCTGTTCACCGGGCTGTCCGGGCAGCACTCCGCCACAGGACTCGACCTGCTCGGATACGTGTTGCTGGCGGTGGGCGGCCTGGCTCTCGCCGCCGGACGGCGGGCTCCGGTTCCCGTCCTCGCCGTCACCGGGCTGTGTGCGGTGGGGTATCAAGCGGCGGGGTTCGACGTGGCGGCCGTCGCGTTCCTCTTCGCGGTGTACGCGGCCATGCGGGCGGGGCACCGCCTCGTCACGGTGGTGACCAGCGTGGCCGTGCTGGCCTCTCTCCCCCTCGCGGCCCTGATATCGGGCCTGCACGACAAGGGCGAGGCGTTCGCGCAGGCCCGGGGCGCCCTCCAAATCGCCTGGCTCATCGCCGCCGGCGCCGCCGGTGAAGCCCTCCGGCAGGCCGAGCAGCGAGCCGACGAAGCCGAACGCACCCGCGAGGAGACCGCGCGACGACGTGCCGACGAGGAAAGGCTGCACATCGCGCGAGAGCTGCACGATTCGCTCACCCATCAGATCTCGGTCATCAAGGTGCAGTCCGAAGTCGCCGTCCACGTGGCCCGCAAGCGCGGCGAACCGGTCCCGGAAACCCTGCTGGCGATACGGGAAGCCGGCAGGGAAGCGTCCCGGGAACTCCGCGCCACACTGGAGGCGCTCCGCGACGACGACACCAGCCCACCGCACGGTCTCGACCACATCCCCGAACTGGTGGCACGGCACGGCAAGACCGGTCTGCAGGCGACCCTGACGACCCAGGGCCAGCCGCATGACGTGCCGGCCGCGGTGGGTCGGACCGTCTACCGGATCGTCCAGGAGTCGCTCACCAACATCGCCCGTCACGCGGACGCGACCACGGCGTCGGTCCGCATCGACTACCGTCCGGACGGTGTCGCCCTCCAGGTCGACGACAACGGCAAGGCCACGCCGGACACCGCCCCCGTGCCCGGCATCGGACTGCTCGGGATGCGCGAGCGGGTCACCGCCCTCGGCGGTCGCCTCCGGGCGGCGCCGCGCGACGAGGGCGGCTTCACCGTCCGGGCCGAACTCCCCGTGGAACGAGCATCGTGATCCGTGTCCTGCTGGTCGACGACCAGCCGCTCATCCGCAGCGGATTCCGCGCGCTCCTCGCCCTCGAAGACGACATCGAGGTCGTGGCCGAGGCCGCCAACGGCCAGGAGGGCCTGGCGCTGGCCAGAGAGCACCTGCCCGACATCGCACTCGTCGATATCCAGATGCCGGTCCTCGACGGCATCGAGACGACCCGGCGCATCGCAGCCGATCCGGCACTGGCCTGCGTCCACGTCGTCATCCTCACCAACTACGGCCTGGACGAATACGTCTTCAACGCCCTGTCCGCCGGCGCCGCCGGATTCCTCGTCAAAGACATCGTGCCGGAGGACTTCCTGCACGCTGTCCGCGTGGCCGCGCGCGGCGACGCCCTCCTTGCCCCCTCGATCACCCGCAAACTGATCAACCGGTACGTCACCCAGCCGCTCCCCACCAACACGGGGCCGGGGCTGGAAGAACTGACCGGCCGAGAACGGGAGGCCGTCGTTCTGGTTGCGCACGGCCTGTCCAATGACGAGATCGCGGCTCGCATGGTGATCAGCCCGCTGACCGCGAAGACCCACGTCAACCGCGCCATGACCAAGCTCTACGCCCGCGACCGCGCCCAGCTCGTGATCCTCGCCTACGAAGCCGGCCTGGTAACCCCGCGCAGCTCGCCACCCCACCTCGGGTAGATGCGTTGCAAGGCTCGTCGCGTGCTGTGATGTGCGATCAGAGGCTCGGACGGATCTCAGATCCCGTCTCTGTACGGCCTCTTGGGGCAGTCAGACTGCCCATGTGACGGACACCGGGCATCCGGCTGGACAGGCCGCGGGCGGCGAAGAGCAGGGGGGGGAAGATGCCCCAGGCGAGGGCGTCGTTGAGGTTGTTGACGAGGCCGGCCTGGCTCGCGGCCGAGAGGGCTTTGTCGCGGAGGCTGGTCAGGCGGGCGATTTGCCCGGTGGTGAGTTCCCCGTCGTGGCCGCCGCCCGTGGGGTTGGTGTGGCGGACGGCCCTCGTCCCCGGCGGAGCCACCGGCATCGGCGCCGAGATCGGACGGGCCCTCGCGGCCGCCGGCTCCACCGTCGCCGTCAACCACCTCGGCCAGGACTCCGAACCCCACGTCCTCCTCGCCGCCTTCGAGCGCGACGGAAGCCCAGGCATCGCCGTGAACGCCGACCTGACCGACCCCATCGCCGTGCAGACCACGGCCGACCTCGTCCGCGCCGAGATCGGCCCCGTCGACATCCTCGTCAACAACGCCGGCTCCTACCCCGGCGTGCCCTGGCAGGAGACCGACGAAGCCGCCTGGAACTACTTCCTCGACGTGACCTCACCGCCCATTACCGCACCTGCCACGCCCTGACCCCGGGCATGATCGAACGCTGCTGGGGCCGGATCGTGAGCATCGGCAGCGTCAACGCCCGCGCTGGCCGCACCAACCTCGTCGCGTACAGCACGGCGCAGGCGGGCCCCTCCGCGTCGTTCATCACTGGGCAATCCGTCCACGACCACGGCGGCTGGCTGCTGCACTGAGACCGCCAACAAGCAAAGGAGACAAAGCCGAATGATCGAACGAGTCCGAGCCGTCCTCGTCACCGCGGACGACACGATGCTGGTCATCCGCCGCACCAAGCCGGACGTCCCCGAGTACTGGGTGCTCCCCGGGGGTGGCGTCGAAGCCAGCGACGAGTCCCGTGAGGCGGCCCTCCACCGCGAGATCCACGAGGAGATCGCGGGGAAAGCCGACATCATCCGCCTCTTCCACACCATGGAATCCGACAAGGAGCGTCAGCTCTTCTACCTCGCCCGCATCACGACGTGGTCCTTCGAAGACCGCACCGGCCCTGAGTTCAGCGCCGAGGGCCGCGGCGAATACGCGCTGGAGGAGATTCCGCTGAGCGTGGAGGGGCTCGACGGCATCGACCTCAAGCCAGAGGAGATCGCTTACGTCCTGCGGGGTGCCATCGGTGCCGGCACGCTCGGAGCTGGGGCCGTGTTCTGGTCGTAGGGCCATGCGGACATGCCACCGGGGCCAACGCTGAAATGCGTTGGCCCCGGTGGCATTGGTCAGAAGGCGTACGGAGTAAAGGAACGAGCGGGCTCGATCATGAGGCCGAGCAGCCGATCGAGTTCGGCCTTCTCGTTCGCGGAGAAGGAGCCCGACGGGCTGCTGTTCGTGGTGTGTGTGGGGAGAGAGAAGGGAGCGCCGTTCCGGCGCACGTCCTTCGGCCGCAATTGGGCCAAGGCCCGATCGAAGGTCGGCCTGCCGAAGGACTTCCGCTTCTACGACCTGCGCCACACCACGGTGCGCGCCGCCCGCCAGAAGGCGTCGCCGAAGCCGAAGCTTGCGCGGGAAGCGCTCCGTGCGCCCACGCAGCCCCTCGGCATGCAACCCAGTCGAGGGGCTGCGTGGCCCGTGATCGGGGACCATTCGGCCCCTGCCAGTAGTGGGGCGGCCCTGGATGATGTGAGTGAAGGCTGTCGTGCCCCTCGGGGAGGTGCATGGTCATGATGTTCTGGTACGACCACGACATCAGCGGCTGGGGCTGGTTCGCGATGTCTGCCAGCATGATTCTCTTCTGGACGCTGATCATCACTGTTGCGGTGCTGCTCTTCCGGGCCCTTGCCCGCCCCCAGGAGCACACTCACGAGCCTGCGACGCCGCCTCCCGAGCAGATCCTGGCCGCCAGGCTCGCTCGTGGCGAGATCGACGAGGACGACTACCGACGCCGCCTCGGCACCCTGCGCCAGGCCGGGCCCGACCCGAAACCATGAAGGTGCGCGGGCGCAGGCCCCGGACGGAAGTGACTGCTCCCGCGCTACAGCGGGCCGGGCGTGGCGGGCACGTTCAGACCCGCATCACTGTCACGGAGGCCGCCGAATTTACCGGGGGCCGCGCTGCCGTTGCGGGGCCGCCGCGCTGGCCACAGGCTGCCGGAAGGGAATGCTCTGACCGAACGGGCCACCGACGTACCGGGGAGGTGAACGGTCATGCGACACCCGCGGGATTCCGAGCCGAGCGATGTGGGCAAAGAGCGCAGGACGGCAGTGCTGGACGTGCGGGGCATGGTCCGCGCCACCCAGCAGAACACCGTCGCTGCTGTGCTGGGCCGTCGGCCGGGTGTGATGGACGTAGAGGTGAACCCGGTGGCGCAGTCGGCCACCGTGGTCTTCGACCCGCGGCGGACCTCGCTGGCGGAGCTGCGCGGATGGGTGACCGAGTGCGGCTACCACTGCGCCGGCCAGTCGGTGCCGGCCCACATCTGCGACCCGATGGACGAGCCGGATCCGCCCGGTCCCGCGAGGGCAGCCGAAGTCGTGCGCCCCGCGCCCGCGGGGCACGAACCGGAGGGCGTGCCGTCACCCGATGAGGCGATGGGCCATGGCGGTCATGCGGGGATGTCGATGGCGGCCATGGTGGCCGACATGCGCAACCGCTTCCTCGTCGCGGTGATCTTCTCCATTCCGATCGTGGTCTGGTCCCCGATCGGCGAGGAGGTCTTCGGCTGGCACGCGCCCGTGCCGTTCGGGCTCCGTCAGGACGTGTGGGCGCTCCTGCTGAGCCTGCCGGTGATCTTCTACTCGTGTTCGATCTTCTTCGTCGGTGCCGTACGTGCCCTGCGCGCCGGAACGCTGGACATGATGGTGCTGGTGGCGGTCGCCGTCGGCGCGGGCTGGCTGTACTCGCTGATCGTCACCCTCACCGGCGGCGGCGAGGTCTTCTACGAGGCCGCCACCGTCCTGGCGTCCTTCGTCCTGCTCGGCCACTGGTTCGAGATGCGCGCCCGCGGTGGCGCCAACGACGCCATCCGCGCGCTGCTGGACCTCGCCCCGCCCAAGGCCGTCGTCCTGCGGGACGGCGAACCCGTCGAGATCGCCACCGCCGAGGTGGCCGTCGGTGACCTGCTGCTCGTACGCCCCGGCGCGAAGATCGCCGCGGACGGGCTCGTGGAGGAGGGCGAGAGTGAGGTCGACGAGTCGACCGTGACGGGGGAGAGCCTGCCGGTGCACAAGGCGCCGGGCTCAGCCGTGGTCGGTGCCACCCTCAACGCCAACGGCACCCTGCGGGTACGGGCGACCAGGGTGGGCGCGGACACCGCACTGGCCCAGATCGTCAAGCTGGTCCAGGAGGCCCAGAACTCCAAGGCCCCGGGCCAGCGGCTCGCCGACCGCGCCGCGTTCTGGCTGATCTTCGTGGCCCTGGTCGGCGGCGGACTCACCCTCGCTGTCTGGCTTCTGGCGTCCGATCGGCCCTTCAGCAGCGCGATGCTGTTCGCGATCACCGTGGTCGTCATCACCTGCCCGGACGCGCTGGGCCTGGCCACTCCCACCGCGATCATGGTCGGCACCGGCCTGGGGGCCAAGCGGGGTGTCCTGTTCAAGAACGCGATGGCCCTGGAAGCGTCTGCCGGGATCCAGACCGTGGTCATGGACAAGACCGGCACCCTCACCAAGGGCGAACCCGAGGTCACCGAGGTGATCACCGCACCCGGCCGCGACGAGGACGAGATCGTCCGGCTGGTCGCGGCGGTCGAGCGGGAATCCGAGCACCCGCTGGCGGAGGCGGTCGTACGCCACGCCGAGTCGCGCAGCGTGGGTCCGGCACAGGCCCGGCATTTCGAGAACGTGCCCGGCCACGGGGCGACCGCCGTGGTCGACGGCCACCGGATCGCCGTGGGCAACCGCCGACTGGCCGAACGCGAAGGCGTGGACCTCGGCCCGCTGGCCGCCCGGCGGGACGAGCTCGCAGCCACCGGCCGCACCGTCGTCATCGCCACGATCGACGGCCTGGCCGCCGCCCTCATCGGCATCGCCGACGCACCACGGGAGACCTCTTCGGCCGCCGTGACCGAGCTGCACGCCCTGGGCGTCGAGGTCGTCATGCTCACCGGCGACAACCACGCCACCGCCGAACGGATCGCGCAGCGCCTGGGCATCGACACCGTCATCGCAGAGGTCCTTCCCGGCGACAAGGCCGCCACCATCGCCGAGCTCCAGCGCGGCGGACGCAAGGTCGCCATGGTCGGCGACGGCGTCAACGACGCCCCCGCCCTCGCCCAGGCCGACCTCGGCATCGCCATCGGCGCCGGCACCGACGTCGCCATCGAGACCGCCGACCTCGTCCTGATGCGCTCCGACCCACTGGACGTCCCCACCGCCCTGCGCCTCGGCCGCGGCACCCTGCGCAAGATGCGCCAGAACCTCGGCTGGGCCATCGGCTACAACGCCATCGCCCTGCCCATCGCCGCAGGCATCTTCGAACCCGCCACCGGCCTGGTCCTCCGCCCCGAGATCGCCGCCCTGTCCATGTCCGGATCCAGCATCATCGTCGCCGTCAACGCCCTCGCCCTCAAACGCCTCCGCCTGCCCCGCCCGGTTCCTGCGAACCCGGCAGATGGAGGCGATGACCATGGCCCGTGACCGGGCCGAGGCCGCGCTGCGCCGGGTACGAGTGCGTCCTACAGCAAACGTAGGAGAGCGGAGAGGCCCGTTCGGGGGACCCTGATCGTTCCCATGGCTCGCCGACTTGCACGGCTTCCACGGCCCCAGTTGGCGGCATGCTCCCAGGACCGGAACCACGGGGCGGCTGAACAGGCCACGGCCGGCGGTGCCGGCCCGGTGGTCCGAGGCAGGCCTCGGACCATGCTGCTGCGGGGGCTCCCAGCATGAGCACATGGTTGCCAGTGACGCCCAGCAGTCCGAGGCAGGAAGGGAAGCAGTGTCCCGCGACGACATCGAAACCGGCGGTGTGTCTTCCGCACCGACGGTCGGAGGGAACGAGGCAAGTGGCCCTCTCTCCGGATCGCACCGTGAGAAGGCCTCCGAGGACTCCCACCCGGTTGCCGACCTGGTCGAGCGGGCGGCCGAGCTGGTCGAACCGATCAAGCCGAAGCTACGGGGCTGGTTTCACGCCGGCATGGTCCCCGCATCGCTGGGCGCGGGCATCGTCCTCATCTGCCTGGCAGGGACACCGCAGGCAGTCTTGGCCTGCACCGTGTACTCCGTCACCGCCTGGCTGCTGTTCGGGACGAGCGCCGTCTACCACCTCGGCACCTGGGGACCACTCGGTGAGGCTGTTCTGCGCCGCCTCGACCACGCGAACATCTTCCTGATCATCGCCGGCACCTGCACCCCGCTCGCCGTACTCCTTCTCCCCCTGACCAGCGGTCCGTCCTGCTGTGGATCGTGTGGGCGGGCGCTCTGGCCGGCATCGCCTTCCGTGTCCCGCTCACAACTCCGTCTCCTCATCCTCGGCTCGAAGGTGGCGGCCACAGCCACACCGCTGACTTGATTCGTCCATCCCCATGCCCCGGTGTGGACCGCGCAACCGAGTCCTCAGAGGATTCCGGAGGTGCGCACGACGCCGGCAGCCGTGCGGCGGTTAGCGAAGTCGAGAGTCGAGGCACGCTGCCCGGTGGCGTCTCACCAGCGCATACACACCGATTCCGCCGACATCCCCTGTGTGGGGCCGGTGCGCTGTTCGGGTGAACCAGGCAGGCAGTACGGCCTGCACCGGCAGCAGCAGACACCCGGCGTGCGGGTGCTCGGGCAGGGTTGAGAACCGGTCGGCCCAGCGGGTCCCTCGGATGCACGGAGCAGCCTTCGACGAGGCAGCAGTGGACGACCGCAAGGCCTCGGGCGCTCCGGGAACAGGGTCAGGGCGCAGTTCTCGTGGCGAGACCGGATCCCACGACGTCGGAGGAGGAGAGGAGCGGCCATGCCACCAACTGAGGTTGGGGACACAGACGACCGTCGGGGGCGCGTCGACTGCGAGCGGCAGACGGAGATGGACCTGGCCGGCGCGCTCGCGGCGGCGGAAGCCGCCTCCCCGGTCGAATCACTGGACGTTGTGGCGCGGATGCTCCGGGACCGTCTGAACGCTGCAGCGGTCTCGTTCCTGATCGTCGACTTCACCGGGTCGTCGGTGGTGCGGCTCGGCGCGTCTGACAGCGTCGAGTCCGACGAGCCCCCTGAGCGCATCGCTCTGCCCGGCACCCTCTACGGGGACGTGCTACGCACACAACGGCCTGCCCTGCAGCGACAGAGCGGCGGTGGCCCCGTCAGGGTCGTGGCGCCGGTCACCAACCGCGGCGACGCCATCGGCATGCTCGAGCTTTTCCTGCCGGATCATCCCGACGAGGACGCGATGCGGCAGATTGGCGCGACCGCGCACGCCCTGGCTTACATCGTCATCGCCAACCGGTCCTTCACCGACGTCTACCAATGGGGCCGCCGCACTCGGCCCCTGAACCTGGCTGCAGAAATCCAGCACCGGCTCCTCCCCGCCTCACTGGCATGTGAGGCGGCCCAGTTCACGGTCGCCGGAGCACTGGAACCGGCGACGCACGTCGGCGGTGACACCTTCGACTACGTCGTCGACCGCGACGCCATGCAGCTCTCCGTCACCGACGCCATGGGCCACGACGTGGAGGCCGCCCTCCTCGCCACCCTGGCCGTGGGCGCCCTCCGCAGAGCCAGACGCGCCGGCGCCGAGCTCGAAGAGCAGGCTCACGAGGCCAACCAGGCAGTCATCGACAACGGCAGGCAGGGCTTCGTCACCGGGCAGCTGCTCCACGTCAGCCTGCTCGACGGGACCACCCAGTTCATCAACGCGGGGCACCCCTGGCCGCTGCGCCTGCGACACGGGACGGTTGACGTGATGATTCCCGAGGTGGACCTACCCTTCGGTGTCCAGCCCCGTACCGCCTACCGTGTGCAGCGGCTGGACCTGCAACCGGGGGACCGGCTCGTGATGCTCACCGACGGCATGCTCGAGCGCCGCGCTGTGCATGCCGACCTGCCCTCCCTGATCGTACGCACAGCCGACCTCCACCCCCGCGAGGCCTCCCGGGCCCTGGTCGCAGCGGTGCTGCACGCCCACGGTGGCCGGCTCCAGGACGACGCCACGGTCATGTGCTTGGACTGGCACGGCACCCATCAGGCCACGCGCAGCGCTGACGCCGGGGCGGATCTCACAGAAGCGTCAGCGCCTGAATAGCACTCCGTCCCCAACCCAGCTTGCAGCCACGGTCCGACGATGACGGACCGAAGCGGGGTGGTTGCGCGAACGTCGCCCGCTGAGCGCGGCGGCATGCCGATGCCTGCGGGCACCCTCGCCTCAGGCCGAGGGCGGCTGTGCGGATGATTCGGCGGCGCGGCGGTATTCGGCGTTGATGCGCTGGGCTTCCTCGAGCTGGTCTTCGAGGATGATGATGCGGCAGGCGGCATCGATCGGGGTGCCCTGGTCGACGAGTTCGCGGGCGCGGGCGGCGATGCGGAGCTGGTAGCGGGAGTAACGGCGGTGGCCGCCCTCGGAGCGGAGCGGGGTGATGAGGCGGGCTTCGCCGATGGCGCGGAGGAAGCCCTGGGTGGTGCCGAGCATGGCGGCGGCCCGGCCCATGGTGTAGGCGGGGTAGTCGTCGTCGTCGAGACGGCCGAACGAGTCGTCTGCTGTCATTGAACCTCTCTCATGGAACGCGTGGAGGGGCCCTGGTGCCGTACGGCACCAGGGCCCCGAAGGAACTACTACACCATCTGTCGGCCCTGATACTGCGCCGACCCTGTGTTTCCGCCGACCCGGCCGACACGCTGCCGGGAATGCGGGGATCGCGGTTGCTTGACCGGAGACCACCTCACTATCGATGTCCTGCGGTACCCGGGCTCAGACTTCCGCCCGGGCGATCCTGATGGTGCTCGGCTCCTCCGTTCTTCCCTCGGTGATCAACTGATTACTGCGGTACTGCTGGTGGCCTGACCCAGCGCCACTCTCCGGCAGCCAGCCCCGTCGCCCATCGTGCGTCTGCTCTGGCTTAGAACCCCACTGCCGAACTTCCCGGTGCGCGCGCCCGCAGCCGACGCCTTCACCGAGGTGCTGCTCACTTACTTCACTGCTGGGTACTGCGAACTGCACTTACTTCGGGTACTGCCACTGCGTTAACTGCGGTACTTCTCTCGGCGGCCCCTGATCACTGCGGGCCCCCCGGTCCGGTCGTCAGTCCCGTCGCCGTCCTGCAACAACCCTGGCTTCGGAACTCCACCACCGCACCGTCCTGCGCACTGCAACTGCGGTTACTGCTGCCCGGCAGTTCGTCTCTGCCGGGCCCTACTGTCTCTCTGGGCTACGAAAGAAACCATAGCCAGGCCACCGCCCAATGTCTACTTCAGCCGCCATAGATTTTTACATGGCGAGCGAGGAGGTAATCGAACTCGAACGCACGGCCGATGGGGGGTCTGCAGATGCGCAGCACAAGGAGCGGCTGGGGGAGGCAGTGCTGCCCCGGGCGGAGGGCGCAGCCGCAGAGCGGTTGGCTGCCTTCCGGTACACGCGCGCCGAAGGCCTTCCCGTAGCCCGGCACGCGCCCGTGACCAGATCCCCGGAGAAGCCGCGAACCAGGGCGCACTCCTCTACACGCAGCTCGTTGAGGAACGGGCTGTCCGCGGCGCCACCGTCCCCGCCGCTCCGACCCGCTGTGGCAGCGTCTGGCCTCTGCCCAACCCCTCGGGTGCAAGACGGAAAGCACCTGGCGCCAGCTCCCCCAGGCGGGGGAGCGCCGCCCTGTGGAAGGCACAGCCGAGTCGGTTCATCCGGAGGCTCTCACGTGATCCACGCTTCTCTGGTGTGCCGGGGCTGCTTCGGCACCCTCTACGCCGTCACTACCATCTGCGCCCCGGCCGCACGGTTGCCCACCTGGGAAGTCGACCACGACCACACCCCGACCTCATGTCCCCTGCGCCCTCTCCTGCCGCTGCAAGGGGTGGCCGCTCACGTCTACGAGCTCCCCGAGGCCACCCGCGTCCTGTCCGAGCCGGCCTGACACGATCCCGGCTCGTCACCACCGCCCTCCGCCACGCTGGCACGCCTCCGTGAGCTCCGCGCAAACCGCCTCGACATCCAGGTCATCGTCGAAGACCCCCGTCGCTTCGGGTCGGGCCGTGGTGCCCCGTCTGTTTAGGAGGGAGCCCACCGGTCATACGGGGTTCTGTAAGAACCTTCCATCGAGCAGGGAGTGATCAGCTGTGTCTGGTGAGCAGAAGGCCGAGGCAAAGGGCGAGCAGGCCAAGGGCAAGCTCAAGGAGACCGCTGGCCGCCTGACGGAAAACGAGCGGCTGACCGCCGAGGGTCGCGCGGAGCAGGCCAAGGGCGATGCCCGCGAGGCCAAGGAGAAGGTCAAGGACACCTTCAAGCACTGACCCTCGCGTGCACGGGCCGGGACCGGAGTATCGGTCCCGGCCCCATTGCGTGTCCGCGTGCAGCCGGCTCCGGTCAGGCGGCGGCGCGCTCAGGCCGGCGCAGTTGCGCCTGTCCGAAGAGGAGCGCGTAGTCGTCGGGAAGTCGCTGGAGGATGCGGGCGAGGAGGTCGGGTCCGGCGAGCGCGGTGACGGTGGCGAGTACGGCGCCGGTATCCCAGCGGGCGACAGCGGGGCTCACGCCGGTCCGTGCGGCCAGGTCCTTGACGAAGCCCCAGCCGGTGAGCTGCTCGGTATCGGGGATCTGGGCGGTCAGGACGAGGGCGGCTTCGACGGGCAGGCACTGCGCGAGGTCGACGCGCTCGTCACCCGTGACCTGCCGGCCGAGCCCGGCAAGAACGGTACGGACGGCGTCTTCCGCGCGTTCGCGGGTGGGGTAGGCGCCCTCGTAGCGGACGCGTTCCAGCATCTGGTCGAACGTCATGGCGGTGGTGGGCCGGTCCGGTCGAGGCTGGTCGTACATGGTGCTGCGATTGCCTTTCTCTTCGAAGGTTCAGGTTCGGGCCGTCGAGGCCGGTCAGGTGGGCTGGGGGTGGCCGAAGAGGAGGTCGTATCCGGGCGGGAGCTGGAGGAGGACGTCGCGCATGAGGACGTCTCCTGCCGCGGCGGCCGCGGTGGACAGGACCGCTCCGGTGTCCCACAGTGCCGTGTTCTCGGTGGCGCCTTCGATCCAGGGCGCGGCCGCGCGGACGAAGCGTTCGGGTGATAGCGGTTCGGCGGCCTGCAGGGGATTCAGGAGGGTCAAGGCGTACGCCTCGGGGAGCCGGGCGGCGAGCTCGGCTCGCACGGTGCCGACGAGGTGCGCGCTCAGCAGGGCCAGGACGACGCGGGCCGCCCGTTCGGCTTCCGACAGGGTCTGTACTCGCCGCGTTCCTGGACGTGGGCCAGGAATGCTTCCCTGCGGATCGACATCGCGTCACTCCGGGGAGGGGTGAAGGGGGCGAGGGGCGCGGAGGACGGGGTGCCGGAGGGGATCGGTTCCCCGTCCTCCGCCGCTGCGGGGCTGGTCAGCCGGAGATCTGCTTGCGGCCGGACTCGCCGCCGATGCTGATCTTGCGGGGCTTGGCGCGCTCGGCGATCGGGATCCGCAGGGTCAGGACACCCGCGTCGTAGTCGGCCTCGATGTGCTCGGTGTCGAGGGTGTCGGCCAGCATGACCTGGCGGGAGAAGACGCCCAGGGGTCGCTCGGAGAGCTCCATCTGTACGCTGTCGGACTTCCCCGTGGGTCGGCGCTCGGCCTTCACCGTGAGCATGTTCCGCTCGACGTCGATGTCGATCGCCTCGGTGTTCACGCCGGGGAGGTCGAAGGCGATCACGTACGCGTCGCCCTGCCGGTAGGCATCCATCGGCATTACGGAGGGCTTCGACCACGTGCCCGACGCACCCGACAGCTGCTGAACGATCCGGTCCATCTCGCGGAACGGGTCAGTGCGCATCAACATCGCGAAACACCTCCAGTTGGTTCAGGCAGAAACTGCCAATGCGCTTCAACGTGCCTCCGTTGTAACATGTCATCGAAACGATGACAAGCAATCAGTCATCGGGAGGACGACAATCGGCGGAGAGTGCCATGAACGAAGCCAGCCAGCCGGCCACACCGGTCCCTTTCCCCGCTGCGGCGACGGCCTTGCGAGCCATCGACCAGGCCGTGAGGCACGCGCAGCGCTCCTCTGCGAAAACGCCCCCGGCCGAGCTGGCAGGCGCTGGCCCGCACCCGGCGCTGGCCGCGCTGTTGATGCTGCGCGAGGTCCGTGAACAGCTCGCCGGCTGGGAGAGCGGCCTGATCGAAACCGCCCGGGGCCAGGGCGCGAGCTGGGCCGACCTCGCCGGCCCCCTCGGGGTCGCCAGCCGCCAGGCGGCCGAACGCCGCTATCTGCGTCTGCGCCCCGGCACGGCCGGAAGCACCGGCGAGGAACGCGTCCAGGCCACCCGCGACACGCGTGCCGCAGACCGGGTCGTCACGGCCTGGGCCCGTGACAACGCGGCCGACCTGCGCCGGCTCGCCGGCCAGATCACAGCCCTCACCGGCCTCCCCGCCGCCGCCGCGACTGCTGTCGGCGAACTTAACCGGGCCCTGGCCGACAACGACGCAGCCCGCCTCATCCGGCCCCTGACCGACACCCGGCCACACCTGCGCCCCGAGGACTCGGCTCTCGTCGATCACCTCGACGCCATGACCCGACACACCGACCACCTCCGCCAGGACAGCCGCGACCGGCGCAGCACCTGACCGCGCATACGAACCGCAGCCCGGACCCCGACAAGATCAGGGCCGCGCAGCAGCAGCTGCGCGGCCCTGATTCGGTACGCCTCGGATCCTGCCGACATCGCAGGGGTCCGTTGTTCGGGTCGAGCGGTACGAGCTGCAGGGGGCAGCCTTACGTGCCGGTCTCGGTGCCCGCGGGTGGTGAAGGTCAGGCCGGGGTGATGTTCTCGGCCTGGGGGCCCTTCTGGCCCTGGGTGACGTCGAATGTCACGACCTGGCCCTCCTGGAGCTCACGGAAGCCCGAGGAGTTGATGGCGGAGTAGTGGGCGAAGACGTCCGGGCCGCCGCCGTCCTGGGCGATGAAGCCGAAGCCCTTCTCCGCGTTGAACCACTTCACAGTTCCCGTAGCCATGTCTCTTGCCTTCCAGTCGATGAACGCCTCCCGCTCCATGCGGGAGGCGGAGGTGATCGCCCTGGTTCCTGCGGCACAGCACAGCAAAACGCCCACGCCGAACGCGTGGGCAAAGGGGAACTTCCGAACCACGACAGCTGACGCAGACGCTACACGTCCGCGACGGGCTGTCACCAGAGGGCGCGAGCACGCGTCACGACCCCGACGTGCACGGGCGGTCGTGCCCGCCGAGACCGGCGGGCACGACCGCCTCAAGCCACAGTCAGTGGACTGATCTCGACCGCTGCGCGGCGGTACTCGGTGTTGACGCGCTGGGCTTCCTCGAGCTGGTCTTCGAGGGTAACGATCCGGCAGGCCGCCTCCACGGGGGTGCCGTGGTCGACGAGTTCGCGGGCGCGGGCGGCGATGCGGAGCTGGTGGCGGGAGTAGCGGCGGTGGCCGCCGGCGGAGCGGAGCGGGGTGATGAGGCGGGCTTCGCCGATGGCGCGGAGGAAGCCCTGGGTGGTGCCGAGCATGGCGGCGGCTCGGCCCATGGTGTAGGCGGGGTAGTCGTCGTCGTCGAGACGGCCGAACGAGTCGTCTGCTGTCATCGCACCTCACTGCGAAACAGGTAGAGGAAAAGGGATCGGAATACGGGGAGGGGCCCTGGTGCGTACAGCACCAGGGCCCCGAAGGAACTGCTACACCATCTGCCGGCCCTAGTCCTGCGCCGGCCTACTGTTTCCGCCGACCCGGCCGACACGCTGCCGGGAGTGCGGGGATCGCGGTTGCTTGACCGGAGACCACCTCACTATCGATGTCCTGCGGTACCCGGGCTCAGACTTCCGCCCGGGCGATCCTGATGGCGCCTCAACTCCTCCGTTCTTCCCTCGGTGATCAACTGCCTACCAGCGGGAGAGACTGCAACTGCGGGTTACTGCGTTACTGCTGATACTGCGGTACTGCTGGTGGCCTGACCCAGCGCCACTCTCCGGCAGCCAGCCCCGTCGCCCATCGTGCGTCTGCTCTGGCTTAGAACCCCACTGCCGAACTTCCCGGTGCGCGCGCCCGCAGCCGACGCCTTCACCGAGGTGCTGCTCACTTACTTCACTGCTGGGTACTGCGAACTGCACTTACTTCGGGTACTGCCACTGCGTTAACTGCGGTACTTCTCTCGGCGGCCCCTGATCACTGCGGGCCCCCCGGTCCGGTCGTCAGTCCCGTCGCCGTCCTGCAACAACCCTGGCTTCGGAACTCCACCACCGCACCGTCCTGCGCACTGCAACTGCGGTTACTGCTGCCCGGCAGTTCGTCTCTGCCGGGCCCTACTGTCTCTCTGGGCTACGAAAGAAACCATAGCCAGGCCACCGCCCAATGTCTACTTCAGCCGCCATAGATTTTCGTGCTCGCTGAGAAGAGTTAGACCTTCACCGCCGCCCCAGGATGCGCAGAGCGGACTGCACAGCAGGTCAGGGGCTCTGGAGGGCGCAGCCGAGCGCGTGGGGTCCCCGCGTCTCGTCGATGCCCATGGTCAACCGTCTCGGCCGGGTGACCGCGGTCACCCGTCGGGCCTCCGGCGGGAAGACGGTCAGTGCTCTCTTCGACCGGTAGTGCTACCGGTCGAAAAGACGGGACGACCGGTGCATAAAATCGACTCTCATGTCGAAGCCTGACGAGCTGCTCGTTGACGTTGCCACCTTGGTGGAGTCCGGGCAGAGCAATCAGATGTCCCTGACCGTGGTCACCGGTGGTGCTGTCATCACCGGTCGGCTGGCTCCCGAAGCCGTGTGGAGGCAGCGGGTGTCGGAGGTCCTCACGGACTCGGCCCGCCTGGGAGAGTTCGCCGCCGTCTTCACCGCCACGACACCCCGGGAGGGGCCGCCCACCCACCTGCACTTCCATGTGGCCCGCATCCTGCAGGGCACGGTGGGGATCCCGGAGACGGGTGGGATGTACCGCGTCTCGATCGCCGACGTCAGCGCCTGGACCATGGGCGACTTCAGCTACTCCGACCACTGACCCGGCGTCGCGTGAGAAACCCCTGGGTACGCGGGAGGGCCCGACCGGCGCACGCTGGTCGGGCCCTCCTCGCTGTTCGGGTGTCGGCTCACGCCGGCCCTGTCCGTCAGACGGTCACCGGGATGCCGAGCATCGCGGAAGCCTGCTGGAGCGGGCTGAGGGCGCGCGTGGGTACGGCAGCCCGGGGGAGGCCGCGGCAGGTGAACCCGAGCTGGGTCATGGCCCGGAGGACTTCACCGGCGCTGAAGTCACGGCGGTCCTGGCGGGTGATGACCTGACCGACCTGCTTGACGGGGTAGGTACGGCGCCCGATGATCACAGACTCGCCGACGACCTGCTCGGGCTTGACCCCCTTCATCGACTCCAGGACACCGCTCTTGGTCAGGTCGAACGGGAAACGGGCGATGACACAGCGCATGTTGCCTCACAGGAAGAAGAAAGGGGGACGGTCGCTCCGCGGTGAGGCGGTTCAGCGGGCAAGGGCGAGGACGCCCAGAGCGCTGCCCTGGTCATCGACGACCGGCAGGGCATCGAGCCGGCGGTAGCGCATCGCGTGCTCGGCTTCGGCCATCGTGGTCAAGGGCGAGGTGACCGGCCCGCGGTCTCCCAGAAGGTCGCGGAGACGGACCTGGTCCGTGTACGCAGCGCTGTCGCGGACGGTGGCGAGACTGGCCTGGGTGACCAGCCCGGTGCACAGGCCGTCCTGGTCGCAGACGAGCAGGTGACCCGCGCGGGCACTGGCCATGACAGCCAGGGCCACCTCGACCGTCATGTCTTCACAGACCTGTGGACCGGCCGCCTCCATCGCGTCGCCCACTGTCCGGTGTACAGGGTTGGCGTTCACCGAGCGGGGCTGCATCTGGACCAGCGTCACGACGTGCCTCCTGCAGAGATGGGTCAGTTTCCTGATCACGTGGTTCTCAGGCCGCCGCATCGAAGGCGGACTGCCGCACGCTCACGCGCCGGACCGTCGAAGCGGGCCGTCGCCTGCCGCGGGAGGCCGTGCTGCGCTTGGCACGTTCGACGACCGGTGCGGCAATGACGACGGGGATTCCGGAGGGGGCCTGGGCACCGGTGATCCGGTTCAGGGCCTCTTCGCCCGAGCGGACCTGGGTGGTCTGCGGGGTGATGCCCGCGGCCTGCATGAGGCGGGTCATGTCGCGGCGCTGGTTGGGGGTGACCAGGGTGACGACGCTGCCGGACTCGCCCGCGCGGGCGGTGCGACCGCCCCGGTGCAGGTAGTCCTTGGGGTCGGTCGGCGGGTCCACGTTCACGACGAGGTCGAGGTTGTCGACGTGGATCCCGCGCGCCGCCACGTTCGTCGCGACCAGCACGGTCACGTGGCCCGTCTTGAACTGGGCGAGGGTGCGGGTGCGCTGCGGCTGCGACTTCCCGCCGTGCAGCGCGGCGGCCCGGACACCACTGTTCAACAGGTCCTGGGTCAGCCGGTCCACGGCGTGCTTGGTGTCCAGGAACATCATCACCCGGCCCTCGCGCGCCGCGATCTCCGTCGTCGTGCGGTGCTTGTCGGCGCCGTGGACGTGCAGTACGTGGTGTTCCATGGTGGTCACCGCACCGGCCGAGGGATCCACCGAGTGCACGACCGGGTCGGTCAGGTAGCGACGGACCAGCAGGTCGACGTTGCGGTCCAGGGTGGCGGAGAACAGCATCCGCTGGCCCTTGGGGCGCACCTGGTCGAGCAGCGCGGTGACCTGCGGCATGAAGCCCATGTCGGCCATCTGGTCGGCCTCGTCCAGCACGGTGATCGCGACCTGGTTCAGCCGGCAGTCACCGCGGTCGGTGAGGTCCTTCAACCGGCCGGGCGTGGCTACGACGACCTCCGCACCTCCGCGCAGCGCTCCGGCCTGCTTGCCGATCGACATGCCGCCGACGACCGTGGTCAGGCGCAGCTTCACGGCGCGGGCGTACGGCGCGAGGGCGTCGGTCACCTGCTGGGCCAGCTCGCGGGTGGGGACGAGGACCAGTGCGAGCGGCTGGCGGGGCTCGGCGCGCTGTCCGGCGGTGCGGGCCAGCAGGGCGAGACCGAACGCGAGGGTCTTGCCGGAGCCGGTGCGTCCGCGGCCGAGCACGTCACGGCCCGCAAGGGTGTTGGGCAGGGTGGCGCCCTGGATCGGGAAGGGCACGGTCACGCCCTGCGCGGCGAGGGCGGCCAACAGCTCGGCCGGCATGTCGAGATCGGCGAAGGCCTCGACGGCGGGCAGCGCGGGAGTGATGGCCTTCGGCAGGGCGAACTCGCCCTGGACCGCGGCGGGCCGGCGCCCGTAGCCGCCCGAGCGGCTCGGACCTCCGGAACGGCTCGGGGTCGACGAGCCGAAGCGGCTGCCCCGCTCCGAACCGGCGGCAGCGCCGAAAGCAGGGCCGCCGGTGCGGCTGCGGGTGCGAGAGGAACGGTCATTCGTACGTGTGCGGTTCATTCAGAACCTTCCTTGATGCCAGCACGTATCAAGGAATTCCCGCAGGGGAATAAGTGCGGGGAATCACAGGAACGGGCCGAACGGAATTCGAAAGCGGCGCTGACCTACAGGGATTCTGTATGGGCGCAGGCGCTGAGAGGGGGCGTCGTGTGGACGCGAAATCCAGAAAAATCGATTGGGGTGAAGATCCGAGGAGGCTGTAACCCGGATGCCTCGTCCCGCAGGCGACACCACTGCGGGAAATGTCTGCAGCTGGGGCCCGCACCCCGAGGGATGCGGGCCCCAGCTACGAAATGCGCGTCAGCGTCAGGCGGGAACGATGTTCTCGGCCGTCGGGCCCTTCTGGCCCTGCGCGATGTCGAAGTTGACCTTCTGGCCTTCCAGCAGCTCGCGGAAGCCCTGGGCGGCGATGTTCGAGAAGTGGGCGAAGACGTCGTCGCCGCCACCGTCCTGCTCGATGAAGCCGAAGCCCTTTGCCGCGTTGAACCACTTCACGGTGCCAGATGCCATGTCATATCTCCTTTGGGGCAGTACACCAGCGTCCGCACTGTACGGACACCGTGTCGCCGCGATGATGCCCCGCCGGAAAACTGCCCGGAAATATGAAGTGCTCGAATTGTGGCGCGAAGGCCGACTGGAGCACTTGAAGTTTTTTGGGTACCAAAACTGCAACCGAGATCGACAGTAGCACGCCGCAACGGTTTGTGTGCGTGAAATATCTCCATCGTGTGCGGCGCGGAAAAACTCTCCCTGCGGGGTCCATTAAACTCTCTGACCGCGGGGACAGATATTGATTCCCCCCGAGTGCAGCGTTGGGAACAAGGGTGTCCGCCAGTTGCGACGTGCAGTCCATCGGGACGCGAGCCTGCGGGCTGGATGCGCAGCGCCCTCTCGAAGGGATCAGCGGCTCGCAGGTGCTCCATGGCGGTCGCTGGGCAGCCACGGCAGTGGGGCGCGACCAGCCCCGCACTTGCTACACGGCTGTTCATAACAGGTGGCGCAGGTGATGGCTGAGCTGGAGTTCGAAACCGTCGTGTGCCCGCACTGCGCGGCCTGCCCGGCCACGGGGCAGGCCCGTACCGTCGCCGCCGACCGGCGTCGGGTGACGGTGACGTGGCGTCTCCCTTCCTGCCCGCACTATGCCGCCGATCGCGTGTTGGTGGGGAAAGAGGACTGGATAGTCCCGTCGCGGGTCTGCCCCCGGACCCTTCCGGCCAATCGCCTCTTTGGGAAGGCGAATTCGCGCGGCAGCGGCAGTCGTGTGACGCAGGTCGTCGAGAACGCGTCTCGCGATCCGAGATCGGCGGAGCTCGTGTGGTGCAAGTGGTGCGCGAAAGGCCCTCCGAGCAGGGCATTCCCGCCAGTTGGGGCACGTGGAGGGCACGGGAGGGTCTGACGGGTCTAGACAATGAAGAAGGCCCAGGTCGTTGACCTGGGCCTTCTTTAAAGAGCGGATGACGGGAATCGAACCCGCGCTATAAGCTTGGGAAGCTCATGTTCTACCATTAAACTACATCCGCGCAGTGGGCCAGTTGCCTGGATCCCTACCGTTGCACACTCTACCTCATGATCGACCCCCGGTGAATCTGCCGCGGGGTCGTCGTTGTTTGCGGTGTGCACGGGGGCGTGTGGGGGCGGGAGTTGGGGCGTAACGTGTGGTGCGGAGCGGCGGCTGGAGCGGGTGCCGATCATCCCCTAATGTGGCGATTCGTCGCAGTACGGCTCGTTGGGGAAAGGGACTCGATGGAGCACACCGTCGTCCGTTGTGCCGAAGGGCACGTTTTCAGTACCGCCTCCTTCCCGCTGCAGCACCTCGGTGCCGGCCGGATCGGGCCCGGGCGGCTGCTGCGGTGTCCGCGGTGCGCGCGCCTGCGGCAGGCCGTACCCGTCAGCGGTGCGCCCAAGCGCTGAGCGCTGAGCACTGAGCGCAATACGCACGGCCGGGCGCGCGGGCGGTCCCTCTCGATTGGGGGTGGCCCGCGCGCTCTGCGTATCCTCGGGACGTGCTTCTCTCTGACAAAGACATCCGGGCCGAGATCGACAGCGGACGGGTTCGCATCGACCCGTTCGACGAGGCGATGGTGCAGCCCTCCAGCATCGATGTGCGTCTCGACCGGTACTTCCGGGTGTTCGAGAATCACCGCTACGCCCACATCGATCCCGCGGTCGAGCAGCCGGACCTGACCCGGATGGTCGAGCCCGAAGGGGACGAGGCGTTCATCCTGCACCCCGGTGAGTTCGTCCTCGCGTCGACGTACGAGGTCATCTCGCTGCCCGACGACATCGCCTCCAGGCTGGAGGGGAAGTCCAGCCTGGGCCGCCTCGGCCTCGTGACGCACTCGACCGCCGGGTTCATCGACCCCGGCTTCTCGGGCCACGTGACCCTTGAGCTGTCGAACCTGGCCACGCTGCCGATCAAGCTCTGGCCGGGCATGAAGATCGGCCAGCTGTGCATGTTCCGGCTCAGCTCGCCCGCGGAGTTCCCGTACGGCAGCGAACGCTACGGCTCCCGGTACCAGGGGCAGCGCGGGCCGACCGCCTCGCGCTCCTTCCAGAACTTCCACCGCACCCAGGTGAGGCACGAGGCATGAGCAACGCAGTACGCGAGAACCTGACCTACGAAGGCTTCGGCGCGGCCGTGCGCGAGCTGGCGCAGACCATCGCCGACGACGGCTACGAGCCCGACATCATCCTGAGCATCGCCCGCGGCGGCGTGTTCGTCGCCGGCGGTCTGGCGTACGCCCTGGACTGCAAGAACATCCACCTGGTGAACGTGGAGTTCTACACCGGCGTCGGCACCACGCTGGAGATGCCGGTCATGCTGGCGCCCGTGCCCGAGGCGATCGACTTCACCGACAAGAAGGTCCTCATCGCCGACGACGTCGCCGACACCGGCAAGACGCTGAAGCTGGTGCACGACTTCTGCCTGGGCCACGTCGCCGAGGTGCGCTCCGCCGTCATCTACGAGAAGTCCCACTCCCTCGTGAAGTGCGAGTACGTGTGGAAGAAGACCGACGAGTGGATCAACTTCCCCTGGTCGGTCGAGCCGCCGGTCGTCAAGCGCGAGGGCCAGGTCCTCGACGCCTGATCGCGTCTCGTCGGACATGCGCGAGGGGCCCCCGGCCGTTGCCGGGGGCCCCTCGCGTACGTGCGCGCCTATGCGCGTGTGCTCCGTGCGCTAGATGGTGCCCAGCTTGATGATCGACAGCAGGGCGATCAGCTGGATCGCGGAGGCGCCCAGCGCCTTCGGCCACGGCAGGTCGTGCGACTTGCTGACCAGCGAGGTGAAGAGCGCGCCCGCGGCGACCCAGGTGGCCCAGCCCAGCACCTGGACGATCATGTTGTCGCCGCCGAGGAACACCGCGAAGAGCAGGCGCGGGGCGTCCGTGATGGACATGACCAGCATCGACAGGCCCACGGTGGGCTGCCAGCTGCCGTCGCCGCCCATCTGGCGGGCCAGGGTGTGCGTGACCGCGCCCAGGAGCAGACCGCAGATGACGAAGGCCACGCCGGCGGACAGCACGATCGGGACGGCCTGCGACAGCGTCGCGTTGATCACGTCCTTGCGGGCGTCGTCGAGGCCGAAGACCGCGAGGAGGCCGTAGAGGAAGGTCACGATCAGCGCCGGACCCCAGACGGGGTAGTCGCGCATCTGGAGGAAGGTCTGGCCGGGCCGCGTCACGATGCCGCGGAGCAGTTCCTTCCACGGCAGCCGCGGCCCGGAGGGCGCCGCCGCGGCAGCGCCCGCCTGGTAGGTCGCGCCCTGGTTGTACGGGTCCTCGCCGACGGCGAAGACCTGCGTGTGCCCGGGGTTGTCGTTCGTGTAGTTGCCGCCGCCGCCTCCGTGGCCGTACGGGGGCTGCTGTGCGTGCGGGTGCTGCTGCCCGTACGGGTCGAAGTACTCCGGCTCGCCGTGGCCCCCGGCGTTCGGCTGCGGCCACTGCTGCTGCGGTGGCGGGCCGCCGACGGGAGGGTAGGGCGGCTGGCCGTACGGCGGCGGTTGCTGCTGACCGTACGACTGCTGCTGCTGCGGGGGTTGTTGCGGACGGCGGTTGTCGTTACGGCCGCGTCCGATCCTGAATCCAGCCACGTGATCGAACGTACCTGGTCCGGCGGGCGTCGGTGGCCGGGCAGCCGGAACAAGCACCCTTTGCGGCTGACCTGTGACATCCCCTAGGGGTTCCCCGGGGGGTTGTCCCCACCTCTGGATCACCGTCGCGGCCTGTCCGGTTTACATGCTTGCGTAGCGTTCTGCGGCTCTTCGTTACGTTCTCTATGGGATACCCACATATCGGGCCCGTAGCTTCGTGTCCGTCGCCTCCACGCAGGACGAACGAGAACGAACGAGCACGAGGAAGAGTCCCATCATGCGCAGCACCCGCCGCACCACCTTCCGTACCGCCGCCGTCGTCGCAGGCGCGGCCACCGTCCTGGCCCTCCCGGTCGGGTCCGCCTTCGCGGACTCCTCCCCGGCCGTGCCCGAGCCGGAGGTGCTGCCCGGCATCGAGCAGCCGGCGGTCAAGCCCTGGGTGGACGCGAAGCACGGGCCGGCGCCTCATGTCCGTGCCTTCGTCACCGCCGTGAAGCTGGCGGACGGTTCCGTCGCCAAGGTCTACAAGATCGGCAAGAGCCACTTCGAGGCCGACGTCCTCGCGGGCTCCACCAAGCTGGACACCCTGGTCAGCCGGGGCGGGGCCGCGTCGTACGGGCAGAGCAACGGCCTGCACGTCGTGCTCCAGCCGAACGGCACCGTGACGTCGTGGCTCGACGGGGCGCCGAAGCCCAAGCCGACGCCTGAGGTGAAGAAGCACGTCACGGTGGAGAGCTCGGTGCGGGTCGCCGTGCCGGACGGGCGGATCGCCAAGCTGGTGGACGGTCCGCGCGGCAAGTACGTCGTGATCTCCATGCCGAACGGCCACGTCCTCGGCACCGTCGACCTGGAGCGTCCGAGTGCGCAGACCGACGGCTGGACCTACAAGCTCGTGCGGGACGGCAAGCGCGTGAAGTTCGTCGTCATCGAGGGCAAGGGCGGCGGGAACAGCTGGGTGTACGACTTCGACGGCAGGCTGATCGAGAGGTTCACGGTCGACGTGCCGAAGTCGAAGGAGGACCACGTCCGGGTCGTCCCGAGCAGCGGCGGCACGGCCGCGTCGGGTCCGGCCGGGCTGGGCTTCGCCGTGGTGCCGGCCCAGGGCTGACCGGAAACGCCGGAACGGCCGGCCCCCGCTCGGGGACCGGCCGTTCCGGCGTGTTTCCTGACTGGCTGACTGCCCAGGCGCCTACTTGGCGTCCTCGGCCTTCGGCTCGGCCGCGCCCTCGGTCTCGTCCTTGGCGTCGGCTTCCTTCTCCGGCTCCGGCTCCGGCTCGGCGTCCGCTTCCGCTTCCGCTTCCGCTTCCGCGGCTTCGGCCTCCTCGGCCTTCGCTCCGGTCCCATCGGCCTTGGCCTCGACCTCGACCCCGGCCTCGGCGGCGTCCGCCTCCGCAGCCTCCGCCTCCGCCTCCGCCTTGGCCGCGGCTTCTGCTTCCGCCTTGGCCTTCGCCTCGGCTTCCGCCTTGGCCTTGGCCTCCGCTTCCGCCTCGGCCTTCGCCTTGGCCTCCTCGGCAGCCTTCGCCTTGGCCGCCGCTTCCGCCTCCGCCGCAGCGGCTGCCGCGGCGGCCTCCGCCTCGGCCTCCGCCGCCAGGGCGGCCAGTTCCTCCTCGGTCGGCCCCGGGGCCTTGACCGACTCCAGCAGCAGCTGGGCCACGTCCACGACCTGGACGGACTCCTTCGCCTTGCCCTCGTTCTTCTTGCCGTTGACCGAGTCGGTCAGCATGACCAGGCAGAACGGGCAGGCTGTGGAGACGATGTCGGGGTTCAGGGACAGGGCCTCGTCGACGCGCTCGTTGTTGATGCGCTTGCCGATCCGCTCCTCCATCCACATCCGCGCGCCACCGGCGCCGCAGCAGAAGCCCCGCTCCTTGTGGCGGTGCATCTCCTGCTGGCGCAGGCCCGGAACGGCCGACATGATCTCGCGCGGCGGCGTGTAGACCTTGTTGTGCCGGCCCAGGTAGCACGGGTCGTGGTACGTGATCAGACCGTCGACCGGCGTCACCGGCGTCAGCCGGCCCTCGTCGATCAGGTGCTGGAGCAGCTGCGTGTGGTGGATGACCTCGTACTCGCCGCCCAGCTGCGGGTACTCGTTCGCGATGGTGTTGAAGCAGTGCGGGCAGGTGGAGACGATCCGCTTCGCCGACTTCGGCTTCTTCGTCGACGGGTCGTCGTCGTCCTCGCCGAACGCCATGTTCAGCATGGCCACGTTCTCCTGGCCCAGCTGCTGGAACAGCGGCTCGTTGCCCAGGCGGCGCGGCGAGTCACCGGTGCACTTCTCGTCGCCGCCCATGATCGCGAACTTGACGCCCGCGATGTTCAGCAGCTCCGCGAAGGCCTTCGTGGTCTTCTTGGCCCGGTCCTCCAGGGCGCCGGCGCAGCCGACCCAGTAGAGGTAGTCGAACTCGGAGAGGTCCTCCGCGTCCTTGCCGATGATCGGGACCTCGAAGTCCACCTCCTTGGTCCACTCGACGCGCTGCTTCTTCGCCAGGCCCCAGGGGTTGCCCTTCTTCTCCAGGTTCTTGAGCATCGTGCCCGCCTCGGACGGGAACGCGGACTCGATCATCACCTGGTAGCGGCGCATGTCGACGATGTGGTCGATGTGCTCGATGTCGACCGGGCACTGCTCCACGCACGCACCGCAGGTCGTGCAGGACCACAGCACGTCCGGGTCGATGACGCCGTTCTCCTCGGCGGTGCCGATCAGCGGGCGCTCGGCCTCGGCGAGCGCGGTCGCCGGCACACCGGCCAGCTGCTCGGCCGACGCCTTCTCCTCGCCCTCCATCGTCTTGCCGCCGCCGGCCAGCAGGTACGGGGCCTTGGCGTGCGCGTGGTCGCGCAGCGACATGATCAGCAGCTTCGGGGACAGCGGCTTGCCCGTGTTCCAGGCGGGGCACTGCGACTGGCAGCGGCCGCACTCGGTGCACGTGGAGAAGTCGAGGATGCCCTTCCAGGAGAACTGCTCCACCTGCGAGACGCCGAAGACGTCGTCCTCACCCGGGTCCTCGAAGTCGATCTGCTTGCCGCCGCTGGTCATCGGCTGGAGCGCGCCCAGCGCGGTCGCGCCGTCGGCGTTCCGCTTGAACCAGATGTTCGGGAAGCCGAGGAAGCGGTGCCACGCGACACCCATGTTGGTGTTCAGGGAGACCACGATCATCCAGATCAGCGAGGTGCCGATCTTGATCATCGCGGTGAAGTAGATGGCGTTCTGCAGCGCGCTCGGCGACAGCCCCTCGAAGGCCATGACCAGCGGGTACGAGATGAAGTACGCCGGCTCCCAGCCGTCCACGTGGTGGATGGCGCCCTCGAGGCCGCGCAGGCACAGGATCGCGAGGCCGATGGTCAGGATGATGTACTCGACGAAGTACGCCTGCCAGGCCTTCGAGCCGGCGAAGCGCGACTTGCGGCCGGCCCGCGAGGGCAGGCTGAGCAGGCGGATCGCGATCAGCACCAGGATGCCGAGGACGGTCATCAGGCCGATGAACTCGATGTACAGCTCGAACGGCAGGAAGCCGCCCAGGACCGGAAGCGTCCAGTCGGCCTGGAAGAGCTGGCCGTAGGCCTGCGCCAGGGTCGGCGGGAGCGTCAGGAAGCCGATCGCGACGAACCAGTGCGCGAAGCCGACGATGCCCCAGCGGTTCATCCGGCTGTGGCCGAGGAACTCCCGGACGAGGGTCAGCGTTCGGGCCTTCGGGTCGTCCGTGCGGCTGCCGGCCGGTACGGGCTGACCGATCTTCACGAAGCGGTAGATCTGCGCCACGGCTCGTGCGAGCAGCGCGACGCCGACCACCGTCAGGACCAGCGACACGATGATCGCGGCGAGTTGCATGGGAGGGCTCCTCGGGCGGCACTTACTAAGCGGTAACTTATGAAGTCAAGGCTTGAGGTTACCCATTCCCGACGCCGCAATGTAGCTGAGCGTGCGGTGATCTGTGTCGCTCAGGCGAGCCTTTGTCGGTAGGCCGCCCGCGGGGTCTGGGCGAGGATCGCCAGGTCCATCCCGAGCCAGTGGTTCTCCACATAATGCCGGTCGAGCAGCGCCATCTCCTCCCAGGGTAGGTCGGAGCGTGCGCTCACCTGCCACAACCCGGTCATTCCGGGACGTACGAGCAGCCGGTCCGGGAGGTCGGTACGGGCCTCCGGGCGCGGGCCGACCAGCGACATCTCGCCGCGGACCACGTTCAGCAGCTGGGGGAGCCCGTCGAGCGCGCAGCGCTCCAGGAGTGCGCCCGTCCGCCCCGGGCCGGCCGTGTCGAAGCGCCAGGTCCGGAAGGGCCGCCCGCCCAGGCCGGCCGCGGGCTGCCGTGCGAAGGGCCGCCCGCCCCGGATCGCGTACAGCAGCGCGGTGACGGCCGCGAGCGGCAGGCCGAGCGCGGCGAGCAGGATCACCGCCCCGACGAGGTCGAGCACCCGCTTGGCCGGCGGGGCTGCGGGTACCCGCAGCCGGGGGGCGGTGAGTGTGAGGGGCATGCCAGCACGCTGCCGCACGGCCCCGTCCGCGGTGCGGTGGCGCGCGGCCGGGGTGCCCCGTTCGGCCGCCCCGCCGCAAGGTTGCGCGTAAGCGGCAGCTAAAGGTTGAGCCGACCCGACTCAGTTCTGTTGACGCATGCGCGGCGATGCGGCATGGTTGAGTCTGTTCCACTCAAGTCAGCTGGAGGAATCGAAATGGCACGTGCGGTCGGCATCGACCTGGGCACCACTAACTCCGTCGTCAGCGTTCTGGAAGGCGGCGAGCCCACCGTCATCACCAACGCCGAGGGCGCCAGGACCACGCCGTCCGTCGTCGCCTTCGCCAAGAACGGCGAGGTCCTCGTCGGCGAGGTGGCCAAGCGCCAGGCGGTCACGAACGTGGACCGGACCATCCGCTCCGTCAAGCGCCACATGGGCACTGACTGGAAGATCAACCTGGATGGCAAGGATTTCAACCCGCAGCAGATGAGCGCCTTCATCCTGCAGAAGCTGAAGCGCGACGCCGAGGCCTACCTGGGTGAGAAGGTCACGGACGCGGTCATCACCGTCCCGGCCTACTTCAACGACTCCGAGCGTCAGGCGACCAAGGAGGCCGGCGAGATCGCGGGCCTGAACGTCCTGCGCATCGTCAACGAGCCGACGGCCGCCGCCCTGGCCTACGGTCTCGACAAGGACGACCAGACCATCCTCGTCTTCGACCTCGGTGGCGGCACCTTCGACGTGTCGCTCCTGGAGATCGGCGACGGCGTCGTCGAGGTGAAGGCCACCAACGGTGACAACCACCTCGGTGGTGACGACTGGGACCAGCGCGTCGTCGACTACCTGGTGAAGCAGTTCGCCAACGGCCACGGCGTCGACCTGTCCAAGGACAAGATGGCCCTGCAGCGTCTGCGCGAGGCCGCCGAGAAGGCGAAGATCGAGCTGTCCTCCTCCACGGAGACCTCGATCAACCTGCCCTACATCACGGCTTCCGCCGAGGGCCCGCTGCACCTGGACGAGAAGCTCACGCGCGCCCAGTTCCAGCAGCTGACCGCGGACCTGCTCGACCGCTGCAAGACCCCGTTCCACAACGTCATCAAGGACGCCGGCATCCAGCTGTCCGAGATCGACCACGTGGTCCTGGTCGGCGGCTCCACCCGCATGCCGGCCGTCGCCGAGCTCGTCAAGGAGCTCACCGGCGGTCAGGACGCCAACAAGGGCGTCAACCCGGACGAGGTCGTCGCCATCGGCGCCACCCTCCAGGCCGGTGTCCTCAAGGGTGAGGTCAAGGACGTCCTGCTCCTCGACGTGACCCCGCTGTCCCTCGGCATCGAGACCAAGGGCGGCATCATGACCAAGCTCATCGAGCGCAACACCACGATCCCGACCAAGCGGTCCGAGATCTTCACGACGGCCGAGGACAACCAGCCGTCCGTGCAGATCCAGGTCTACCAGGGCGAGCGCGAGATCGCGGCGTACAACAAGAAGCTCGGCATGTTCGAGCTGACCGGCCTGCCGCCGGCCCCGCGTGGCGTCCCGCAGATCGAGGTCTCCTTCGACATCGACGCGAACGGCATCATGCACGTGACCGCGAAGGACCTCGGCACGGGCAAGGAGCAGAAGATGACCGTCACCGGCGGCTCTTCGCTCGGCAAGGACGAGGTCGACCGCATGCGCCAGGAGGCGGAGCAGTACGCGGACGAGGACCTGCGCCGCAAGGAGGCCGCCGAGTCCCGCAACCAGGGCGAGCAGCTCGTCTACCAGACGGAGAAGTTCGTCAAGGACAACGAGGACAAGGTCCCGGCCGAGGTCAAGACCGAGGTCGAGTCCGCCGTCGCCGAGCTGAAGGAGAAGCTCAAGGGCGAGGACACCGGCGAGATCCGCAGCGCGACCGAGAAGCTCGCCGCGGTCAGCCAGAAGCTCGGCCAGGCGATCTACGCCGACGCCCAGGCCGCCCAGGGCGCCGCGGGTGCCGGTGACGCGGGCCAGGCCAAGGCCGACGACGACGTCGTAGACGCCGAGATCGTCGACGACGAGAAGCCGAAGGGTGGCGCTGCCTGATGTCGGAGGAGACCCCGGGCTTCGACGAGGAGCCCGAAGTCCCCGCCGACGCCGCTCAGGACGACGCCGGGCCGAAGGCCGCCGACTCCGCCGACACGGCGGAGGGGGCGGCCCCGGCCGGGGACAGCGCACAGGATGTGGCCCTGCTGGCGCAGCTGGACCAGGCCCGTACCGCGCTCGGCGAGCGCACCGCGGACCTCCAGCGGCTGCAGGCGGAGTACCAGAACTACCGCCGCCGGGTGGAGCGGGACCGGATCACCGTCAAGGAGATCGCGGTCGCGTCCCTCCTGACGGAGCTCCTGCCGACGCTCGACGACATCGGCCGGGCGCGGGAGCACGGCGAGCTGGTCGGCGGCTTCAAGTCGGTGGCCGAATCGCTGGAGACGGTCGCCGCCAAGATGGGCCTGCAGCAGTTCGGCAAGGAGGGCGAGCCCTTCGACCCGACGGTCCACGAGGCCCTGATGCACTCGTACGCGCCGGACGTCACGGAGACGACCTGTGTGGCGATCCTGCAGCCGGGCTACCGGATCGGCGAGCGTACGATCCGTCCCGCACGGGTCGCGGTGGCCGAGCCCCAGCCGGGCGCGGCCCCCAAGTCCGAGTCCGCGGAGGGCGACAAGCCGTCCGGCGAGGACACGGATGCAGCCGACAAGGGCTGACGCAGTTCACGTAGAGGCACGGGAGGAGGGACACCGAGGATGAGCACGAAGGACTTCGTCGAGAAGGACTACTACAAGGTCCTCGGTGTCCCGAAGGACGCCACCGAGGCCGAGATCAAGAAGGCGTACCGGAAGCTCGCGCGCGAGTTCCACCCGGACGCCAACAAGGGCGACGCCGCCGCCGAGGAGCGCTTCAAGGAGATCTCCGAGGCGAACGACATCCTCGGGGACGCCAAGAAGCGCAAGGAGTACGACGAGGCGCGCGCCCTGTTCGGCAACGGCGGCTTCCGCCCCGGGCCGGGCGGCGGCGGTTCGTTCAACTTCGACCTGGGCGACCTCTTCGGCGGCACCCAGCAGGGCGGTCAGGCCGGCGGCTTCGGCGGCGGCCTGGGCGATGTCTTCGGCGGCCTCTTCAACCGCGGCGCCGGCCCGGGTGCGGGCACCCGCACCCAGCCGCGCCGCGGCCAGGACGTCGAGTCGGAGGTCACCCTCTCCTTCACGGAGGCGGTGGACGGGGCCACGGTCCCGCTCCGGATGTCCTCGCAGGCGCCCTGCAAGGCCTGTTCGGGCACCGGCGACAAGAACGGCACGCCCCGGGTGTGCCCGACCTGCGTCGGCACCGGCCAGGTCTCGCGGGGCAGCGGCGGGGGCTTCTCGCTGACCGACCCCTGCGCGGACTGCAAGGGCCGCGGCCTGATCGCGGAGACCCCCTGCGACGTCTGCAAGGGCAGCGGCCGTGCCCGCAGCTCGCGCACCATGCAGGTCCGGATCCCGGCGGGCGTCTCCGACGGCCAGCGGATCCGGCTGCGCGGCAAGGGCGCTCCCGGCGAGCGCGGCGGTCCGGCCGGCGACCTCTACGTGGTCGTGCACGTCGGTACCCACCCGGTGTTCGGCCGCAAGGACGACAACCTCACGGTGACCGTCCCGGTGACGTTCGCGGAGGCGGCGCTGGGCGCCGACATCAAGGTCCCGACCCTGAACGGCCCGTCGGTGACGCTGAAACTGCCCCCGGGCACCCCGAACGGGCGTACGATGCGGGCCCGCGGCAAGGGGGCGGTCCGCAAGGACGGCACCCGCGGGGACCTTCTGGTCACCGTGGAAGTGGCGGTTCCGACCGAGCTGTCGGACAAGGCCCGCGAGGCGCTGGAGATGTACCGCGAGGCGACGGAGTCCGAGGACCCGCGCTCCGCGCTGTTCGAGTCCGCGAAGGGAGCATGAGCATGGACGGCCGCCGACGACAGTCCTCCCGCTTGGGCGGGGGCTACCAACTCACCGACGAGACCCCGGTCTACGTGATCTCGGTGGCCGCCCAGCTCTCGGGTCTGCACCCGCAGACCCTCCGCCAGTACGACCGTCTCGGCCTGGTCTCCCCGGACCGTACGGCCGGCCGCGGCCGGCGCTACTCGGCCCGGGACATCGAACTGCTCCGCACGGTGCAGGCGCTGTCCCAGGACGAGGGCATCAACCTGGCGGGCATCAAGCGGATCATCGAACTGGAGAACCAGGTGGCCGCGCTCCAGCAGCGCGTCGCCGAGCTCTCGGCCGCGGTGGACGGCGCGGCGGCAACGCTGCGGGCCCGCGAGGCCCAGGTGCACGCCTCGTACCGGCGCGACCTGGTCCCGTACCAGCCGCCGCAGCCGGGCAGCGCCCTGGTGGTCTGGCGCCCCAGCCCCAAGCGGCCGCTGGACTGACCGGCAGGTCGCCCGGGCTCCCGGAGCACACCTTTCAGGCCCCGCCCCTCCCGGGGCGGGGCCTGAAGGCTTTCCAGAGGCCTTCTAGAGGTCTTCGGGGTCCCGGTGCGGGTCCCGGTCCGGATCGGCGTCCTCGCACTCCTGCGGGGCGGAGGGGCGGCCCAGGATGCCGGACTGGGCGATGAGGTAGCCGAGCTGGGCCCGGCTGCCGCTGCCGAGGGTGGTGGCGAGCTTGGCGATGTGGGCGCGGCAGGTCCGCACGTTCATGCCCAGGCGCCGGGCGATGGCCTCGTCCACGTGCCCCTCGATGAGGAGCTGGGCGATGGTGCGCTGCACGCCGGTGATGCCGCCGGGGGTGCTGCGGTACGTCACCTCCTCCGTGAGGGGCACGGCGCGGTGCCACAGCTGCTCGAACACCTTGATGAGGTAGTCGACGAGGCCGGGGTGGCGCAGCTCCAGCGCGACCCGCCGGTCGTCGCTCACGGGGATGAAGGCCACCGTGCGGTCGAAGATGATGAGGCGCTCTATCAGCTCTTCGAGCGTGCGGATCTCGACCTTGCCCATGGAGATGCGGTCCACGTAGGCGAGGGTGCCCTGGCTGTGCCGCGCGGTGTGCTGGTAGAGGGTCCGTATGCTGACCCCGCGGTCGATCAACGGCTGGTCGCGCTCCAGGGCTTGTGTGAGAGCCTCGGAGGGGCGCGCTCCGCCCGGCTGGACCGTCAGCACCTCGGTGTGGCATTCGGCCGTCGCGAGGTTCAGTGCGGCGTTGATCCTTTCGAAACCCTCCAGCACCGTGATGGCATGGGTGTCGGCCGGACTCTGTGCGCTGATGGCCAGGAAAGGCTCGAAAGTGTCGGTGAGATCTACAGCGCTGCGTCGGCGGTCCTGGATCTCGCGTTCAATCGGATGGAGCCGTTGCGCCAAAGCCACGGACGGGGGAACCGGCCGGAGTTGGTTCGCGTCATCCGGGTCGGGCTGCAGAAGGGCGAGTTCCAGCAGGCAGGGGGCGTTCTGGATCTCTCCCCGGGCGATCCGGCCGGTGCTCAGGGCAGCCGCGTAGAGCCGGGTCCCCTCGGCGCACATGGACGTGACGGGGTGGGGATGTGTCGCCATTGTCTCGTTTCGCGTCAAATCTCCACCCCCCAGGGTCCTGAACATGCAAGAACATGATGCATCGTCCCTGTGGCATTGACGTGCCTGAATGAGCCATCGTCTGACACGCGGGGGAGAGGATTCCATCAAGTGAGGACGAAGCCGACCATGTACAAGAGAATGCTTCGCTCGGTGCTTGCCATAGGTTTCTCCGCCGTTGCGGTATTTGGGGCAGTCAGCGCCGTCGAAAGTGACGCGGGGAGCGCTAGGGACGGTCAGGGCACGAGCCTGACGAGCACGGAGTTCGACACCGGCTGGACCACGGCACCCGTGGGCAAGTACGCCGACACCGGATGGACCAGCGCCGAGCTGGGCGGTAAGGACGACACCGGCTGGACCGAGGCTCCCGCTGGAGTGTCCGCATGACCCCCGACGACCGCGGCTTCCGCCGCGAGATGGCGTCCGCCTACCGATCGGGCTGGCAGTTCATCGACCTCGCCACGGCCATCCCCCACCCCGGCGACTCGTTGATGGTCACCCTGTTCGGCCAACCGATCGTCATCGTGCGCGAGGAGGACGAGGACGTACGTGCCTACCGGTGCCTGCGCCGCCCGCGCGGCGCGCCGCAGCCCGTCCGCTGCGAGGTGCGCTACGGAATGGTCTTCGTCAATCTCGACCAGCGGGACCACCAGCTCTTCGAACCCGACATCACCACCGCCACCCCCCGCAGTGCCTGAAGCGATTCCCCCGTCGTTGCAGATCGCTCAGGCGCTACCCCCACACAACGGCGCCATCGTGGACCTGACCACGATGGCGCCGTTGTGATGCCTGCGTCCAGTGCGTGAACCGGACAAGATGAAGAATCAACGGCTCATGCGCGACCCATGGCCCGGTCCAGGGTGATCTCCACGACCACTCGGTCGGGATTGGGCGACGGCGTCCGCCCGTACCGCTCCGCGTAGCGCGCCACCGCGTCGGCGACCGACGCCTCGTCCGTGCGGACCACCGCGCGGCCCTCGAGCGTGGCCCAGCGGCGCCCTTCCATCTGGCAGACCGCCACCCGCGCCCCGCCCTCCTGCGCGGCCTGCGCCGCCAGGACGTTGCGGACCTTCTTGCTGTGCTTGTTGCTGATCACCCGGGCCAGGCCGGCTGCGGGGTCGTACGTCACGCCCACCGGCACCACGTGCGGGGTCCCGTCGGGGCGCGGGGTGGTCAGCGTGCAGACGTGCCGCTCCCGCCAGAAGGCGAGGTACTCGGGCGTCGGGTTGAGTACGTCATGGGACATGGCCCGAAGGGTACGGGCAAGCCGTCCCCTCAACTGCCTTGAGTGGAATAGACTCAACTTTGCATACGCTGACCCTGTCAGACCTAGTTGCATCCCTCGGAGAGGAGAAAGACGCAGTGGACGCCGAGCTGACCAACAAGAGCCGGGACGCGCTGAACGCGGCCACCAGCAGGGCCGTCAAGGAAGGCCACGCGGACCTGACCCCCGCGCACCTGCTGCTGGCCCTGCTCGCCGGCGAGGACAACGAGAACGTGATCGACCTGCTGATCGCCACGGAGGCCGACCAGGCCGCCGTGCGCAGCGGCGCCGAACGCCTCCTCGCCGCGCTGCCCAGCGTCACCGGCTCCACGGTCGCGCCCCCGCAGCCCACCCGCGACCTGCTCGCCGTACTCGCCGAGGCCGACAGCGAGGCGGGCAAGCTCGGCGACGAGTACCTCTCCACCGAACACCTGCTCATCGCCGTCGCCGCCAAGGGCGGCGCGGCCGGTGAGGTCCTTTCCGCCCAGGGCGCGACGGCGAAGAAGCTGCTGGACGCCTTCCAGAACGCACGAGGAGCACGGCGGGTGACCACCCCCGACCCCGAGGGCCAGTACAAGGCCCTGGAGAAGTTCGGCACCGACTTCACGGCGGCCGCGCGCGACGGCAAGCTCGACCCCGTCATCGGCCGCGACCACGAGATCCGGCGCGTCGTGCAGGTGCTCTCGCGCCGTACGAAGAACAACCCGGTGCTCATCGGCGAGCCCGGCGTCGGCAAGACGGCCGTCGTCGAGGGCCTGGCCCAGCGCATCGTCAAGGGCGACGTGCCCGAGTCCCTGAAGAACAAGCGGCTCGTCTCCCTCGACCTCGGCGCCATGGTCGCCGGCGCCAAGTACCGCGGCGAGTTCGAGGAGCGGCTCAAGACCGTCCTCGCGGAGATCAAGTCCAGCGAGGGCCAGATCATCACCTTCATCGACGAGCTGCACACGGTCGTCGGCGCGGGCGCCGGCGGCGACTCCGCGATGGACGCCGGCAACATGCTCAAGCCCATGCTGGCCCGCGGCGAGCTCCGCATGGTCGGCGCGACCACCCTCGACGAGTACCGCGAGCGCATCGAGAAGGACCCGGCGCTGGAGCGGCGCTTCCAGCAGGTGCTGGTCGCCGAGCCGTCCGTCGAGGACACCATCGCGATCCTGCGCGGGCTCAAGGGCCGCTACGAGGCCCACCACAAGGTCGTCATCAACGACAGCGCGCTGGTCGCCGCCGCGACCCTCTCCGACCGGTACATCACCTCCCGCTTCCTGCCGGACAAGGCCATCGACCTCGTCGACGAGGCCGCGTCCCGGCTGCGCATGGAGATCGACTCCTCGCCCGTCGAGATCGACGAGCTCCAGCGCTCGGTGGACCGCCTGCGGATGGAGGAGCTGGCGCTGAACAACGAGTCCGACCCGGCCTCGCGCGAGCGCCTCGACAAGATCCGCAAGGACCTCGCCGACCGTGAGGAGGAGCTGCGCGGCCTGACCGCCCGCTGGGAGAAGGAGAAGCAGTCCCTCAACCGGGTCGGCGAGCTCAAGGAGCGCCTGGACGACCTGCGCGGCCAGGCCGAGCGGGCCCAGCGCGACGGCGACTTCGACGCCGCCTCCAAGCTGCTCTACGGGGAGATCCCGGCCCTGGAGCGCGAGCTGGCCGAGGCCACCGAGGAGGAGGCCGAGGCCTCCAAGGCCGGCACGTCGAAGAACACGATGGTCAAGGACGAGGTCGGCCCCGACGACATCGCCGACGTGGTGGGCGCCTGGACCGGCATCCCCGCGGGCCGCCTGCTGGAGGGCGAGACCCAGAAGCTGCTCCGCATGGAGGACGAGCTGGGCCGCCGCCTGATCGGCCAGACCGAGGCCGTACGGGCCGTCTCCGACGCCGTGCGCCGCACCCGCGCCGGCATCGCCGACCCGGACCGGCCGACCGGCTCCTTCCTCTTCCTGGGCCCGACCGGCGTGGGCAAGACGGAGCTGGCCAAGGCGCTCGCCGACTTCCTCTTCGACGACGAGCGGGCCATGATCCGCATCGACATGTCGGAGTACGGCGAGAAGCACAGCGTGGCCCGGCTCGTCGGCGCCCCGCCCGGCTACGTCGGCTACGAGGAGGGCGGCCAGCTCACCGAGGCCGTCCGCCGCCGCCCGTACAGCGTGGTGCTCCTCGACGAGGTGGAGAAGGCCCACCCCGAGGTCTTCGACATCCTGCTCCAGGTCCTCGACGACGGCCGGCTCACGGACGGACAGGGCCGCACCGTCGACTTCCGCAACACCATCCTGATCCTGACCTCGAACCTGGGCAGCCAGTTCCTGATGGACCCGGCCACCCCGGCCGAGCAGAAGAAGCAGCAGGTCCTGGACGTGGTCCGGGCGAGCTTCAAGCCGGAGTTCCTCAACCGCCTGGACGACCTGGTGGTCTTCTCCGCGCTGAGCCGGGACGAGCTGGCGCACATCGCCGAGCTCCAGATCCGCCGGCTCGCGAAGCGCCTGGCCGAGCGGCGCCTCACCCTGGACGTCACCCCCGAGGCCCTGGCCTGGGTGGCGGACAAGGGCAACGACCCCGCGTACGGCGCACGGCCGCTGCGCCGCCTGATCCAGACGGCGATCGGCGACCGCCTGGCGAAGGAGATCCTCTCCGGCGAGGTGCGCGACGGCGACACCGTACGGGTCGACGTGGCGGGCGAGGACCTGCTGGTGGGCAAGGCGCTCTGACCGGGCCCCCGGCCGGGCGCACCACCGGGCACCCCGCGTACAGGAACGTGCGCGGGGTGCACTCCTGTCCGCCCGCAGCGGATCCGTGACCGTCGGGCTGGACACAGGGTGGGCGGGATGGGGGAGGATGCAAGTATCCGCACGAAGGGAAGTACACGGTGAGCATCGACCCGGCCTCGATTCCGAACTTCGGAGGGCAGCAGCCCGATCCGCAGGCCACAGGACCGGCGGGCCCCGTCGTCCCCGACCAGGATCTGGTCAAGCAGCTGCTGGAGCAGATGGAGCTCAAGTACGTCGTCGACGACGAGGGTGACCTCGCGGCGCCGTGGGAGGAGTTCCGTACCTACTTCATGTTCCGCGGCGAAGCGGAGCAGCAGGTCTTCTCGGTGCGGACCTTCTACGACCGTCCGCACAAGATCGACGAGAAGCCGCAGCTCCTCGAGTCGATCGACGACTGGAACCGTCGCACCCTGTGGCCGAAGGTCTACAGCCACACGCACGACGACGGCTCCGTCCGCCTGATCGGCGAGGCGCAGATGCTGATCGGCACCGGCGTCAACCTGGAGCACTTCGTGTCCTCCACGGTCAGCTGGGTCCGCGCCTCCATCGAGTTCGACAAGTGGCTCACGGAGCAGCTCGGACTGGAGAAGGACATCGACTCCGCCGACGGCGAGGACGAGGACGGCGGGGACAACTGACCCCCCGCTCTCACAGGGGCATCTTGGCGAACACCAGGAGGTAGACCCCGTAGGCGTAACCGAGCCCGGCCAGCCCCGCGGTCACCACGACCGCGGAGCGCGGCCGGGCTCGTGCCATCACGGCGGCCAGCGGCAGCAGCAGCGGGAACGCCGGCAGCAGGAAGCGCGGCTTCGACTCGAAGTAGCCCGCCCCGCCCACGGCGATCACCAGCAGGACCGCGGTGTAGACGAACAGCGGCAGCGGGGGCCGGTCGGCGCACAGCAGCACCGCCAGCAGCAGGGCCGTGCCCAGCAGGAGTGCCGACACGGCGGTGGCGAGCGCCACGGGTCCGCCCCCGAGCACCTCCCAGACCTTGGACAGGGTGGCCCGGCCCCCGTCGAAGCGGGAGCCCCACTGCCGCTGCACGGCGAAGTACCCGGCCACGTCGTCCCTGGCCACCCCGACGGCCACCACGTACGCCAGCCAGCCCGCCGGCGCCAGCAGCCCGGCCGCCCAGACCGCGGGCGCCCGGGATCTTCGTACGAGCAGCGCGTGCAGGGCCGTGACGGACACGGCCGCGGCGACGGCGATCCCGGTGGGCCGGGTCAGCCCCGCGACCAGCGCCAGCGACGCGGCGAGCAGCCAGCGCTCGCGCAGCAGCGCGTACAGCGACCAGGAGGCGAGGGCGACCAGCAGCGGCTCGGTGTAGGCGAGGGTGAGCACCACCGCGTGCGGGACCGCCGCCCACAGCGCGACCAGCAGCAGCGCGACGCGCCGCCCGGCCACCAGCTCGCCGACCCGGTAGACGCCGACGGCGGCCACCGCGGCCGCGGTCCAGGAGACGAGCAGCCCGCCCCACTCGCCGCCGCCGGCCAGCCGCACCAGCGCCGGGTACAGCGGGAAGAAGGCGTAGTCGCTCTGCACCAGCCCGGTGACGGGCCAGATCTGGGTGCGGCCGTAGCCGTGCCGGGCGATGGCGAGGTACCAGACGGAGTCCCAGGAGTGCCCCAGCACCCGTACGGGGCTGCGCCCGGCCCACCAGGCGGCGAGGGCCAGCACGGCGGCCCCGGCCACGCGGATCGCGGCGAACACGCCGAGCGCGAGTGCGGCCGTGGGCACCCCGACGGCCCTGACGTCCCGCGGCCGCACGAAAACAGACGTACTGCCCGTCGCCGTCATCTACCCCGACTTCCTGCGCTGCGTGAGGACGCCCATCCGGACGAGGAGGAGCCTCGGGCACACTAAGCGCCCCCGACTCACTCCGGGCGGGAATGGCGTGGGAAGCTCCGGTGAAATCGGGCACCCCGCGGGGTGCGGGCTTGCTGAGGCGCGGTGGCGGCGCGGCGGCGGGCCGTCCGGCTCAGAGCCGCCGCAGTCGGTCCGCGGCCTCTTCGAGGACCTCGGTCTTCTTGCAGAAGGCCAAGACATGAGCACGGGGCGCTCATACACCCCTAGCACTCAGAACATAATCTGAGTACAGTCTGAGTATGAGCCTTGCTTACCTGGGAGCCGAGCCCGAGTCGGTTTCGTTCACGGATCTGTCGAGAAACCCGAAGGCCGTAGCTGCCCGGGCTGCCGCCCTCGGCGCGCTGCGCGTCACCCATCGGGACGCACCCGACATGGTGCTGACGACTGCGGTGCATGCGGAGCGGACCGAGGAGAACCTCACGACCGCGTCTCGGCTCTTCCTCGCGCTCATGAAGCACGATGACGGAGCCCGCTCGCTACTGCTGGCGCTGCCGGAAGTCTTCCCGTGGGTGCGGCATCTGGACGACGAAGAGATGCGCGCGTTCACCGTGGAGCTTCTGGAAGCGCTTTCCGACGCGGCAGAACTGGGTGCCAGGGAAGCCGTGCACCGCGCGCTCGTTTCCTGGCGGGCGACGGCTCGCATCAACTCCGATCCGGATCAGCTCAAGGAAGCGCTGCGTCCGCTCGACGGGGATGACCTGGGTTCGGTCGAGGTGAGCGGGTGAGCCCGAAGAAGGGCGATCGTGTCAGCGTCCCACCCCTGAACGGGTGGAATGTGGTCTTCGGGACCACGGAGGCGGTGACGGGTTGGGAGGAACTGTGCCGCGCGGCGCTGCCCAGTGCCCACCGATGCCTGGAGGCGCTGCGCACCGACCCGCTGTCGCGTGACAACTGGAATCGCCAACATCAGCTCCGCGGAAAACTCGCCACGAAGGAATGGAAGGGATCCGCGCTGGAGCAGTGGGAGTTCGAGGTCACGAGCGGTGGCCGGGATCGCTACCTGGTCAGCCCGGAAACGGCGACGGTCATTACGGTCTACGCGTCCACTCAGCACCCCAAGGACACCGAGTAGCTCGTCGTTCCCGTTGCGGGACGGGGTCCGGCTGAAATGCCGGGCCCTGTGCCCACACGTTCACCTGGCCGCTCTCAGCGAGCCAGCCGACCGAGGCGGTCCACCGCCTCCTGCAATACAGCCGTTCGCTTGCAGAAGGCCCAGCGGACCTGCGTGGCGCCGGCGGACTTGTCGTCGTAGAAGACCTGGTTCGGAATGGCGACGACCCCGCAGCGCTCGGGAAGGGCGCGGCAGAAGGCGAGGCCGTCCTTCTCGCCGAGGGGGGTGATGTCGGTGGTGATGAAGTAGGTGCCGCGCGGGCGGAAGACCTGGAAGCCGGCCGCCGCGAGGCCGCCGGCGAGGATGTCGCGCTTGGCGGCGAGGTCGGCGCGGAAGGCGTCGTAGTAGGCGTCCGGCAGGTGCAGGGCCTCGGCGATGGCGTACTGGAAGGGGCCCGAGGAGACGTAGGTGAGGAACTGCTTCGCCGAGCGGACCGCCGAGACGAGCTCCGGCGGTGCGGTGATCCAGCCGACCTTCCAACCCGTGAACGAATACGTCTTGCCCGCGCTGCTGATGGTGACCGTGCGCTCGCGCATGCCGGGGAAGCCCGCCAGGGGGGTGTGGGAGCCCTCGAAGACCAGGTGCTCGTACACCTCGTCGGTGACGACCAGCAGGTCGCGCTCGACCGCCAGCGCGGCGATCGCCGCGAGCTCGTCGGGGGTGAGGACGGTGCCCGTCGGGTTGTGCGGGGTGTTCAGCAGGAGCAGCCGGGTGCGCGGGGTGACGGCGGCGCGCAGCTCCTCCAGGTCGAGGGCGAAGGCGTCGCCGTGCGGGCGCAGGGTGACGGGGACGCGGGTGGCGCCGGTCATCGCGATGCAGGCCGCGTAGGAGTCGTAGAACGGTTCGAGGGCGATGACCTCGTCGCCGGGCTCCAGGAGCGCGAGGAGGGAGGCGGCGATGGCCTCGGTGGCGCCCGCGGTGACCAGGACCTCGCTGTCGGGGTCGTAGCCGAGGCCGTAGAAGCGCTGCTGGTGCGCGGCGATCGCGGTGCGCAGCTCCGGGACGCCGGGCCCGGGCGGGTACTGGTTGCCCAGGCCCGTGAGGACCGCGCGGGAGGCCGCCTCGGCGATCTCCGCCGGGCCGTCGGTGTCGGGGAATCCCTGGCCGAGGTTGATCGACCCGGTGCGTGCGGCCAGTGCCGACATCTCCGCGAAGATCGTCGTGCCGAAGGCCGCCAGCCGGCGGTTCAGGAAGGGGCGGTCGCTGCCCACGGGTGCGCTCATGGGCGCCATCCTGCGTGCAACCTCTGGACTTGCTCAAGTGTGCTTTGGGCCGTGCGGGCCGTGGGGATTCCTCCTTCACGCGGGACGCGGGGATCCCGCTCCCCGGGAGGACCGGGGCGTGAGAGAGGGGCGGACATGGAGTTCGTCTTCGTAGTGCTCGGGGTCTGTGCGTTGCTCGTGTTCTTCATGAGCCGGATCGTCCGGAAGCTGGCGGGGCACGGCTCCCGTCCGCGCCGGCCCCGCCGGGGCAGGCGCAGCTGGTGGGCCGGTGACTCCGGCTCGGCGGGCTGCGGATCGTCGTCCTCGTGCGGTTCTTCGTCCTCCTGCGGGGGCGGGGGGTGTGGCGGCGGCAGCTGACACGGGGCGGCCGACGCCGTTCTGACGTGGGCGTCCGAGGGGCCGTTTCCCCTCGGGCGCCCCGCGCGTTGTCCATGCATCCCGACGCGCGGGACGCAACCTCTTGAACACGTGAACTGCCGGGCCCCCGGGGGGATGTAAACCCCGTCAAGTTGGGTAAAAACGCTGTGAGTGCCGTGCCTTTCATGATTCCCTCGGTTGAGTAGACCAGTCCTCGGACCTCCCTGGACTTCCTGTGGACCCGTGCCGGTGTCCCCCCACCCGTGCTTGCTACCGCTGGCGGGCCCCGGCCCATCTCCCTCGCGCGTTTGCGGAGCCGACTCATGCTCACGACCCTCCAGACCTCCTACACCGACACGCGTGCCGCCGACCTCGCCTGGGCCCTGGGTCGGGACCGGCTGCCCGCCCTGGCCGTACTGAACCTCGAACTTTCGGGTGCGAAGGTCGAGTTGCGCCTGCTCGGGGCCTCCCATCAGGTTCTGCTGGAGGAGCGGGACGTGCTCTGCTCGGAGACGGTCGCCTGCATGCCCGGGAGCAGTACGCCGCTGCCGCTCGGCGTGGCGAAGCGGGTGGGCGACTGGGAGTACGAGTTCGCCGCGCGGGTCGAGACCCTGTCCCGGGGATCCTTCGCGGGGCGGGCTCAGGAGCTGCTCGCGCTGGTGGCCGACCACCCGAACGGACTGGCGGGGACGTTCCCGGGGAGCCCGCACGCCTTCACCGCGATGCTCGCCCAGCGGTACGAGGGCCAGGTGCGGTGGCGCACCTGGCACGCGTACCCGCAGGAAGGGCAGTTGGTGGCCACCCGCACGCGGGTCGGGGTGCGGATGGGCGCCGTGGCGCCCGCCCTGGAATCGGCCGCCCTGCTCTAGGCCGTGCGGGGGAGGGGGTGCTCGGGCGGTGCGTGGCCGACCGGCGCTCCGCGGTGCGGGATGTGCGGTGTGGTTACGCCAACTGGCCGGATCAGTGCGCCACTTGCACCCATGTGGGTGACCGGATGCGAGTGGGCGGTGACGTACGGTTCGCTTCATGATCGACCGTTCCGTCCCGCGCCGGGTCCTCCCGGCTCCGGAGCCGGGAGGCGCCGCGACCGTTGCGGCCGCCCTGCCCGTACGGCCCCGGACGGGCCGACTCCTGGTCCTGGCCACCGTGTTCGTCTGCGCAGCCTGCGGGCTCGTGTACGAGCTGGAGCTCCTCGCCCTGGGCACCTACCTCATCGGCGACTCCGTCACCCAGGCGTCGGTCGTGCTGTCCGTCATGGTCTTCGCCATGGGCGTCGGCTCCCTGCTCGCCAAACGCCTGCGGCACCGGCCCGCCCTCGGCTTCGCCGCCATCGAGGCCGGGCTCGCCCTCCTCGGCGGGCTCTCCGCCATAGCGCTGTACGCGAGTTTCGCCTGGCTGGGGGAGTCCCGCCCGGCGCTCGTCGCGTTCTCCTTCGCCATCGGCATGCTCATCGGCGCGGAGATCCCGCTGCTGATGGTCCTCATCCAGCGCATCCGCAGGCAGGACGCGGGCGGAGCCGTCGCCGACCTGTTCGCCGCCGACTACGTGGGCGCCCTCGTCGGCGGCCTCGCCTTCCCGTTCCTGCTGCTGCCGATGCTCGGCCAGCTCACCGGCGCCATGCTCACCGGCACCGTCAACGCCGTCGTCGGCGGCGGACTGGTCCTGTGGCTCTTCCGCCACGACCTGAGCCGGCGCAGCCGCTGGCTGCTCATCGCCGCCAACCTGACCGTCCTCGTCGTGCTCGCCTCCGCGACCGTCCTCGCCGACGACTTCGAGCGGCTCGCCCGGCGCGCCGTCTACGGTTCCGAGGTGCGGGTCGCCGTCCAGACCGGGGTGCAGGAGCTGGTGCTCACCGGCCCCGCGACCGGCTCACCGCGCTCCCTCGACCTGTACCTCGACGGGCGGCTGCGGGTCAGCGGCTACGACGAGTACCGCTACCACGAGGCCCTGGTCCACCCCGCGATGACCGGCCCGCACGCCCGTGTCCTCGTCCTCGGCGGCGGCGACGGGCTCGCCGCCCGCGAGGTGCTCCGCTACCGGGACGTCGCCTCCGTCACCGTCGTCGAGGTCGACCCCGGCGTGGTCCGCCTCGCCCGCACCGACCCCATGCTCTCCGCGCTCAACGCCGGGGTGTACGCCGACCCGCGCCTGGCCGTCGTCACCCAGGACGCCTTCCGCTGGCTGCGCGGGCCCGCCGCGAACGACCGCTTCGACGTGATCGTCTCCGACCTCCCCGACCCCGGCATCACCCCCAGCACGAAGCTGTACTCGCAGGAGTTCTACGGACTGGCCGTGCGGGCCCTGGCGCCCGGCGGCCGGATGGCGGTGCACGCCGGGCCGCTGGCCACGCGCCCCCGTACGTACTGGACGGTCGACTCCACGCTCCGCGCGGCCGGCCTGCGCACCGCCCCCTACAGCGCGGGCGGCCGCCTCACGGGCTTCGCCGCAGGCCCCGACCGCACCCCGCTCGGGGGAACCGGCGCGCCGCCGCAGGACTGGGGGTTCGTCCTGGCCGCCCGCGACCAGGAGCCCCGGCTGCGCGTGGACCACGAGACGCCCGCCCTGCGCTCGCTGTCGACCGGCTCCCTCCAGGACGCGTCGCGCGACGCCGAACGCACCCGGGTGAGCGGACTTCCGCCCTCGACGCTGCCGCATCCGCGCTATTCGTGACCCGGTGCGGTCCAGGCCGTAGGCTCGACCGCATGGAGCATCAGGTGTTCGTCCCGGTACCGGCAGACGACCTCCGCGCCGTGCTGCGCGACCCCGCCAGCGTGGCCCGGTGCGTGCCGGGACTCCAGCAGGACGCCGACACGGGCGTGGGCCCGCTCTCCGGACGGCTCAAGGTGCGGGCCGGCGGGAGCACCGTGACCTACCGGGGCTCCGCGGCCGTCATCGAGCAGGACCCCGACCGCTTCACCTTTGAGGGTGAGGGCACGGAGGTGCGGGGCAGCGGCAGCGTGAAGTTCTCCCTCGGCCTGCGCCTGACCCCGGTCCCGGGCGGGACCCGGATCGACTTCACCGCGCACGCGACCGCCGACGGGCGCGCCGCCTCCTTCGCCCCCGAGGCCGCGGCCACGGCCCTGCGCAGGCTGCTCGACCGGGCAGCCGGCCAGCTGGCCGCGGGGTCCGCGATCAGCGACCCGGTCGCGGAGGCCGAGGCCGAGGAACTCGACGGCCCGGCGGGGCCGGAGGACGAGGTCACCGAGGTCAGTGCCACGGTCTTCGAGACCGAGGTGCCGCCCCCGTCCCTGGACCCCGCCCTGGATCCCTTCCTGGCCGGCGGGTTCGAGGACCTCGACGCGGCCGGAGCTCCGCGGCCCCCGGCCGAGGCCGCCCACGCCCGCCGCACCATGATCGGCCGCAGCGCCGAGGAGGTGGACCACGCGCCCCCGCGCGGCCGGTACGCCCCGGTGCCCGCGCCGGCCGCCACCGCGACCGGCGACAGCCTGCGCTGGATCGCCCCGGCCGCGGCGCTCGCGCTCGCCTCGGCCGTCGTCATCGGCCGGGCCCTGCGCCGCCGCCGCTGACCTGCGGCCTCGGCCACGTCGACCCGCGGGGATTCTCGGCGGGCCACCCCCTAGGGTCGACCGCATGAGTACGCAACTGAGCGCCGGCGGCACCGAGGTGACTGTCGACCAGGAGAACGGCTGCCGGATCAGCAGTCTGCGCATCGACGGGACCGAGCTGCTGCGCCAGGGGCCCCGGTACGGGTCCTTCCCGATGGTGCCGTGGTGCGGCCGTATGAAGGACGGCCGGTTCCACAACGGTGCGACCCTGCACCAGATGCCCCTCGACCACCCGCCGCACGCCCTCCACGGCTTCGGCCGTGACGCGTCGTGGCGGCCGGCCGGCGCCACCGCCACCGAGGCCGCCTTCACCTACGACCTCGTCGACCCGTGGCCGACCCCCGGCCGGGTCACCCAGGTCGTCACGCTCGCCGAGGACTCGCTGACCCTCACCATGGGCGTCGAGACGTACGGGGACTCCTTCCCGGCCCAGGCCGGCTGGCACCCCTGGTTCCTGCGCAACCTGGGCGGCCGGGACGTGGAGCTCTCCTTCGACCCCGCCTGGCAGGAGGAGCGCGGCGCCGACCACCTCCCCACCGGCAACCGCATCGACCGGAAGCCCGGCCCCTGGGACGACTGCTTCGGCATGCCCGACGGGGTCGACGTCACCCTCACCTGGCCCGGCGCACTGGAGCTGCGCATCACCAGCAGGTCCGAATGGGTGGTCGTCTACGACGAGCAGGCCGAGGCCGTCTGCGTCGAGCCGCAGTCCGGCCCGCCGAACGGGATCAACACCGCTCCGCGCCTGGTCACCCCCGTGGACCCGCTGGAGGTTTCCACGACCTGGACGTGGCGTCGGCTCGCCTAGCCCGCAACTAAGCTCGTCGGCATGAGTGACGTCAACGAAGTAATGCCGCCAGGCACACGGGATGCGCTTCTGCAGCAGATCAAGGACAAGGCCGTCGTGCACGGCAAGGTGATCCTCTCCTCCGGCCGGGAGGCCGACTACTACATCGACCTCCGTCGGATCACCCTCGACGGCGAGGCGGCCCCGCTGGTCGGCCAGGTCATGCTCGACCTCACCGCCGAGCTCGACTTCGACTGCGTCGGCGGCCTCACCCTCGGCGCCGACCCGGTCGCCACCTCGATGCTGCACGCCTCCGCCGCGCGCGGTCAGCGCCTGGACGCGTTCGTCGTCCGCAAGGCGCAGAAGGCGCACGGCATGCAGCGCCGCATCGAGGGCACCGACGTGAAGGGCAAGCGCTGCCTGGTGGTCGAGGACACCTCGACCACCGGCGGATCCCCGCTGACCGCCGTCGAGGCCGTCCGCGAGGCCGGCGGCGAGGTCGTAGCCGTCGCCACGATCGTCGACCGCGGCGCCGCCGACGCGATCGCCGAGGCGGGCCTGCCGTACCTCACCGGCTACCGCCTCGAGGACCTCGGCCTGTCCTGACCGGCCACTGCGGCAACTCGTGACAAAGGTCCCCGGCCGCCCTTGAGGCGGGCCTGACCTGGCCTTTCCCCGCGGCCCGGGATGTTTCACGTGAAACATCCCGGGCCGTTCGCCCATCACGTGAGACCGGCGGGCTGGACCCTTGCGCGGAGTCTGGAAAGATAGGCGCGACGATGACGTCGCCCCCAGGTCAGGGCCCGCAATAAGCACACTCCCCGCACATCCAAGGAGCGGACAGATGCCCATCGCAACCCCCGAGGTCTACAACGAGATGCTCGACCGGGCGAAGGCAGGCAAGTTCGCCTACCCGGCCATCAACGTGACCTCGTCCCAGACCCTGCACGCTGCGCTGCGGGGCTTCGCGGAGGCCGAGAGCGACGGCATCATCCAGATCTCCACCGGTGGTGCGGAGTTCCTGGGTGGCCAGCACAAGAAGGACATGGTCACCGGCGCGGTCGCCCTGGCGGAGTTCGCGCACATCGTCGCCGCCAAGTACGACATCACCGTCGCGCTGCACACCGACCACTGCCCCAAGGACAAGCTGGACGGCTACGTGCGTCCGCTCCTGGACATCTCCGCCGAGCGCGTCGCCCGCGGTCTGAACCCGCTCTTCCAGTCGCACATGTGGGACGGCTCCGCCGAGACCCTGGCCGACAACCTTGCCATCGGCCAGGAGCTGCTCGCCAAGGCCGTCGCGGCGAAGATCATCCTCGAGGTCGAGATCACCCCGACCGGCGGCGAGGAGGACGGCGTCAGCCACGAGATCAACGACGAGCTCTACACCACCGTCGAGGACGCGATCCGTACCGCCGAGGCCCTGGGCCTGGGCGAGAAGGGCCGCTACCTGCTGGCCGCCTCCTTCGGCAACGTCCACGGCGTCTACAAGCCGGGCAACGTCGTCCTGCGCCCCGAGCTCCTCAAGGACCTCCAGGCCGGTGTCGCCGAGAAGTTCGGCAAGGCCTCGCCGTTCGACTTCGTCTTCCACGGCGGTTCGGGCTCCACGGCCGAGGAGATCGCCACCGCGCTGGAGAACGGCGTCGTGAAGATGAACCTGGACACCGACACCCAGTACGCCTTCACCCGCCCGGTCGTGGACCACATGTTCAGCAACTACGCCGGTGTCCTGAAGGTCGACGGCGAGGTCGGCACCAAGTCGAAGTACGACCCCCGCACCTGGGGCAAGGCCGCCGAGGCGGGCATGGCCGCGCGTGTGGTCGAGGCGTGCGCGAACCTGCGCTCCGCCGGCACCAAGATCAAGTAGTCGCCCGCCGCAGCCGCGGCAGCAGTCGCACAGGAGGGTCCGGCCCCCGTCCCAGGACGGAGGCCGGGCCCTCCGGCGTTCCCGGACGGGGGCCGGACGGGGGCCGGCGGGGGCGGTGCGGGGGCGGGGACGCCGGTGGACGGTGGCTCCGCGATGGTGTGAACTGCAATCCTGCGTCGGGGGCGTGGAGGGGGACAGGGGCACATGAGGGCTGGACGACCGCAGGTGAAGCAGGACCGTGCGGTGCGCACCCGCCGGGCGATCCTGGAGGCCGCCGCGATGGTGTTCGAGGACCGCGGGTACGACGCGGCCAAGCTGACGGACATCGTCAGCCTCGCCAAGGTCACCAAGGGCGCGCTCTACTTCCACTTCGAGTCGAAGGAGCACCTGGCGCAGGCCGTGATCGAGGCCCAGGTGAACATGCACGCGCCGTTCGCCCCGCAGGAGTTCAAGGCGCAGGAGTTCGTCGACGTCGGCATGGTCTTCTCGCACCGTCTCCAGTACGACGTGCTGATGCGCGGCAGCGCGCGGCTCACCCTGGAGCACAACGGGCGGGAGCTGGACCGGGCGGCGCCGTACCTGGGGTGGATCGAGCTGCACACCGCACTGATGGCGGAGGCGAAGGAGCGCGGCGAACTGCTCCCGCACGTGGACCCGTCGGCTGCCGCGCGGCTGGTGGTCGGGGCCTTCGCCGGGCTCAACGTCATGTCGCAGACGCTCGGCCTCGAACTGGACCGGGAGGTCTCGGCGCTCTACGCCAACGTGATGCCGGGCCTGGTGCTCCCGGCCGTGGCGGAGCGGCTCGACACCGCGCCCGGCCGCGGCGCCAGGGCGCTGCACGACCAGGCCGAGGCCTGCCGGTGCGATCGCCCCGTGCCGCCGCGTCCACCCGCCGCAGCCCTCGCCCCCACAACCTGACCCCGCCCCCTCGCCCCCGCCCCCTCGCCCCCTCGCCCCCTCGCCCCCCGGCCCCCTCGCCCCCCTCGGCCCCCCCTCGCCCCCCGGCCCCGGCGGGCCCCGGCCCCGGCCCCCGCCCCCCGCCGCGGCCCTCGCCTCCCGGGCCTGGCGGCCCACCCCGCAGCGCCCCGGGGCTCGGCGGGGTGGGCGGTCCGGGGCCGCGGGTTGTGCCGCCGGTTTTGCGGACCACCGCACCCGGCAGACTGGGGGCATGTCCATTCACCAGAACCTGCTCGGGGGCCCCGCCCCCACCCACCTCCCCGACGAGCCCGGCCGTGCGGCCATCGCCGCCGGCACCCCGGCCGTCGAGGTGGCCGCCGCGCACCCCACGTCCTCCCTCGCCTGGGCGGTCCTCGCCGACGAGGCGTTCGCCGCCGGCAGCACGGTGGAGTCGTACGCCTACGCCCGTACGGGCTACCACCGCGGTCTCGACGCGCTGCGCCGCGCCGGCTGGAAGGGCCACGGCCCCGTCCCGTGGGAGCACGAGCCGAACCGCGGTTTCCTGCGCGCCCTGCACGCCCTGGCCCGCGCGGCCGAGGCGATCGGCGAGAAGGAGGAGTACGAGCGCTGCACGACCTTCCTGCGCGACTCGTCCCCGACGGCGGCGGACACGCTGAGCGCCTGAGGCCGTACAGCGGGGGGTGACACGCGGACATCTCATGTGGTCTGCATCACTCCCCGCTGGAGCGCCGGCGCGCCGGCGCCCTATGATGCGGGCAGGGGACCGGGGCTCCACTCACCTCACGGAAGGAGCGGACCGCTACCCGGAAGCACGTGTCGAGGAGACAGCGATGTCGAACACCCTTGATGCCTCCGGAGTCGGCGGGGAAACCCCGAACCTCGACTTCGACGGCACGACCCCGTACGAGGACTACGTCCAGGCGGACGTCCTCACCCACCTCCAGCACCTCCGCTCGGACGACCCCGGCGAGATGGTCTTCCTGGTCACGACCCAGGTCATGGAGCTGTGGTTCACGGTCATCGTCCACGAGTGGGAAACCGCCGCGAAGGCTCTGCGCGAGGACCGCATCCCGGTCGCGATGGATGCGCTGAAACGTTCCCTCCGTGAACTGGAGGCCCTCAACGCCTCCTGGCGCCCGCTCGCCCAGCTCACCCCGGCGCAGTTCAACGCCTACCGCGGTGCCCTCGGCGAAGGTTCCGGTTTCCAGTCGGCGATGTACCGCCGGATGGAGTTCCTGCTCGGCGAGAAGTCCTCCTCCATGCTCGTCCCGCACCGGGGCGCGCCGCGCGTCCACGCGGAGCTGGAGAAGGCCCTCCAGGAGCCCAGCCTCTACGACGAGGTGCTGCGCCTCCTGGCCCGCCGCGGCCTGCCGGTCCCGGAGTCCGTCCTGCACCGCGACCTCTCGGTGCGCTACGAGGCCTCGCCCGAGGTCGAGGCCGTCTGGACCGGCCTGTACGCCGCCCCGGACGAGAACCCGGACCTCCACCGGCTCGGCGAGGTCCTCACCGACGTCGCCGAGCTCGTCTGGCGCTGGCGCAACGACCACCTGGTGGCCACCCGCCGTGCGATGGGCGCGAAGACCGGCACGGGCGGCTCGGCCGGTGTGACCTGGCTGGAGAAGCGCGCCACGAAGAACGTCTTCCCGGAGCTCTGGACGGCGCGCAGCTATGTCTGACACCTCCGAGGACATAGCGGCGGACCTCCGTACCCGCGCGGCCGCCCTGGACGCCGCCGACGAGCTGGCGAAGCTGCGCGAGCGCTTCACCCTGCCCGACGGCGTCGTCTACCTGGACGGCAACTCGCTCGGCGCACTCCCGACCGGCGTGGCCGCGACCACCGCCGACGTCGTGGCCCGGCAGTGGGGCGAGCTGCTCATCCGCTCGTGGGACGAGAGCGGCTGGTGGACCGCGCCCGAGCGGATCGGCGACAAGATCGCCCCGCTCATCGGCGCCGCCCCCGGCCAGGTGGTCGTCGGCGACTCCACCAGCGTCAACCTCTTCAAGGCGCTGGTCGGCGGTGCCCGCCTCGCGGCTCCCGGCCGGACGAAGCTGCTGGTCGACTCCGCGACGTTCCCCACCGACGGCTACATCGCGCAGTCGGCGGCCCGGCTGGCGGGCCTGACCGTCGTCCCGGTCGACCCCTCGCGGGCGGCGGAGGCGATCGACGCGGACACCGCCGTGGTCCTCCTCAACCACGTCGACTACCGAAGCGGCCGGCTCCACGACCTGCCGGCCCTCACGGCGGCGGCCCGCGCCGCCGGGGCGGTCGTGGTCTGGGACCTGTGCCACTCCGCGGGCGCCCTGCCCGTGGGCCTCGACGAGCACGACGTCGACCTGGCGGTCGGCTGCACGTACAAGTACCTCAACGGAGGCCCCGGCGCCCCCGCGTACCTGTACATCGCCGCCCGCCACCAGGACGCCTTCGACTCCCCCCTCCCCGGCTGGAACGGCCACGCGGACCCCTTCGCGATGACCCCGGCCTACGAGGCGGCGCGGGGTGCGACCCGCGGCCGCGTCGGCACCCCGGACATCCTGTCCATGCTGGCGCTGGAGGCGGCGCTCGACGCCTGGGACGGCGTGGCCGTCGAGGCGGTGCGGGCCAAGTCGCTCGCCCTGACCGACTTCTTCCTCGAATGCGTGGCGGCGTACGTCCCGCAGGGCCTGGTGGAGTCTGTCACCCCGGCCGAGCACGAGCGCCGCGGCAGCCAGGTCTCGCTGCGGTGCGAGAACGCCCGTGAGGTCATGGGCGAGCTCATCGCCCGGGGGGTCATCGGCGACTTCCGCGCACCCGACGTCCTGCGCTTCGGCTTCACCCCGCTGTACGTCGGTTTCGCCGACGCGGAGCGCGCAGCCCGCACGCTGGGTCACATTTTCGGGTGACGCGGTAGCGAAACGTCACATCACAGGGCGGGCGGGGCTACGGCTCCGTCCGCCCCGTCATATTCCGGGCCCAGCACGGAACCGCCCGTTCCAGACTGATACGGTCCCGCTCTGCCGGAACACCGGAACATCTGTCCCCGCTGTCCCACGCGTTACCGAGAGGTTGAGCCGATGACGGACCCCGCCGCCGTGGAACGGGACGCCGCCGAGGCCGCCTCGGCCTTCGCCCATCCGGCGGTCGCACCGGACGTGACGGCCGCTTACGGGGAACACCCCGACCACGTCGTCGACTTCTACGCCCCGCGCGGCGAGGCCACGGGACCGGTCCCGCTGGTGGTGGTCCTGCACGGCGGGGCGTGGCGGGCCCCCTACGACAGGCAACACATCACCCCCTTCGCGGACTTCCTGGCCCGGCGCGGTTTCGCCGTCGCCAACGTCGAGTACCGGCGCGGAAGTTCCCTGCCGCACCAGAGCGCCGAGGGGCCGGTCGCCGGGCGCTGGCCGGAGACCTTCGACGACGTCGCCGCCGCGATGGACGCCCTCCCGGGCCTGGTCGCGACCGCCCTGCCGCAGGCCGACGTCCGCCGTGTGGTCGTCACCGGGCACTCGGCGGGCGGCCACCTCGCGCTGTGGGCCGCGGCCCGGCACGTGCTCCCGTACGGCTCGCCGTGGCGGCTGTCCGTCCCGCCGATGCTGCGCGGGGTGGTGGCGCTGGCGCCGATCGCGGACTTCACGGTGGCGGAGGAGCTGGGCGTGTGCGGCGGGGCGAGCGCGCAGCTGCTGGGCGGCGCGGAGCACTGGGACGAGCGGCTGCCCTCGGCCGACCCGGCGTCGCTGCTGCCGACGGGCATCGCCACGGCGGTGGTCCAGGGCCGGGACGACATCGTGGTCCCCCAGGAGGTGGCCGAGGCGTACGTGGCGGCGGCGGCGAAGGCGGGGGAGATGGTGGGGCTGACCCTGCTCGACGGGGTCGGGCACTTCCCGCTGATCGACCCGGCGGCGGACGCCTGCGCGGTGGTCGCGGAGGAGATCTCCCAGCTGGCCTGGTAGCGGACCCCGGCCCTCCGCCGCACCGTCGGTGACCAGCACGGATGCCCGTGGCGGGGATGGCCGCCACGCTGGTTACTCTGGTCAAGCTTTGATCAGTTTGTGCCGAAGGACCAACAAAAAAATGGGGGGGCCGGTGCGCAATCACCGACTCGTAATGACCGCTGCCCTCGTGGCGGCGGGTCTCGGGCTCAGCCCGACCATGGCCTCGGCCACCGAAGGGCCGTCCAAGGCCGTCGCGCCGAGCCCGGCCAAGGCCGAGGGTGCCGCCGCAAAGACGTTCCACAGCCCTGCCGACCGTACGGTCCGCACGGCGCTGCCGGGCGCCCGCAACAAGGCCGCCGAGGACCACACGGGGATCGCGGTCGCGATCGAGGGCCGAAGCTTCAGCGCGTACGGACTCGAACTCGAGACCAGGATCACGGGTCCGGACGGCGTCACGCTCGACGTGGTCGTCGACTGGGGCGACGGCAAGACGGAGAAGACGACCGTCAAGGGGTCCGGCGAGCTGGTCCACGGCCACACGTACGCCGAGGTCGGCAACTACACGGTGAAGGTCACCGCGACCGACACCGCCAACGCCGTCCGGGGTGCCAACGAGATCGCGTTCGTGACCCCGGGCTCCAAGTTCACCCCGCACGCGCCGACCCGGCTGCTGGACACCCGTGACGGCACGGGCACGAAGGCCGGCAAGGTCGCCGCGCGGGGCGCGACCCGCGTGAAGGTGGCCGGCAACTCCGGCATTCCCGCAGGAGTCGAGGCGGTCGCCCTCAACGTCACCGTCACCAACACCACCGCCGGCGGTCACATCACGGTGTGGCCCGGGGGGAAGGGCTCGGAGCGGCCCGAAACCTCGAACCTGAACTACACGGCCGGCCAGTCCGTTCCGAACATGGTCATCGTCCCGGTGGGCGCCGACGGCCAGGTGGAGCTCTTCAACGGCGGCTGGGAGTCGGTCGACCTGGTCGCCGACGTCACGGGCTACTTCACCCGTAGCGCGGCCAGTGGCTACACCTCGATGACCCCGGCGCGGTTCGTCGACACCCGCGAGGGCCTGGGCACGGCCAAGGGCCAGCTCGCCGGGCGGGCCACCTTCGCCACCCAGATCAGCGATCTGCGCGGCGTGCCCAAGGGCATCACGGCCGTGGCGCTGAACGTGACGGTGACCGACCCGAAGGAGGCCGGGCACCTGTCCGTCTTTCCGGGGGGCGGGCAGGCTCCCACCGCGTCGAACCTGAACTTCACCGCCGGTCAGACGGTCGCGAACTCGGTGATCGTGCCGGTCGGTCCGGACGGCAGGCTCAGCGTCTTCAACGGCGCCTGGGCGGGCACCGACGTCGTCGTGGACGTCGTCGGCTACTACAGCAAGGACAGCAAGGCCGCATACCGGCCCATCGGCCCGTGGCGGACCCTGGACACCCGCGACCCGGAAAGCTGGTGGCCGGGTGGCCGTCTGCCGGCCCGCGGGTACATCCCGCAGTGGTACTCGCCCGACGACCACGCGGGTGACGAGGCCCTCGTGCTGAACACGACGGTGACCAACACGGTCGATCCCGGATTCCTCTCCGTGGCCCCGAGCCCCTTCCCGTGGCTGGTGAACGACCAGCCCGGGGCGCCCGTCCCGACCCGTCCCGGTTCCTCCAGCCTGAACTGGACTAAGGGCGCCACCGTCGCCAACCTGGTGCAGGCCGGTGACGGCGAGCACGGCATCGTCCACTTCTGGAACCAGGGCTGGAAGGACGCCGACCTGATCGTCGACCTCTTCGGCGTCTACGAGACCGACTGATCCGCCGGTCCGCGCACACGGCGAGGGCCCCGTCCGATCTCACGACCGGACGGGGCCCTCGCCCGTTCGCCGACCCGCTGGACATTGGGATCAGTTCGGGACAGAAACGCGCCAACTCGCCTGGATTGCACATGTATTCGCGATCTCACGGGTGAAGATCTATGTACTCTGTAGCCCAGACCTGAGCACGTTCAAAAATGGGGGGACCGGTGCGCAGTCGCCGTCTCGTAATTTCCGTCGCCGTCATCGCGGCAACCATCGGTCTCGCGCCGGGCATCGCCCAGGCCGCGGAGCCGGTCGCGCCCGGAGCGGCCACGCCCGGAGCGGCCACGCCCGGAGCGGCCACGCCCGGCGTGGGTGCGCCCGCCGTCGACCTGGCCAAGGCCGCGGCGCCTGACCTCAAGACCTACAAGAGCCCCGCGGAGCGTTCCGTCCGCAAGGCCCTGCCCGGCGCCAAGGGCGGGGTCGCCGCCCAGCAGGCGGCCGGCAACCCGGACCTGGCCCTCGTCCTGAACGCCGCGGCCACCACCGCGCACGCGTTCGACCTGAACACCACCGTCATCAGCGCCGACTCCACGCTGAAGGTCACCGTCGACTGGGGCGACGGCAGCAGCCCCGACGCCATGGACGCGTACGGCTCGACCGAGCTGAAGAGCAGCCACACCTACGCGAAGCTCGGCCAGTACAACGTCAAGGTCACCGTGACGGACCCGGCCAACCAGGCCGAGGTCGTCAACGAGTTCCCGGTCATGACCGCCGGCTCGGACTTCGTCGCGCACACCCCGACGCGCCTGCTGGACACCCGCAACGGGACCGGAGCGGTCCGGGGCAAGGTCCCCGCGTACGGGTCGACCCGCGTGCAGGTCGGCGGCAACGGCGCGATACCGGAGGGGGTCACCGCCGTCGCCCTCAACGTGACCGTCACCAACACCACCAGCGGCGGGCACATCACCGCTTTCGCCGAGGGCACCGAGCTGCCGACGACCTCGAACGTGAACTTCGAGGCCGGCCAGTCCGTCCCCAACCTGGTCATCGTGCCCGTCGGCAAGAACGGCTACGTCGAGCTCGCCAACCGCAGCTCGGAGTCCGTCGACCTGATAGCGGACGTGACCGGCTACTTCACGCGCACCGACGCCGCCGGCTACACGCCGATGACGCCGGTCCGGTTCGTCGACACCCGTGAGGGCCTCGGCACCACCCGGGGCCAGCTGGCGGGCCAGAAGACCTTCGGTACGCAGATCAGCGGCCTGCGCGGCGTGCCGGAAGGCATCACGGCCGTGGCGCTGAACGTGACGGTGACCAACCCGAAGGAGGCCGGGCACCTCTCCGTCTTCCCGGCCGGCGGGAGCATCCCCATCACGTCCAACGTGAACTTCACCGCCGGCCAGACGGTCGCGAACGCGGTGATCGTGCCGGTCGGCCCCGACGGCAGCATCAACGTCCGCAACGGCGCCTGGGCCGGCACGGACGTGATCGTCGACGTCGTCGGCTTCTACAGCACCGACAGCAAGGGCGCCTACATGCCGATCAAGTCGGTCCGGCTGATCGACACCCGCGACCCGCGCTGGACCCACGGTCCGATGCAGGGCCGCGGCTACATCTGGCAGGCGCTGTCCGCGGGCGAACCCGGCATCGCCGGCTACGTCCTCAACACGACGGTCACCAACACCGCCGGCACGGGCTTCCTGTCGGTCGCCCCGGACCCGAACACGCGGGAGCAGTACCGGCAGGGCAGCCAGGTCTTCCCGCAGCGCCCCACCGCCTCGACGCTGAACTGGACGGCCGGCAAGACCGTGCCGAACCTGGTCCAGGCGGGCTCCGGGAACAACGGCATCGTCGACTTCTGGAACCAGGGCTGGGACAAGACCGATCTCGTCGTCGACATCTTCGGCTACTACGAGACCAACTGATCCACCGCCGAGCGCCCCGGGGACGGCCTCCCCGGGGCGCTCAGCGTTCGGGCGGCCTGCCGCCCGGAGCCAGGTGCTCCACCAGTTCGGCCAGGTCCTCGCAGACCTGCTCGATCCGCAGCCGTACGTTGTTCTGCTCGGTGACCAGCGCGGACAGCAGCAGCCCGGTCAGGGCGGCCGCTCCGTTGAGGGCCTGCAGGTTGACCATGAGCTCCAGCAGGCTGTGCTCGGTGAACGGTCCGACGTGATCGTGCGCCGCCGAGATCGCCAGGACCGAGATCAGCAGGGCGCACGGCGCGCTCCCGGCGAACTGGAAGCGTACGGCCGCCCAGATCAGCAGCGGGAAGACGAGGAAGAGCACGGACAGGTGGCTGCGGGTGGCCACGAGGGTGACGACCACGGACGTGACCGCCAGGGCCGACACCTCGACCAGCCGGTAGTCGTCCCGGGGCAGCCGGGCCCGGCGCAGGACCAGCAGCAGCGGGGTCAGTACGAGCACCCCCATGGCGTCCCCGACCCACCAGGCCGCCCACACCGGCCAGAATCCGCCCCGGGGCAGATCGCCGGTGAGGACGAGGGTCCAGGTCCCGGCCGTCGCGCTGATCAGCATCGGTAACAGGCCGCCCAGGAAGACGAGCGCCAGCGCGTCCCGCAGCCGGTCCATCTCCGTGCGGAAGTCCACCCGGCGCAGCATCAGGTACGCGCACACCGGTGCGATGGTGTTCCCGGCGAGGATGCCGAGGTCGCTGAGGTCGAATTCGCTGATGCGTTCGATGGCGAAGTAGGTGCCGAGGGAGATCCCCGGCCAGACCCGCAGGCCCAGCCAGAGCAGGGCGGCCAGCGCGATGCCGGTGGGCAGCCACAGCGGGGTGACCTGGGCGCCGTCGACGGTCACGCTCTGGCGCAGGCCGATCCGCCCGCCGATGTAGTAGGCGACGGCGACGGCGAGGATCAGTAGGAGCAGTTCGGCCGGACGTCGCCATCCCTCGGTGCGCACCGCTTCATCAGACAACAGCCCGCGGGCCGGGTGGGGCGTGACACGCGCTACGCCGTCCCACGGGGTTCCGGGCCGCCGTCCTCGCCCGAGCCGGCTTCCGGGGCGGGTCCGGCCGCGTCGTGGCTGAGGACGAGCACCGCGGCGTCGTCCGCGTGGCCCGTCGAATCGGCCACCTTCATCACCTCGGCGGCCAGCTCGGCGGGGTCGGTGCCCGCCGCCTCCCGGACGACCTTGACCACGCGTTCCAGCCCCACTTCGAGCGGGAACCGGGGGCCCTCGACCACGCCGTCGGTGAGCAGGACGATCGATCCCGCCTCCGTCAGCCGCCGCCGGGTCACCGCGTACGCCGACCCGGGCACCAGGTTCAGCGGCAGCCCGCCGTTGTCCTCGGCTATGCCGTACCGGCCGTCGACCGTGGCCCAGACCGCGGGGACGTGACCGGCCCGGGCGCTCTCCAGCTCCCAGGTGTCCGGGTCGAAGCGGAGCAGGCTGCAGGTCGCGAAGAGGTCGCGGTTCATGGAGAGCAGTACTTCGTTGGCCCGGCTCAGCACCTCGCCGGGATCGACGACCACGGCCGCCACGGCCCGCAGGCAGATCCTGACCTGCCCCATGAAGGCGGCCGCGTCGACGTCGTGGCCCTGGACGTCACCGATGCAGAAGGCGAGGGCGCCCTCCGGCAGCCGGAAGCCGTCGTACCAGTCGCCGCCGATGTCCAGGCCGTGCCGGGCGGGCGAGTAGCGGGCCGCGGTGCGCAGCCCCGGCAGGCAGGGCAGCTCGGTGGGCAGCATCTCGCGCTGCAGGGCCTCGGCCAGTTCCACGCGCGCCTGCTGGAGCTCCACGCCCTGCCGCGCCTGAGCGGTCAGCCGGCCGAGCATGCTCAGCAGGTCGGCGCTGGCGACCCGAGGGGGACGGCGCCGGTTCATCGAAGGCTCCGACGATGGTGCATCCGTCCCTGCTTCCGCCGTGGAAAGGACGTGCCCATCATATTTCCGCCCACCCGCACCGCGCCCCCCGAGACGCTCGGGCCCGGCAGATGCGCAGGGCCCCGCCCGATCTGGTGACCGGGCGGGGCCCTCGCTCCTTCTTTCCTGGTCAGGAGGTGAAGTAGCCGTTCAGGTCGGCGATCACGTCGGCGGATCCGGAGTTGTTGTAGAAGGTGACCCAGCCGTCCACGACGGGGACGACCACCAGGTTGGCGACGGTCTGCCCGGCCGTGTAGTTGAGGTTCGACACGCCCGGACGGGCGACCCCGTGCGGGTGGACGATCAGGTGGCTGGCCTCGGTCGGGTTGGTGACCGTGACGTTGAGGACGACGGCGGTGACTCCTTGTGCGGGGACTCCTGCGGCGCCGGTCACCTGGAGGTGGACGGCATCGCCCGGGCCCACGGCTCCGGCGCGGGCGCCGGTGCCGTCGCGGGTGTCGAGGAGGCGGACCGGACCGGCCGCGGAGAAGGCGGAGCCGGTGGCCGCGTAGTAGCCGGTGACGTCGGCGATGAGGTCGACGGATCCGGCGTTGTTGCGGAGGTCGACCTTGCCGTTGACCACCGGCACCGTCACCAGGTTGGGGACGATCTGCCCGGGCGTGAAGTTGAGGTTCGACACGCCGGGCGCCGCCTGGCCGTTCGGATACACCGTGACGTGGCCGGCCTCGGTCGGGCTGACGGCGGTCACGTTCATGACGACCGCGGTCACCCCGGTGGCCGGGATGCCCTTGACCCCGGCGACCTGGAGGGTGACGACCCCGCCCGGTCCGACGCGCTGCTTCTTCGCGCCGGTGCCGTCACGGGTGTCCAGGAACCGGGACGGCGTGATCGGGTTCAGCGCGGAGCCGGCCCCGGCCTTGTCGGTGTAGTAGCCGGTGACGTCAGCGATGAGGTCGACGGATCCGGCGTTGTTGCGGAGGTCGACCTTGCCGTTGACCACCGGCACCGTCACCAGATTGGGGACGATCTGCCCGGGTGCGAAGTTGAGGTTCGACACCTTGGGCACGGCCTGCCCGTTCGGGTAGACCATCACGTGCCCGGCCTCGGTCGGCTGGACCGCGGTCACGTTCATCACGACGGCGGTGACGCCGGTGGCCGGAATGCCCTTCACACCCGCGACCTGCAGGGTGACGACGCCGCCCGGTCCGACGCGCTGCTTGGTCGCACCGGTGCCGTCTCGCGTGTCGAGGAAGCGCGACGGGCCGTGCGGCACGAACCGGCTGCCCTTCGGGGGCTGGGCCGTGACGGTGTAGGCCTTGGGCAGGTAGCCCCGGGACGGGACCCCGGGGGTGTGCTCGACGCCGTCGAGCAGCAGGTCGTACTGTCCGGGTTCCAGCCCGTTCGTGTCGACCTTGACGTACAGCTGCTTTCCGTCGGTGTTCGCCGTGATCGGCTCCAGCACCCGCTCCGGCGAGCCGTTGCGGATCAGCTTGAGCTTGGTGGCGAAGGTGAGCCCGGTACCGGTGACGATGGCGTCGGTACGCGTACCGACCATGCTCGTCGACGGGCTGATGCCGGTCGGGTTCGGCGCCGGCGGCTCGACGCAGCCCTCCCGGCACTCTCCCTGGAAGGAGAAGTCGACGGGTGTGCGTGCCCGCTTGGGGCTCAGCAACAGCACTGCCTGGGCGGGCGCCGCGCCGGCACTCGTCGCGCAGCTGAAGGCGAACCGTTCACGGTCGGCCGTGCACCCGTACCCGGCGGTCGAGGAGGTCCATTCCGGCCCGTTCATCAGGTCCAGACCCGGCTTGTCGAACTCCGTGGTGCTGGTGGTGCCGGTGACGGCGATGGTCTGGCCGGCCCTCATGTCGATCACGGCGCAGTAGGCGGTGGAGGCCTCGGACAGGGTCCCGCCACGGGCGGGGAAATCGTTGACCGAGATGCGGTTGGCGGTGCATTCCGGCGCCCAGCCCGAGGCCGTGCCCACCCGCCAGGTGTCCAGCTTCGCGGCGATGGTGCCGCCGAGGGCCTTGTCGGGTCCGACGATCGCCAGGTACGACGTCGAGCCGGCGACCCGGCAGGAGCCGGTCCGCAGGCACACGGCGCGGCCGTCGCCGTCGACGACGGTCAGCGGGGCGCCGTCGACGTACGGGATGTCCGGGGTCCGCGCCGCGATCCAGAACTTGTCGGTGGCGGCACCGGTCACCCGCACGCAGCGGGTGTCCAGGGGCGAGGTCAGGTCGAAGGCGAGAGAGGGGCCGCCCGTCTTCGTGGAGGGCGTGTCCGCGCACTGCGCGGTCGCGGACACGTCGCGCCGCACCAGGCGGTACGTTTCCGTTCCGCCCCAGGCGGTGGCCGAGCTCTCCAGCAGCACCGTGTACGGCTCGCCGGGAGCCAGGGAGCAGACGTTGGCCGTGGAGGGGGACGCGGTCTCGCACCTGATGGTGCCCGCCGCGTCGACCACCTTGACCGTCACCGTCGCGTCCCTCGGAGTGCCGGAGACGTGGTCGAGCAGCTCTGCGGTGGAGTGGGCGTTGCCCGGCACGCTCAGGCAGGCCTGCGACCTGTGGAAGGCCACCGACACCTCGGCACCCCAGGTGCCGTTGCCGAACGTGGACTGCGGCCACGGCGTGCAGCCCTGGGCCTCCTCGGTCCGGTGGAACGCCAGTCCGAAGGTCGTGGACGCCTGGCTGCTCCTCAGCACGGCGCGGAAGGGGGCGGTGCCGGTCAGCTTGCAGAGGGTGCCGGTGTCGCACTGCTGCCGGGTTCCGGACGCGTCGTACAGCTTGTACGCGGCGTAGCTGCCACCGGCCGGCGGCCGGTTCAGTACGTAGATGCCCTTGCCGCCGGCGGTGGGCAGGGTCAGACAGAGTACGTGCCCCGGCCCGGTGAAGGCGCCGGTGGCCGGACCGGCCGCCAGACCGTTGTCGTGGGTCGGGGTGCAGCCCCTGGTCTCCCTGGCGGAGTGGAAGGCGATGCCGAAGGCCTTGAAACTGTCGCTCGTGGGGTTGGCCGACCAGGTGTAGTCACCCGGGGCCAGGTTGCAGACGTCGTACCGGGGGCAGCTGGGCACGGTCTCGCCGGCCTCGGACAGGAGCGGCGACGGAAGCGGGTGGGCGCCGGTCGCGATGACATCGGCGTAGGTGTATTCGGCGGCCTGGGTGACCCGCAGGATGCGGCAGTGCTCCGTCCCGGTCAGGTCCGGGAGGCTCCCGTACGCCTGGGGCTCGACCACCGCGCAGCCCTCCGGCTTGGAGAGCCGGGCCACGGTGTAGTCGTAGTCGACGGCCTTCCCCGAGGACTGCAACGCCGAGATCCGGAACGGTGCGGTGCCCGTGAGCCTGCAGTCCACCGCGTCCGTCAGGCGGCCCCTGGACGAGCAGACCTCTTTGCCCGAGGCGTCGTACACGCTGTGCAGGACCTCGTAGCTGCTGCTGTAGGCGCGCAGGACGTCACCGGCGGCCAGGTCCAGGGTGTAGCAGTCGCCCGCCGAGCCGGCCGGCAGCGAGCGGTGCAGCACGGACGGCGCGCCGAGCCTGCGGTCGGCGGCGCCGATGGCCTTGCACCCGGTGGAGGAGAGCAGCGCGGTGTACGACACGGAGATGCCGTTCGCCGTGCCGCTCTTGTCCGTGACCTGCACCGTGTACGTCCCGGCCTGACCGGTGGGACACCGTAGCGCCGGGTACGCGGGGTGGCGGACGCTCTCGCAGGCGACGGCGGCGCCGCCGGGCGCGATCAGCTTCGTGGTGGACGGAAGCGTCGAGACGACCTGGAGCATGACCAGGTCCTTCTGCTGCGGCAGGGTCAGCGAGAAGGACGCCGTCTTGGACGGGTCGACCGTGCAGGTGACGACCGTGTGGGGCGCGAGGGCCGCCGGACAGGGCTCGGCGAGGTCGCCCTGCTGGAGCGTCCGTACGGCAGCCTGGTGGTCGGCCTTGGGATCCGGCTCCGGCGCGGCCTGCGGACCCGCGGCCTTCGGCTGTGCCGCGGCCGTGGCGGCCGTGGTGGTGCCGGGCGCCGCGGGATCCGCGGCGGCGGTGCTGGTCTGGCCTGTCAGTGAGGCCAGCAGGGCGAGCAACAGGGTGCCCGAGGCGGCTGTCGCGCGCATCCGCCCCCGTCTGCTCCGCCCTCTTCTGCCGATCGGCAGCAAACTCATGAACCCCCCAGTTCGGATGTGCCCGACCCCCGTGACCTGCTGGGAAGCTCTGGGCAGCCGGAGTGTAGCGCCTGCCCCGGACAGCCCGAAGGGCGGGATGCGCCGTGCGCGTCCCGCCCTTCCGGTGGTGCGTGTCCTGCCTACAGGAACGAGTTGATCTCGATCGTCTCGGTGCGGCCGGGGCCGACGCCGATCGCGGAGATCGGGGCGCCCGACATCTCCTCCAGGGCCTTCACGTAGGCCCGGGCGTTCGCCGGCAGGTCCTCGAAGGTCTTGGCCTTGGTGATGTCCTCGGACCAGCCGGGGAGGTATTCGTAGATCGGCTTCGCGTGGTGGAAGTCGGTCTGCGAGTAGGGCAGCTCCTCGACGCGCTTGCCGTCGATCTCGTACGCGACGCAGACCGGGATCTGCTCCCAGCCGGTCAGCACGTCCAGCTTGGTGAGGAAGAAGTCGGTCAGACCGTTCACACGGGTGGCGTAACGTGCGATCGGCGCGTCGAACCAGCCGCAGCGACGGTCGCGGCCGGTGGTCACACCGCGCTCGCCGCCGATGCGGCGCAGGTCCTCGCCGTCCTGGTCGAACAGCTCGGTCGGGAACGGACCCGCACCGACGCGGGTGGTGTAGGCCTTGAGGATGCCGATGACACGGCTGATCTTCGTCGGGCCGACGCCGGTACCGGTGCAGGCGCCGCCTGCGGTCGGGTTCGACGAGGTGACGAAGGGGTAGGTGCCGTGGTCGACGTCGAGCAGGGTGCCCTGGCCGCCCTCGAAGAGCACGACCTTGTCCTCGTCCAGCGCGTTGTTGAGGATCAGGGTGGTGTCGGCGACGTAGCCCTTGATCTGGTCCGCGTACTGGAGCATCTCCTCCACGATCGCCCCGGCCTCGATGGCGCGGCGGTTGTAGAGCTTCGCGAGGAGCTGGTTCTTGCCCTCCAGCGCCGCTTCGACCTTCTGGGTGAGGATCGACTCGTCGTAGAGGTCCTGGACCCGGATGCCGACGCGGTTGATCTTGTCCGCGTAGGTCGGGCCGATGCCGCGACCGGTCGTACCGATCTTGCGCTTGCCGAGGAAGCGCTCGCCGACCTTGTCGAGGGTGACGTTGTACGGCGTGATCAGGTGCGCGTTGCCGCTGATGAGCAGCTTGGAGGTGTCGATGCCGCGCTCGTTCAGACCGCGCAGCTCGGAGAGCAGGACGGCCGGGTCGACGACGACGCCGTTACCGATGACCGGGGTGCATCCGGGGGAGAGGATGCCGGAAGGGAGAAGGTGCAGCGCGTACTTCTGGTCGCCGACGACGACCGTGTGGCCGGCGTTGTTGCCACCCTGGTAGCGCACCACATAGTCAACGGATCCACCGAGCAGGTCGGTGGCCTTTCCCTTGCCCTCGTCACCCCACTGAGCTCCGAGCAGCACAAGAGCGGGCACAGGCGTACACCTCTTCCGGATGGGGCATGTCCAAGGTCAGGGGGGCGTACGACGATGTACGCGGGCTGAGCCGTCGGACGGGTTGCCCCGGAATAGACGAAGGCCCTGGCGCAATAGCGCAAGGGCCTCTTGCACAAAGATGCTACCCGAGGAAGGACCGAGGTGTCGGCTCCAGAGCCCACCATGAGCCAAGCGGGCGCGCCGGTAGGCGGTCTGCTGGTGCTCGTCGACCCGGTCGCCCGCCGTCTTGACGGCGAGTCCGTGCGGATCGCGAAAGATGTGTTGTCAGCGGGAGCGGCGGCGAAGATCTGCCTCCCGGATTCGCAGGAGGAGTTTGCGCGGGCGCTCGCCCGCCGGGGTCATCGGCAGCCGGTGATCGTGGGCGACGACCGGGCGCTGGTGCGGGCCGTGGGGCTGCTGCACCGGGAGCGGGGGCTCGGCGAGAGCGCTCTGGCGCTGGTTCCGGTGGGGCCGGTGGGGTCCCTGGCGCTGGCGAGGTCCCTGGGGGTGCCGCAGTCCGCCGTCGCGGCGGCCCGGGCGGTGCTCGACGGGTCGGTCCGGACGTGTGACCTGCTGGTCGACGACAGTGACGGAGTGGTGCTGGGCGCGCTGCGGATCCCGCCGCTGCGGGGGCCGGAGCGGGGGGTCCCGAGGCCTGCCGGGCCGTCGGTGTGGAGCGCGTACCGCTCGCTGGTGCGGACGCTGGTCCGGCCGGTGGCGGCCGCGGGCGGGGTGGGCGGCGGGCACCACCGGCTGCGGGTGGAGGCCGACGGGGTCCTGCTGGCCGATGTGGACCAGCCCGTGGCGGACGTCTCGGTGCGCACGCGGGGCGACGGCGAACCGGCGGAGGTCGCGGTGCGCACGGGCGGCGGCTTCGCCGGCTCGACGGTGACGGCCCGGGCGAAGACGGTGACGGTGTCGGGTGCGGACTTCCGCTACCGGGCCGACGGCGCGATGGCCGGTCCGGTCCGCCGCCGTACGTGGACGCTGCGCCCCGGGGCATGGATGCTCACCCTGCCCCGGTGACGGAGTCGGCGCGGGCGGTGCGGGAGGTGCGGGAGGCGCCGGTGGCGGAGCCGGAGCCGGTGGCTGTGGCGCAGGCGCTGGGCGGCGCGCCGCGTGGTGCGGGACCCGGCGGCGCGCTGGATCCCGCACGAGGCCGAGGTGGTGCGTGCGCGCCGGGCTGAAGGTCCGACTCCAGGCCGACACCGACAAGCTGGACGCCGTACTGCGCTCCCTCGCCGCGTCGGGTGTGCGCTCGCTGACCGCGACCCCGCCCACCCTCGAAGAGCTCTTCCTGCGCCACTACACCGACGACGGCGAGGCGACCGCGCGATGAAGCGACGACCGAACGGCCTCGCGGGCACCGGCGCACTGCTCCGGCTGGCCCTGCGCCGCGACCGGGTGATGATGCCGGTCTGGATCCCGGTCACCGCGCTCCTGGTGGTGAGCATGCCGGGATCGCTCGGCAGCGTGTACGCCACCACCGCCGAACGCACCCAGGCCGCCGCCTCGATGAACGCCAACGGCTCCGTGCGCGCCCTGTACGGGCCGGTCTTCGGCGACTCCCTCGGCGCCCTGACCGCCTGGCGCGCCGGGGTCTTCGGCGCGGTCCTCGCGGCTGTCATGAGCCTGATCATCGTGGTCCGACACACCCGCGAGGAGGAGGAGTCGGGCCGTCAGGAACTGCTCTCCGCAGCCATGGTGGGGCGCCGGGCCCCGCTGACCGCGGCCCTGCTCGCCGCGCTCGTAGCCAACACCTGCGTCGGCCTGCTCGTCGCCGGCGGCCTCGCCGGGCAGGGAGCGCCGGGCGCGGCCGCGCTCGCACTGGCACTCGCCGGCACCGGCATGCTCTTCGCCGGCGCGGCCGCCGTCGCCGCCCAGCTGACCGAGAGCGCCCGGGCGGCCAAGGGATTCACGGCCGCGGTGCTCGGCGCGGCCTTCGTCCTGAAGGCGGCCGGAGACGCCGGTACGGCGGGCGGCAGTTCCGCCCTGACCTGGGTTTCACCGCTCGGCCGTCCTGCGCCTGAGCGGTGAGGAGTCGGGGCAGCGGGCGGAACCGCTGCTCGCGAACGCGGTCGGCCGGCTCCGCTGGGCCGGCGGCCACCTGGCCGTCGCCTTCGGCGGCTCGGCGCTGATGCTGCTGCTGGCGGGGCTGGGCCTCGGCATCGGGCACGGCGGCGAGGTGGGGACGACGGTCGCGGCCACCCTCGCCCAGCTCCCCGCGGTGTGGGTGATCGGGGCGCTGGCGGCCCTCCTCCACGGCGCGGCCCCCGCGTACGCGGCGGCCGCCTGGGCGGTGGCCGGCAGTGCCCTGGCCCTGGGCTGGCTCGGCCCGGCGCTGAACCTCCCCCAGGCCGCCCTGAACCTCTCGCCCTTCGCCCACCTGCCCAGGCTCCCGGGCGCGGAGCCCCTGTCGTGGGCTCCGCTCCTTGCCCTGACCGCCCTAGGGGCGGCCCTGGCGGCGGCCGGCCTCACCGCCCTGCGCCGCCGAGACATGACGGCCTAGAACTCCACGAGCAGGCTCTTCAGCCCGCGGATGACGTACCCGTCCTGCCACTGCGGCTCCTCGACGAGCCGCAGTGGCGGCACGCCGTCCGCCAGCAGCGCGCCGAACGAGGCCTCCAGCTCGCGTCGCGCCAGCGGCGCCCCCAGGCAGTAGTGGATCCCCGCCCCGAAGGTCAGGTGCGGATTGTCGGCCCGTGCGAGGTCCAGCGTGTCGGGGTCCTCGAAACGCGCGGGATCACGGTTCGCGGATCCGAAGAGCAGCGCCACCTCGGCCCCGCGGGGGATGTCGGTGTCGCCGACGCGGATGTCGTCGAGCACCCAGCGCTCGAACATCTGCAGGGGAGTGTCGTACCGCATGAGTTCATCCACAGCTGTGGACAACTTTTCGGGATCGCGGCCGGCGCGGAGCGCGGCGAGCTGGTCGGGGTTGCGCAGCAGCGCCCACCACCCGTTGACCGTGGTGTTCACGGTGGCCTCGTGCCCGGCGTTCAGCAGGAGGACGCAAGTGGAGATCATCTCCTGCTCGCTGAGCCGCCCCTCGTCGTCGTGGGCGGCGATCAGCCCGGAGATCAGGTCCTCGCCCGGGCGCGCGCGCCGCTCGGCGATCAGCTCCCGCAGGTACGCGCTGAAGTCGGTGCTCGCCCGCACCGCGCGCCGCGCCGTCTCCTCGTCGGGCCGCAGCTCGAACATCCCGCAGATGTCCGCCGACCACGGCCGCAGCAGCCCCCGGTCCGACTCGGGCACACCCAGCAGCTCCGCGATCACGGCCACCGGCAGCGGCTCGGCGACCGTGGCGAGCAGGTCCCCGCCCCCGTCCGCGAGCAGCCGCCCCACCAGTTCCCCGGCCATCCGCCGCACGGCCGGCACCAGCCGCTCCACCGTCCGCGGGGTGAAGGCCTTCGCCACCAGCCTGCGCACCCGCGCGTGCGCGGGATCCTCCAGGTCCAGCAGGCCGTTGCCGTTGAGCACGTGGAACGGCTCGTGCTCCGGCGGCGGCGCCTGCCGCCCGAACTCCTCGTGCGAGAAACGGTGGAGGTAGGTCCGACCCAGCCGCCGGTCCCGCAGCAGTGCGCTCACATCGGCGTAGTGCGGCACCAGCCACTGCCCGGTGGCCTCCCACCAGATGGCCCGCCCCCGCTCCCGCAACTCCCGGTAGGCCGGGTACGGATCGGCGACGAACGCGGCATCCCACGGATCAAAGCCCATCCCCGCAGAGTAAGCGCTCGGCCCTCCGGATCAGGCCGGTGTCACCAGGCGGGTCTCATAGGCGAACACCGCCGCCTGCGTCCGGTCCCGCAGACCCAGCTTCACCAGGATCCGGCTCACATGGGTCTTGATCGTGGACTCCGCGACGATCAGCCGGTCGGCTATCTCCGCGTTGGACAGGCCCTGCGCGATCAGGACCAGCACCTCCGTCTCCCGCTCCGTCAGCTCGCCCACCCCCGCCGGGTCCGCGAGCCTGCGCGCCTCGGAGATCTTCGAGAACTCCGCTATGAGCCGCTTCGTCACCGATGGCGCCAACAGGGCCTCGCCGGCCGCCACCACCCGTACTCCGTCGGCCAGCTGACGGGCCGAAGCGTCCTTCAGCAGGAACCCGGAGGCCCCCGCCCGCAGCGCCTGGTACACGTACTCGTCGAGGTCGAAGGTCGTCAGGACCAGCACCTTCGCGTCCGTGTCCGAGGCCACGATCTCCCGCGTCGCCTCCAGGCCGTTCATCTGCGGCATCCGGATGTCCATCAGCACCACGTCCGGCCGCAGCGCCGCCACCTGCGCGATGGCCTCCCGGCCGTCGACCGCCTCGCCCACCACCTCGATGCCGTCCATGGCGTTCAGCAGAACGGAGAACCCCTCGCGGACCATCATCTGGTCGTCGACGATCAGCACCCTGATCGTCATACCGTCCCCTCCTGCGGCTCGGGCACCGGCTCGGGACGGTTGCGCACCGGAATGAACACCGCGACCTCGTACCCGCCGGACTCCGTCCGGGCGGCCGTCATCTCCCCCTCCAGCATGGCCACCCGCTCCCGCATCCCGGTGATCCCGTGGCCGGCCCCCGGCGAGGGCCGCACATCCCCGGTCGGCGCCTCGTTGACGACCCGTATGCCCAGGCCGCCCAGCACGTAGGACACCTCCACCCCGGCCGACGCGCCCGGCGCGTGCCGCAGGGTGTTGCTCAGGGCCTCCTGGATGATCCGGTACGCCGACAGCTCCACGCCCTGCGGCAGCTCCCGCACCGCGCCCGTGATCGTCTTCTCCACGCTCAGCCCGGCCTCGCGCACATTGGCCAGCAGCCCGTCCAGCGAGGCCAGCGTCGGCTGCGGGGCGTCCGGCGCCTCGTAGTCCGCGGAGCGCACCACGCCCAGCACCCGCCGCAGCTCCGTCAGGGCCGCCACCGCGTTCTCCCGGATGGTGACGAACGCCGCCTCCAGCTCCGGCGGCGGGTTCTTCACCCGGTACGGAGCGGCCTCCGCCTGGATCGCCACCACCGACATGTGGTGGGCCACCACGTCGTGCAGCTCCCGCGCGATCGTGGTCCGCTCCTCCAGCAGCGTCCGCTTGTCCCGCTCGACGGCCGTGACCTCCTGCTGTGCGCTCACCTCCGCCTTGGCGTGCCGGCGTATCTGGATGCTGCCGGCGATCACCAGGGCGAACGCCGACGTCACCGCCATCTCCGGCGCGTTCGACCCCCACTCGCCGGTGAACACCACGGAGATCGCGGCGCCCAGCGCGAGGGTCAGCGCCCACATCCACGCTGCCACCCGGGGCCCGGTCCGCAGCGTGACGACGACCATGACCACGATGTAGGAGAAGAACGCGCCCGGGGTCCAGGGCCAGCTGACGCCCTCACCGAGGGCGGCCAGCACCACCGTCATCGCGACGGCCGCCCACCACGCGCCGACCGGCCGTACCAGCGTCATGAGGACGGGAACCGCGGCTATCAGCCCCATGACGAGCTGGCCCAGATCGCCCAGGTAGCTCGACTGCCCCTCCATGGTGAAGAGCACGGCGAGGAAGGCCAGCGCCCCCACCGCCGCATGCTGCCGCCACGGCGCATGCCGTCGTATCCCCTTGGGGAGCCGCCGCGAGAAGCGCCCCGGGGCCCCCGCCGGCGGCAGCGGCCGGTAGGCGAAGGCATCGGTGACGAGGTCCTGGCGCAGGGTCGCGATCACCTCCGATGCCAGTCGGAACTCAGGCGTCCGGGCTGTCCCCCCGGTGGTCGTCTCGGTCATACGCACAACCGTAGGTCTGTACCGGCTTCGTCCGCGTCGCCGCTGATGGGGATTTCTCCGGGTCCCTCTCAAGTACTACACGGGTCCGTCAGTAGCCCGTCGGACGGATCAGACCGCTCTCGTACGCGAACACCGCCGCCTGCGTGCGGTCCCGCAGGCCGAGCTTCACCAGGATCCGGCTCACATGGGTCTTCACCGTCTGCTCGGCCAGGACGAGGTGCTCGGAGATCTCCGCGTTCGACAGGCCCTGGGCGATCAGCGACAGCACCTCGGTCTCCCGCTCGGTCAGCACGTCGATCCGGGCCCGCGACGGCGCGCGCGGCGCCCCCAGCCGGGAGAACTCCGTGATCAGCCGCTTCGTGATGTTCGGCGACAGCAGCGCCTCACCGGCCGCCACCACCCGCACCGCCTCCGCGAGCTGATCGGCGGACGCGTCCTTCAACAGGAACCCGGAGGCCCCGGCCCGCAGCGCCTCGTACACGTACTCGTCGAGGTCGAAGGTGGTCAGGACGAGCACCTTCACCTCGGCGTCGGGAACGCGGGTGATCACGGACGTGGCCTCGATACCGCCCATGCCCGGCATGCGGATGTCCATCAGCACCACGTCCGGGGCCAGCTCGGCGACCTTCGCGACGGCGTCCGCCCCGTCCACCGCCTGCCCCACGACCTCTATGTCGGGCTGGGCGTTGAGGAGCACGGTGAAGCCCTGCCGCACCATCATCTGGTCGTCGGCGATCATCACCTTGATCGGGGTGCTCATGGTGCCTTCTTCGTCTCGGTGCCGGTGCCGGTGCCGGCGGGCGGGTTCTGCGGATCCATCGGGAGCACTGCGCTGACCTCGTACCCGCCGTCGGGGCGCGGGCCCGCGGCCAGTTCGCCACCCAGCATGCCTGCCCGCTCCCGCATCCCCAGCAGGCCGTGCCCCGCTCCCTGCGAGGGCGGGGCCGGCCGGGTCGGCGCGCTGTTGGCGACACAAAGGTGCAGCTCGCGCGGCCCGTACGCGACGCCGACCTCCACCTGCGAACCGGGGGCGTGGCGCAGGCAGTTGCTCAGGGCCTCCTGCACGATCCGGTACGCGGTGAGCTCGACGCCGGGTGCCAGCGACCGGCGGACGCCCGCGACCTCGGTGGTGACCTCCAGTCCCGCCCCCCGCACGTTGTCCACGAGGCCGTCCAACTCGGCGAGGGTCGGCTGCGGATGCTGCGGGGCCGCCGGATCGCCGGGCTGTTCGGAGCGCAGCACCCCCAGCACCCGGCGCAGCTCCGTGAGGGCCTCCAGCGCGTTCTCCCGGATGCCCGCCAGGTTCTCCTTGAGCTCCTCGGACGGGTTGTCCACGAGGTGCGGGGCGACCTGCGCCTGGATGGAGATCACCGACATGTGGTGCGCGACGACGTCGTGCAGCTCGCGGGCGATGCGGCTGCGCTCCTCCAGCAGGGTGCGCCGGGCCCGCTCCTCCGCGGTGAGCGTCTCCTGCTCGACCAGTTCGCCACGGGCCAGCCGCAGGGCGCGCAGCGCGTACCCGAGGAGCCCGACGAAGCCGAAGAGGACGGTGGCCCCCATCGAGGAGATCTGGCTTCCGTCCGGATGGAAGGCCACCTCGGCCGCCCCGGTGAGGGCGACGGAGATGCCGACGACCCATATGGTCACCCGCGGCGGCACCCGGAGGGCGACGAGCAGCAGCACGGGGGCGAACGCGAAGATCCCGCCGGGCGTCCAGGGCCAGGTCTGGCCCTGCCCCACGTTGTCGTGGATCATCCAGGCGATCCAGCCTGCGGCGAGCAGCCCCAGCCACCAGGCGGCGATCGGGCGGAACATCGCGAGCCAGATGGACAGCGCCGTCAGGAGCGCGACGGCCAGCGGCGGGCCGCCTTTGACGTGGTAGTGGTCCATGAGCTGCTCGGTGGTGAGGAACCCGAAGAACATGGCCGCGTAGGCGACGAGTGCGTGCGGCAGCCGCGCCAGCCACCGCGGGCGGCCCATCCGGGGAAGGGGATCGCGCCGCAGGGTGAACAGCTCCAGGGCCAACGCCAGGCTCGGTGAGGCCCCCTTGACGGCATCGGAGGGCGCCGGCTCGGCCGGGGGCACGCGCTGCTCGTTCACGTCGGCCAGCCTAGGCATGGGTGATCTCCTCGACGGAAGTGCCCGGCACGGAGCGGGCGGCCGTGACCGTGGCCGGCCGGGAACCCCGGGCCTGTTCGTGGGTGCGGAACGCTGCCCAGCACAGCCCCAGCGCGGCCGCGAACACCGGCAGCCACCCCACCCGGGCCACTATCCAGCCCACCGAGTCGGGCGCGGTGTGCAGCCCGGGCAGGCGGGCCGGGACCAGCAGTCCGAGGGCGGTGACGGCCATCATGGCGGTCTGGTGCCATAGGAAGATCGTCATGGCGGAGAGGTTCACCAGAGCCACCTTCGCCCAGGCCGCCGGCCTGCGCATGAGCCGGGCCAGCCGGTCGCGGGCCAGCAGGGCCAGCCCGCACTGGGCCAGTCCGAACGCGACCGCCGCCAGCGTCGGCGGGTTGAGGTTCGAGACGGCCGCCCCCGGCACCCCCACCATGGAGGCCGGATACCCGCCCCACAGGACCAGCGCGGCGGTGGCCGCGGCGGCGACGCCGACCAGGAGGAGCAGCCGGCCGCGCCGCGCGAGGGCTCCGCGCGACCACGCGGCGCCCAGCGTGAAGGGGACCAGCCAGCCCGCGGCCACGTTGACCCACCCGATCCACTCCGGCCCGCCCAGCCCGAAGCGCCACAGGTCGACGCCCGCCACCACGGCGGCCGGCCACACCGGGCCGAGCCGGGCCACCAGTGGAGTCGAGGCGGTCAGCGCGGCGAACACCAGCAGGAACCACAGCGGCGACAGGACCAGCTTCACCAGCGTCCGCACGGTGTCGAACTCCGCCCCACCGACGAGCATTCCGCCCGCCACGACCGTCCAGAGGACGAGCACCGCGGCGACCGGGCGGAACAGCCTGCCCAGCCTCTGCCCGACCCAGGCTCCGTACGTGATGCCCCGCTCGCGCGCCGAGGCGTACCCGAGGGCTGCGACATGGCCGCCGACCAGGAAGAAGACAGCCAGCGTCTGGAACACCCAGGAAACCGGGGCCAGCCAGGGCATGTGCGCCAGCGGGCTGGTGCCGTGCAGACCGCCGTCGGCGGCGGTCAGCGAGGTGACCAGCCAGTGGCCGAGGACCACGCCGAGGATCGCGAGGGCCCGGAGCGCGTCCACGGCCCGGTCCCGGCCGGCCGGCGTGGCCGCGTCGATACCCGCCGCCAGAGCGGACCAGCGGGCGCGGAGCTCACGCATGCCCGGCCTCCTGGGCGGGAGCGCTGCCGAGGACGATGGCCGCCAGTGCGTCGAGGGACCGGGTGCCCGGCTTGAGGTAGTCGCTGTGGCCGCCGGATCCGGCGGCGAAGGCCCGCGCCCCGAAGGCGGGGTCGACCGGGTCGGTGCCGAAGCCGAGTCCGCCGAGCCGGACGTGCGGCACGCCGGCTATCCAGTCGGCGCCGCCCCGGCCGGCCCAGACCCGGGCCGCGGTCGGCAGCTCCCGGGCGGATCCGGCCCCTGTGCCCGGACTGCCGAAGAGGACCACGTCGCCGACGGCGGCTCCCGTCACGGTCCGTGCGCAGACGACGGAGCCGTAGGAGTGGCAGAGCAGCGAGATCCGGGCACCGGGCGCGGCCATGTCCCGCAACCGGTCCAGGAACGGCCCCAGTTCGGCCGCGGCCTCGTCCGCCCGGCCGGCGGTCAGCACGGTCGTGCTGACCGTGCCCGGGGTGTCGTACCCGAGCCAGGCAACCACGGCGGTGCGCGCATGCCCGGTCTGGAGGCGCTGCCGGAGGGCGACCGCTCCGGACCGGAACCTCTCGTACGTGTCGAGGGTGGTGTCCGAGCCGGGCACCAGGACGGCGATCCGGTCGGCGGTCTCCAGCTCGCCGAACACCTCGACGGCCCGGCCCCCGCCGCGGCCGTCGAAGGCGAGGAACTGTGCCGTGCCGGCCGCCGCCATGGCCCGCAGCCGGCCGGCCCGGCCGGAGCGGTCGGCGTCCTGGGCCATCCGGACCGCCTCGGCGATGTTGTCGCGGTTGGCGGCATAGCGGCTCTGGGGCGGGGCGCCCTCGGCGAACACGGCGGGCGCCGGGGCGGGTGCCTGCGCGGAGGCGGCGGCGGACACGGGAACTATCACGGCCGCCGCGACCAGCGAGGCCAGCAGCGTGCGGCGCAGCCGCCCGCCACGCGCGCCGTCCGGCCTCCCGGAGCCGAACCCGGCCTCCCCCGCGCCGTCTTCCTCCCTGGCGCTCACCGCATCCGCGGCCCGTGCCGTGTCCGCCGTCCGTGCCGTCCCCGTGGCCATGGTGTGTTCCTTCGGTCTCCCGGAAGGGGCGTCAGTGCCCCTCTCCGCTACCGAAGTTAGAAATCCGAGCCCCTGGTCGGCGTCCCGCCACGGAGCCGTGTTCGTACGTAGCTCTTAGGTATGACGGGAAATACTTCAGAGGCACGACGCCGCACCGGTGCGCACCGGCGTGGCGCCCAACGCCCTTCCAAATCAGGCAACTTGGAGTTCATCGGTGACAGAGAGCGACTGGCGTCTCGACCGCATCGGCAGCGCGCACCGCGGGGTGAACCCGACCGTCCTGCGCCGCCTCGACACCGGATTCGCGGTCATCGGGGACCGGCAGTTCCTCCCCGGATACTCGGTGCTGCTGACCGACGACCCGGCCGTCACCCGCCTCTCGGACCTGCCCCGGCCCCGCAGGACGGCGTACCTCGCCGACCTGGAGCGGCTGGCCGAGGCCGTCGAGCGGGCCTGCGCGCGGCTCGACCCGGCCTTCCGCCGGGTGAACATCGAGATCCTCGGCAACACCGACCCGTACCTCCACGCCCACATCTGGCCCCGCTACGACTGGGAACCCGACGACCGCGTCAGGCTGCCCGTGTGGCTGTACGAGCGGGAGTGCTGGCGCGGCGAGCGGCACGCGCTGGCTCCGCGCCACGACGCCCTGCGGGCGGCGATCGGCGAGGAGCTGGACCGGCTCGGGCCGGCCGGGCCGACGGCCTGACCCGGGCGCCGGGCCAAGCGTGGCGACGGTGAGCGGTGAGCGGTGAGCGCGGGCCTCAGTCCGCCGCCAGGGGCTCGACGAATCCCGCCCGCCAGCGCGGGGCGGGGTCCTGGCCGGGGCTGGTCCAGTACTCCCTCGCCTCCACGACCTCCCCGTCGCGCACGGTCCACAGGGAGACGGCCCGGTAGAGGACGTGGTCCTGGGGCACCTCCACCTCGGTGACGACGTGGTCCCCGTCGGCCAGGATCCGGAGCACTCTCACGGGCTTCTCGTCCGCGTCGCCGTCGTCGCTGTTCACGGCGATGAAGTTGGCGCGCCCGACGATGCGCTCGGCGCTCACGGGCCATTCGATGACGGCGTCCTCGGCGATGAGCCCGGCCACGCCTTCCCAGTCGCGTGCCTCGATCCGCTCCCACAGTCGTGCCACTACCCTCAACGGCTCCATGTGCCGCAGTGTCCGACAGCGCTGTCCTGACCAACAAGCTTTGCCTGCAGGCTTATTGACCTCGACACAAACGGTGCGGGTCACTGCCTGCGGTAGTCGAGCGGGGGACCGTCACTGCCCGCGAGCTCTCTGCGCAGGGCGCCGTCGGGCAGCAGCCGCAGCCGGCTCCGGCCGCCCGCCGTGCAGGTCGGCGGGGCGCCGGAGGTGACGGTGGAGGCGTCCAGCTCCACGGGGTCGGGGCCGGGGGCGCCGTGCAGGGCCGCGGTCCAGGAGCAGGCGAATCCGGGGTCCTGGACGTCCAGGGACATCACCTGTTCGCCGACTCCGCCGCGCGTGAGCGTGAGCCGCCAGGTCTGGCTGCCGCGGACGGCCTGCCAGGTGCCGACGTAGGCCTCGGGGAGGAGCCCGGCCACGTGCGCGGACCCCGAAGCGAACCCTGAAGCGGACCCCGAAGCGGAACCCAGAGCCGAAGCGGAGGCCGAAGCGGAAGGCGATCCGGAGCCGGCCGCCACCGGCGTACGGGGACTCGTGACGGGCGGGCGCGGATCCTCGGCCCCGCTCATCACCGCGTACACCGTGCCGGCGGACAGGACCGCCACGACCGCGGCCACCGCGAGGAGCAGGGCCGTGGACGCCGTCCAGGGCCTGGGCGGAGGTTCCGGTTCCAGCGGCGGGTACGCGGAGTAGGAGGGCGGCAGCGGAGGCGGCGCCGGCACCGCACGGTCCGGCCCGGCGTCCTCGCGGTCCAGCAGCTCTACGGCGTGCCGCCCGAGCCGGGCCACCAGCGGGGTCGGCAGCCACGGCTCCAGGGCCCTCCCGTCGGCCACGGTGTCGTCGGCGCCGACCCGGGCCAGTACCTCGGCGGGCCCGGGCCGCGCGCCCGGATCCCTGTGCAGGCAGTCCCGTACGAGGTCGAGCAGTTCCGCCGGTACGCCGGCCAGGTCGGGTTCCGCTTCGGTGCTGCGCAGCAGGAGCGCCGCCAGGCCGCCGGGGTGCTCCGCGTCGCCGAAGGGCAGGCGCCCGGTGGCCGCGTACGCCAGGACCGCGCCGAGGCAGAAGACGTCGCACGCGGCGGTCACCGGCTCTCCGCGGATCTGCTCGGGGGCCATGAAACCGGGGGAGCCGATGACGTCGCCGACCCGGGTCGGACCGGCACCGCACCCGGTGGGGCAGCGGGCGATGCCGAAGTCGATGACGCGGGGGCCGTCGAGGGTGATCAGGACGTTCGAGGGCTTCAGGTCGCGGTGGACGATGCCGGCCCGGTGGATGTCCGTGAGGGCGTGCGCGAGGCCCGCAGCCAGGATCCGCACGGAACGGTCCGGCAGCGGGCCGAAGCCGTGGGCGACGACCCGGCGCAGGCTCGGCCCGGCGACGTAGCCGGTGGCGAACCAGGGGGTCGCGGCCTCGGTGTCGGCGTCCAGGACCGGGGCGGTCCATTCGCCGCCGACCCGGCGGGCGGCGGCGACCTCCTGGCGGAAGCGGATGCGGAACTCCTCGAGGGCGGCGAGCCCGGGGTGGACCAGCTTGACCGCGACGGTGCGGCCGCGGTCGGAGCGGGCGAGGTAGACCTGGCCCATGCCGCCGGCGCCGAGCCGGGACAACAGGCGGTAGGGGCCGATGCGGTGCGGGTCGTGCGGATGCAGTTGTTCCATGGCCGGGTGGTCCTTCCCCTGCTGGCCGAACAGCTCCGCTGGGAAGGACGGTTGGAGGGGTTCGCCGGTTGCCTCCCCGTCGACCTCGCCGGGCTCGAACACCTGACCGGTCCCGCACCCGAACCGGGCCCGAACCGCGAAGGTTCGGGCCCGGCGTACTCAGGCTGACGGACGGGACGGACCCGCAAGACCGAGTGGATCAGACGGATCGGCTGACTCGGACGTATCGGATGGATCAGATGGATCGGACGAATCGGATGGGTCGGACGGGTCGCGCGGTGCGGGCAGCGTGTCCAGCGCCGCTGCGAGCCGCTCCAGGACGCGGACCGTCTCCGCGAAGGCGGTGTCCCCCAGCTCCGCCGCCAGACGGGCGGCCATGGCCGAGTGGCCCGGACCGATCCGGTCCACCGCCGCGCGGCCCTCCTCCGTCGGGCGCAGCAGCTTGGCCCGCCGGTGCGCCGGGTTCGGCGCGTACTCCGCGAGGCCCTTGGCCACGAGCAGGTCCGCGATGCGCTGGACGCTCTGCCGGGTGATCCCCATGCTCCGGGCGACCCCCGCGACGGGCAGCGGTTCCCGCAGCACCGCTCCCAGTACCTGCCACCAGGCGGCGGTCAGCCCGGCGGGCCGCGCCAGCTCCTCGGAGAGGGAGAGGAACTGGCCGTTCAGCCGGAACACCCCGAGTGCGGTGCGGCTCAGCAGGTCCTGCCGGGTCCGGGGGGACCCGAGCGGCGGCGGCTCAAGCATCGCCCGCCGCCGATGCCGCCATCAGGACCGGGTACGCGCTCTCGTCCGAGTGGTGGAAGAGCCCGTACCAGGCGTCCAGGACGTCAGGCTTGTAGACGTCCAGGCGGGCGAAGACCTCGCGGGCGAAGGCGACCGGTTCCGTCGGGCCCGCCGTGATCAGGTCCCCGTCGGTCACCGCGTCGGCCTCGACGTAGTTCCCGGCGCCCCCGTAGCCGGGCTGTTCGGCCAGGTAGAAGGAGGCCGCGCTGGTGTGGGCGCGGTCGTCCAGCAGGCCTTCGCGGGCGAGGCCGGCGGTGGCGCCGCAGATCGCCGCGACCGGCACTCCGGCGGCCAGGAACTCCCGCGCCTTCGCCGCGAAGGGCGCCAGCTCGTCGCCCGTGTCCCACAAGGAGGCCCCGGTGAGGATCAGTAGCGAGGAGTCCTCCGGTCGCAGATCGGCCAGGCCCAGGTCAGGCTGGATGCGGATGCCGCCCATGGTGGTGACCGGCGCTCCGGCGGCGAGGCCGACCGTCCGCACGACGTGGCCGCGCTGGGTGAGGTGCGCGGTGGTGTGGCCGGTCTCCCAGTCGGCGTAGGTGTCGTAGACCGCGAGGTGGACGGGCTTGCGAGCGGTCTCGCTCATGGTGTTTCGCCTCCAGCGTCGGATGGTGCCAGGTGCCTGCGGCGCTCACCGTGGCCGAGGTGCCGAGGTGCGCGGTGCAGACGATGCGCGTGGTACCTGCGGTGCCTGTGATGCCGACGGTGCTCGTGGGGTGTGCCGCGCAAGCCGTCCGTACCGGCTTCCGCGAGGGCCTCCACGAAAAGCGCCTATGACAAGAGACTGTCATAACGACAGGATGCTGTCAATACTTCGGAAGGGTGCTCCACGGGCGCAGACAGACTGCCGAGGTCGGCCCGCCACCCGCATACAGTCCGCCGATATCCCTCCCCACCTGCGCACTTCTAGCGTGACGTCATGACCCCTCATGCCACCCCGCACACCCTTGCCGCCGTGAAGGACGCAGATCGGAAGCACGTCTTCCATTCCTGGTCCGCCCAGGCCCTGATCGACCCGCTCGCCGTCGCGGGGGCCGAGGGCTCCTACTTCTGGGACTACGAGGGCAAGCGATACCTCGACTTCTCCTCCCAGCTGGTCAACACCAACATCGGCCACCAGCACCCCAAGGTCGTCGCCGCGATCCAGGAGCAGGCCGCCCGGCTCTGCACCCTCGCGCCGGGCTTCGCCGTCGACGTCCGCTCCGAGGCCGCACGCCTCATCGCCGAGCGGACCCCCGGTGACCTGGACAAGATCTTCTTCACCAACGGCGGCGCCGAGGCCGTCGAGAACGCCGTCCGCATGGCCCGTCTGCACACGGGCCGCGCCAAGGTGCTCTCCACCTACCGCTCGTACCACGGAGCCACCGCCGCCGCGATCAACCTGACCGGCGACCCGCGCCGCTGGCCGTCCGACACGGCCGCCGCCGGCGTCGTGCACTTCTGGGGCCCGTACCTCTACCGCTCCGCCTTCCACGCGACCACCGAGGCCGAGGAGTGCGAGCGCGCGCTCGCCCACCTCGCCGACACCATCGCCTTCGAGGGCCCGCAGTCGATCGCGGCGATCATCCTGGAGAGCGTGCCGGGCACCGCGGGCATCATGGTCCCGCCCGCCGGCTACCTCGCGGGCGTCCGCGAGCTCTGCGACCGCCACGGCATCGTCTTCATCCTCGACGAGGTCATGGCCGGCTTCGGCCGAACCGGCACGTGGTTCGCCGCCGACCACTGGGGCGTCACCCCCGACCTGATCACCTTCGCCAAGGGCGTCAACAGCGGCTACGTGCCGCTCGGCGGCGTGGCCATCTCGGCCGCCATCGCCGAGACCTTCGCCACCCGCCCCTACCCGGGCGGACTGACGTACTCCGGCCACCCCCTGGCCTGCGCCGCCGCCGTCGCGACGATCAACACGATGGAGGAGGAGGGCGTCGTCGAGCACGCCGCCCACCTCGGCGAGAACGTGATCGGCCCGGCGCTCGCGGAGCTCGCCGAGCGCCACCCCTCGGTCGGCGAGGTCCGCGGCCTCGGCGCCTTCTGGGCCCTGGAGCTCGTACGGGACAAGGAGACGCGCGAGCCGCTCGTCCCGTACAACGCGGCCGGTGCGGACAACGCCCCGATGGCCGAGTTCGCCGCGGCCTGCAAGGCGTCCGGGCTGTGGCCCTTCGTCAACATGAACCGGACCCACGTCGTCCCCGCCTGCACCATCACGGAGGCGGAGGCGAAGGAGGGCCTGGCCCTGCTGGACGAGGCGCTGACGGTCGCCGACCGCCACACCACCGCGTAACCGGACCGACTGACGACTGAAGGACTGACGGCTGGTGGCGGTGACGGCGGCGGTGACGGCGGGGGTGGCCGGTTGGCGCCGGTGTGATTCTCGTCCTCGCGGGGGTCGGATCCGCACATAACCCCCACCAACCGTCCGGTTTCGGCCTCGCTGTCTGGCCTATGGTGTCCGGAGCTCTACGACAGGAGACGGACCCCTATGCCAGGCAGCGGAGCTGTCACCCGCAACACACTTCGCCAGCAGATCGCGGACGCGCTGCGTGACGAGGTGCTCGCGGGACGCCTGCCTCCGGGGACCGAGTTCACCGTGAAGCAGATAGCCGAGCAGTACGAGGTCTCCGCGACCCCGGTCCGCGAGGCGCTCGTGGACCTCTCGGCCCAGGGGCTGCTGGAACTGGTCCAGCACCGCGGCTTCCGCGTGCGGATCTTCTCGGTCGACGACTTCCGCGGCATGATCGAGGCCCGTTCGCTGGTCGTGGACGGCATCTTCCGCAGGCTCGCCGAGCGGGGCACCGCCCCCGGCTCCGGCGAGATGCTGGTGTCGGTGCGCCGCCGGGGCGAGGAGGCGCGCAGGGCGGCCCAGAGCGGCTCCCTGGAGGTACTGATCGGCTACGACCTGCGCTTCTGGCGGGAACTGAGCGGCCTGGTCGCCAACACCTACATCACCGAGTTCCTGCACCGCATCCGCGTGCAGTGCTGGGTCTTCGCCGTCCCCCACCTCCAGCGCGAGCCGCAGCTGCGGGAAGCCCTCTGGGACGGGCACGGCGATCTGGTGGACGCCGTGACCCTGGCGGACGCCGACGCGGTACGCCGCATCGTGCACGGCTACAACGAGCACGCGCTGGCCTGGGCCGAGCGCCTCCGAGCCCCTGCGGCCCCCTAGTTCTGCGCACCCCTTCGCGGAGGGTGTCCGGCGCACTACGCTGGCCTGATCGGCGACAACGACTGATCGGAGGCCGTGTGGCCTGTGACCTGTGGCTGGTCCCCCTTGTCGACGTGCTGTGCCACAGCCCCGACAACCCCTTCGCGGAAGAGATCGCCTCGTACGACAAGGCGCTGGGTGAGGCCGGACTCCCGTCCGTGCCCGTGTTCGCGTACATGCCGGGTCTGAGCGGGGACGTCGCCCCGGTCGCCGGTTTCGACTACGACGCCCTGCATTTCCTGAGACGGGCCTACCTGCTCCAGCTCTGCGGCCTGCCGGTGACCCCGGTGGACGAACTGGGCGGGGACTACGAACAGCTGCTGGAGATGTTCGAGCCCACCGCGCAGCAGTCGCACCTGGTGTGGCACTACGACCACGCGGGCGCGTACGTGCCCGTCGACTTCGCGGCGCCCCTGGCGAACGAGGAGCTGCTGGCCGGCGGCGGGCCGCTGGGGTCCGCCCACGGGCTCCTGCGGGAGCTGCTGTTCGTCGCTCCCGCCATCGGGATAGATCCGGGGAACCCGCCCGCGGCGCCGGCGCCGCCGGGGCGGCCGACGTCGCTGGAGGAGCCGGCGGGACCCATCCCGTACGACGGCAGTCCCTTCGCCCGCGAGCGGCACGTCTGGCTGGGACTGCACGCGGCGGCGACGCGCAGTCTCGGACAGGGCTCGATGATCATCTTCAGCTGAGCCGGTCACGGCACGTACCTGTCACCGGTGGGCGGGGCGGCACCGCCCCGCCCGCACCACAGGCTCAGCGGGGCTGCTCCGGGGGCCGCTGGCGCGGCATGTTCGGGCGGGTGCCCGGCGGCAGCGGGAAGCGGGCCGGCGGGACGTAGGCGTCCGTGCGCCCCCCGGAGGCCCCCAGCGACTGCATCACCAGCGGCGCGGGCCCGGCCCGGAACTCCACCATCCAGTCCGCCGTCTCCGACCGCACCAGCTCCGTGATGTCCTCGGAGAAGCGGCGCAGCACGGTCAGGCAGCGCTCGGCGGCCTCGCTGGCGGTGCCCTCGGTGGGCCCGAGCACCTCGCGGACGTTCTCCGAAGCCCAGTCGAACTGGAGGGTCTGGAGCCTGCGCTGCACCGCCTGGGCCGTGGCCACGTCCCGCATCCACCCCGACGTCAGCCCGAAGAACCGGTCGCAGGCCAGCGCGGCCGCGCCCAGCAGCAGTGCCAGGTACCCGTACGTCGATCCGCCCGGCGCCGAGCCCGTCAGCTCCAGCACCGGCATCGCGGCGCCCGTGACGGCGCCCAGGGCCGCGCCGACGCGCAGTACGCGCGCCCCGCGGCGCTTCCACGCCCGGTCGGACAGGTACCACTCGGCCGTGCGCAGCGCGTCCGCCTCGACCCGCCGGTAGAGCTCGTCGAGCCGCTCGGCGGGCTCCCCCCAGTCCCCGAGGGGAAAGGGCCGACCGGTCAGATCGCCCGCCGCCATCGCCCCGCCGCCCTCCTCCCGGGGATCCCGGGGTGGCCCCTCGGGCTGCATCTCCGGCTGGCTCACCCGGCACTCCCTCTGCCTGCGCTGACGTGTGGTGGTGCGCGTGTGCGCAATGATGCGCATGCTCTTCCTACCTTCGAATGACGGGCGATGGACAACGAATCCCGGGATTTCCGCTCGCAAGGAGGTCTCCATCAGGTACGCGTAGGCCCCGACTCTCACTCGAAAGAGTTGGTCCTCACGGCGTAGGGCGCGGCGCCCGGGGAGCACGTAGGCTCGGATTGACCAAGCGTTCCGAAGGTCTCGGGGTCGCAGAGGTCCCGACGGTACCGACGTACGGAAGTGAGTGCCCTGTGATTCCCGGTGGTGGCCAGCCCAACATGCAGCAGCTGCTCCAGCAGGCCCAGAAGATGCAGCAGGACCTCGCTGCGGCGCAGGAGGAGCTGGCGCGGACCGAGGTCGAAGGCCAGGCCGGCGGCGGCCTGGTCAAGGCGACCGTCACCGGCTCCGGTGAGCTGCGCGCGCTGGTGATCGACCCGAAGGCCGTGGACCCGGAGGACACGGAGACGCTCGCCGACCTGGTGGTCGCGGCGGTCCAAGCCGCCAACGAGAACGCCCAGGCGCTCCAGCAGGAGAAGCTGGGCCCCCTCGCGCAGGGCCTGGGCGGCGGCAGCGGGATTCCCGGGCTGCCGTTCTAGCAGTACCCTCCCCCGGTCCTCTCCCATCCGATCCCAACCGATCCCGTCCGATTCCATCCGACGAAAGCGAAAGAAGGCAGTCCGTTGTACGAAGGCGTGGTCCAGGACCTGATCGACGAACTGGGCAGGCTGCCCGGCGTCGGGCCCAAGAGCGCGCAGCGGATCGCCTTCCACATCCTGCAGGCCGAGCCCACCGACGTCCGCCGCCTCGCGCACGCGCTGCTCGAGGTCAAGGACAAGGTCCGGTTCTGCGCCGTGTGCGGGAACGTGGCGCAGGAGGAGCGGTGCGGCATCTGCCGCGACCCGCGCCGGGACACGACGGTCATCTGTGTCGTCGAGGAGCCGAAGGACGTGGTCGCGATCGAGCGGACCCGCGAGTTCCGGGGCAAGTACCACGTCCTCGGCGGCGCGATCAGCCCGATCGAGGGCGTCGGCCCGGACGACCTGCGGATCCGCGAGCTGCTGGCGCGCCTGGCGGACGGCGAGGTGACCGAGCTGATCCTCGCCACCGACCCGAACCTGGAGGGCGAGGCGACCGCCACCTACCTCGCCCGCATGATCAAGCCCATGGGCCTGAAGGTCACCCGCCTGGCCAGCGGGCTCCCCGTCGGGGGAGATCTGGAGTACGCGGACGAGGTCACGCTGGGGCGGGCCTTTGAAGGAAGGCGACTTCTCGATGTCTGACGCAACGCTGCACGCTCTCGGCCAGGATCCGGACGACTTCGCCGCCTCGATCGCGGACCAGATCGAGTCGTTCATCGTCGCGGTCACCGAGGTCGCCAAGGGCGAGGACCCGGACAGCGCGGTGCCCTTCCTCCTCCTGGAGGTGTCCCAGCTGCTGCTGGCGGGCGGCCGGCTGGGCGCGTACCAGGACGTGCTGCCCGACGAGCGCTACGAGCCCGACCTGGGCCCCGAGCCGGACGTCGACGACCTGCGCGAGCGGTTCGCGATCATGCTGGAGCCGGTCGACGTCTACTCCGAGGTCTTCGACCCGTACGAGCCGCGCAAGGCCCCCGTCGCCCACCGGATCTCCGACGACCTGGCCGATGTGGTCGCCGACCTGCGGCACGGCCTCATCCACCACCAGGCGGGCCGCATCACGGAGGCGCTGTGGTGGTGGCAGTTCTCGTACTTCACCAACTGGGGCCCGACGGCCTCGGCGACGCTGCGCGCCCTCCAGTCCCTGATCTCGCACGTGCGCCTGAACCAGCCGCTGGCGGCCCTGGACGGCCTGGACACGGACGAGGACCTGACCGAGGACGACCTCGCGGAGCAGGCCGGACAGGTGATGGCGGAGGAGCTCGGCGGCCTGGGCCGCAAGTGATCCTCCGGCGCGGGAACCCGGAGTTTGATCTGTTCGTCTCATGATGTGGTACGAGGCGGTCGGATCCCGGTCGCTCGTTAGACTGCACCAGCAATGAGACGGACTGAGCGAGGAGCGCACGTGGGCCTTGTCGTGCAGAAGTACGGAGGCTCCTCCGTAGCCGATGCCGAGGGCATCAAGCGCGTCGCCAAGCGGATCGTGGACGCCAAGAAGAACGGCCACCAAGTGGTGGTCGTGGTGTCCGCGATGGGCGACACGACGGACGAGCTGATCGATCTCGCCGAGCAGGTTTCCCCGATGCCTGCCGGGCGCGAATTCGACATGCTGCTGACCGCCGGAGAGCGGATCTCCATGGCCCTGCTGGCCATGGCGATCAAAAACCTGGGCCACGAGGCCCAGTCGTTCACCGGTAGCCAGGCAGGCGTCATCACCGACTCGGTCCACAACAAAGCGCGCATCATCGATGTCACGCCGGGCCGTATCCGCACCGCGCTGGACGAGGGCAACATCGCCATCGTCGCCGGTTTCCAGGGCGTGTCCGCGGACTCCAAGGACATCACCACCCTGGGCCGCGGCGGCTCGGACACCACCGCCGTGGCGCTCGCCGCGGCGCTGGACGCCGAGGTCTGCGAGATCTACACCGACGTCGACGGCGTCTTCACCGCGGACCCCCGCGTCGTGAAGAAGGCCCGGAAGATCGACTGGATCTCCTCCGAGGACATGCTGGAGCTGGCGGCTTCCGGTTCCAAGGTGCTGCTGCACCGCTGTGTCGAGTACGCACGCCGATACAACATCCCGATCCACGTCCGGTCGTCCTTCTCGGGACTTCCGGGCACCTGGGTCAGCAACGAGAATCCGCAAGGGGACGAGCAGGTGGAGCACGCCATCATCTCCGGAGTCGCTCACGACGTCTCCGAAGCCAAGATCACGGTCGTCGGCGTCCCGGACAAGCCGGGCGAGGCCGCGGCGATCTTCCGCGCCATCGCGGACGCCGAGATCAACATCGACATGATCGTGCAGAACGTCTCCGCGGCCTCGACTGGCCTCACCGACATCTCCTTCACGCTCCCCAAGGCCGAGGGCCACAAGGCCATCGACGCCCTGGAGAAGGCGAAGGGCGCGATCGGCTTCGACTCCCTGCGCTACGACGACCAGATCGGCAAGATCTCCCTGGTCGGCGCCGGCATGAAGACGAACCCGGGCGTCACCGCCTCGTTCTTCCAGGCGCTGTCCGACGCGGGCGTCAACATCGAGCTGATCTCCACCTCGGAGATCCGCATCTCGGTCGTGACCCGCCAGGACGACGTCAACGAGGCCGTCCGCGCCGTGCACACGGCCTTCGGCCTGGACTCCGACAGCGACGAGGCCGTCGTCTACGGAGGCACCGGCCGATGACCGCCCCCCGGTCGACCCCGGCTCCGGCACTCGCCGTCGTCGGGGCGACCGGAGCAGTCGGTTCGGTCCTGCTCCGGATGCTGTCCCAGCGGGCGGACGTCTGGGGCGACATACGCCTGATCGCCTCCGGGCGCTCGGCCGGCCGCATGCTGTCCGTCCGAGGGCAGGAGTGCGAGGTGCTCGCCCTCACCGAGGACGCCTTCGACGGCCTCGGGCCGGGCGACGTAGCGCTCTTCCTGACCCCGGCCGAGGTCTCGGCCCGGTGGGCGCCCGTCGTCACCGCGCGCGGCGCGGCCGTCGTCGACCAGTCCGCCGCCTTCCGGGACGATCCCGAGGTGCCGCTCGTGGTGCCCGAGATCAACGCCCACGCGGCGCGGATCCGGCCGCGAGGGATCGTCGCCGCCCCGGACACCGTCACCGCCGCGATGATCGCCTCCCTGGGCGCGCTGCACGCCGAGTACGGACTGACCGAGCTGGCCGTCTCCACGTACGAGGCGGCGAGCGCGGCCGGCCGGGCCGGATCCGAGGCGCTGCGCCGCCAGCTGTCGCTGGTCGTCGGGACCTCCCTGGGCGAGCAGCCCGGCGACGTCCGCCGTGCCGTGGGCGATGACACCGGCCCCTTCGCGGCCCCCCTGGCACTCAACGTGGTCCCGTGGTGCGGCGAGCTGAACGAGGACGGCTGGTCCTCGCACGAGCTGGCCGTGCGGGCACAGACGCGCCGGATCCTCCAGCTGGAGACGCTCCCGGTGTCGGTGACCTGCGTACGGGTGCCGGTGCTGACCGGTGACTCGCTGACCGTGCGGGCCGGCTTCGAGAACGAGGTGAAGGCCGCGCACGCCCGGGAGATCCTGGAGGCCGCGCCCGGCGTGGTGCTCGTGGACGACCCCGCGGCGGGGGAGTTCCCCACCCCCGTGGACGCCGCCGGGACGGATCCGGCCTGGGTGGGGCGGGTGCGGGCCTCGCTCGACGACCCCTACGCGCTGGAGTTCTTCGTGTGCGCAGACAATCTCCGCCAGGGGGCGGCGCTGAATGCCACACGGATCGCGGAACTGATCGCAGGTGAATTTGCGTAATTCGCTTTGTAGGATCGGTGCCGATCCCTTGATCAAGGTGATGGCCCGACTGCCGTTTCGCTGGACGGGGCAATCGGGAAGAGCGGGTACGCATGAGCGCAATACGGATTTCTCTGTTGAGGCTTCCACGCGCGTACAACCCTGACGGGGGGACGCGTGTCCTACAGGCGTGGCAGAGGCACTGCTCGAACTGGCCGTCCTACCGGCACGCACGGGGATCCTCCCGCCGCGCCGGGATTTCCGCACGCCCGGCGGCGGTCTCCCCGTGATCGTTCCCGTCCCGCCGACGGGGACCCCGGAGGCCCCCGCACGGTCCGCCGCACCGGTCCCGGGCGGCCTCGTGCCCGCGCAGCGCGACAGCGCTGAGGCGGAGGCGACCGGCAAGGACGAGACGGCCGAGGTGGTGGCCGGTACCACCGTCGACCACCTCACGGCGACCTACCAGGCGCACTACCGCTCGCTCCTCGGCCTCGCCGCGCTGCTCCTCGACGACACCGCCTCCTGCGAGGACGTGGTGCAGGAGGCGTTCATCCGCGTGCACTCGGCACGCAACCGGGTCCGCGACCGCGAGAAGACCCTGGCGTACCTGCGCCAGACCGTCGTGAACCTCTCGCGGTCAGCCCTGCGCCGGCGCATCCTCGGCCTCAAGCTGCTGTCGAAGCCCATGCCGGACATGGCGAGCGCCGAAGAGGGCGCGTACGACCAGCTGGAACGGGACGACCTGATCAAGGCGATGCGCGGACTCCAGCGTCGCCAGCGCGAGGTGCTGGTGCTGCGCTACTTCGCGGACATGACGGAATCCCAGGTCGCCGAGACGCTGGGGATATCGCTCGGCTCGGTCAAGGCGTACGGATCGCGGGGTATTGCCGCGCTGCGGGTGGCGATGGAGGCTGCGCAGTCATGATGGACGACCACACGGCGCCGGCCGGCGCGGGCGGCGAAGACGAGCTGCGGATCCTCCTGCACGGGGCCGTCGAGGGCCTCCAGCCCTCCGAGGACGCGCTGGAGCGCATCCTGCACGCCGTTCCCGCGCGGCGGCGGGCCCGCAGGCGCCGGGCCGTCGTCGGCGCGGCCGCGGCCGCGCTGCTCGCGGGCACCGCGATCCCGGCCGCCCTGCACCTGGCGGGCGGCGAGGGAACGGCCGCGGACCGCCACGCCATGGCCGGGCACGAGGCGCACGCCGGCGACAAGCAGGGCGGCGCGTCCGACCCGCACCAGAACGGATACGGGGCCTACCCGAAGGCCGGCGGCTCCCACAGCGGCGCCCCGGATGCGGGCGGCGCCACCGGGCAGCCGGACCCCTCGCAGGGCGGCGCCACGGCCGGCGGCTCGACATCGGGCCCGGCGGGCACCGGCGCCTCCGGCGGACCGGCCGGTTCCGCGGCCGGTTCTGCGGCGGGCACGGGCCCGATGCCGCCGGTGGCCGCCCCGGGCGTGCCCGGATGCGGTGCCGAGCAGCTGGGCGTCGTGGGCTTCGTGCGCAACCCGGAGGGCGACGGCCGGGTGGCCGGCGGCTTCCGGGTCACCAACGTCTCCGCGCAGGGCTGTGCCGTCACCGGCCGGGACACCGTGACCGCGGCCTCCGCGCCCGTCGCGACGCTCGTTCCGGGCTCCGGGGTCGCCGTGGTCGGCCACACCGCGGGCGGCCCGGGCAGCGGGCTGCTGCCCGACCCGTCGGCGGAGGCGTCGGTGGTGGTGCTCCCGCCGAACAAGTCCTACGAGGTCCGCTTCGCGTGGGTGCCGCCGGGCGAGCCCTGCGCGGCGAACGGCGCGGACGGGAGCGTCAAGCCGCCGCAGACCGGCTCGGCGGGCACTTCGGGCGATCCCGGCAGCGGTGCCGCGTCGGAACCCCAGACGGGCACGCCCCAGGCGCCGAGCGTCGTCGAGGTGACCCACACCCCCCCGACGGGCGGCGCCCCGACGACGCGGACGTCGATCCCCGACGCCTGCGGCGGCACGGTCTACCGGACGGGTGCGATCCCGATCGACGACTGATCCTGCGCGGCGGGGTCGGCGGGGTCGGCCGGGTCGACGAGGCCCGCCTCCGCGTCGCGCAGCGTCTCCACCTCGCGGCGGTAGAGCCGGAACCACATGAAGAGCACGAAGGCGACGAAGACGAACCACTCGCCGGTGTAGCCGAGGTTCTGGAAGGCCTTGAGGTCCAGCCCGGTGTTCGTCGGCGCCTGCGCGGGTACCGGAAGCATCCCGTCCACCGGGGTCTGCACCGTCAGCCAGGCGTCGTACAGGTCGTGCGGGACGATGTTGACCAGCGTGGCCGCGGCGATCACGCCGAGCTGCCCGGCGGGCAGACCGCCCTGCGCGTGGACCCCCTTGGTGCCCGAGTTCTCCGAGGCCTGCAGGGCCCCGGACACCTCGACCCGGCCCGTCGGCGCGGCCGGCGCCTTCGCGGGGTCCGCCGTGCCCGGCAGCCAGCCCCGGACCACCGGGAGGGTCTTGCCGGAGTCGGTCTTCAGCAGCGTCAGGACGTAGAAGCCGGACGCGCCGTCGAGCCGCCGCTCGGGCACCAGCATCTGCTCGGCGTACTCCCCGGACGCGGAAGCCAGCCGTCCGGAGGTCTCCGTGTCGACCGGCAGCAGCGAGTCCAGAGGGGCGGCCACCTGGTCGACGGGCCGCTCGGCGGTCGCTTCCCGGTGGCTGTCGACACGCGCCTCGAACCGGCCGAGCTGCCAGGACCCCATGAACAGGCAGAAGGGGACCGCGAGCGCGACGAAGACGTTGATCCCCCACCAGCGCGGGGTCAGGAGAAACCGGTGCACCCCACCACGGTACGGGGGGTGCACCGGCCACCGGTCCTCAGGGTCGGGCGGGCAGGTGCTTCAGCGCGAACTCCAGCTCCATCCGGACCTGCTTGATCCGCTCCTCCACGACCAGCGAACCGTGCCCCGCGTCGTACCGGTACACCTCGTGCACCGCCCCGCGCGCCGCGAGCCGGTCCACGTAGTTGTCGATCTGCCGGATCGGGCAGCGCGGGTCGTTCACGCCGGCCGCGATGTGCACCGGGGCCTTCACCTCGTCCACGTACGTCAGCGGGGAGGACGCCTCGAACCGGTCCGGGACCTCCTCCGGCGTACCGCCGAAGAGGGTGCGGTCCAGGGCCTTCAGCGCCTCCATCTCGTCGTGGTAGGCCGTCACGTAGTCCGCGACCGGTACGGCGGCCAGCCCCACGGCCCAGGCGTCGGGCTGCGTGCCAAGGCCCAGCAGCGCCAGGTACCCGCCCCAGGAGCCGCCCGACAGCACGAGCCGCTCCGGGTCCGCGAGGCCCGACGAGACCGCCCACGCGCGGACCGCCTCGATGTCCTCCAGCTCGATCAGGCCGACCCGGTGCTTGAGGGCGTCGGTCCACTCGCGGCCGTAGCCCGTCGAGCCCCGGTAGTTGACCCGGACCACCGCGAAGCCGTGGTCCAGCCAGGCAGCCGGGGTCGCGGCGAAGGCGTCGCTGTCGTGCCAGGTCGGCCCGCCGTGGATCTCGAAGATCGTCGGGAAGGGGCCGTCGCCGTGGCCCGCCGGGCGCTGTACGAGCGCGTGGATCCGGCCGCCCGGACCCTCCACCCAGGCGTCCTCCACGGCCACCGAGCCCGGCGGCCGGGGGCCCGGCGGGTCCAGGACGACGCCGCCCGCGGTGGACCGTACCGCCGAGGGCTCGGCGGCCGAGGACCAGAGGTACTCCACCGTCCCGTCGGGCCGCGCGGTGGCCCCCGACACCGTCCCCGGCGGCGTGTCCACGCGCACGAGCTCCCCCGCGGCCAGGTCGTAGCGCCACAGCTCGCTGCGCGCCTCGAAGCTGTGCGCGACCAGCAGCGCGGAGCCGTCCGGGTACCACTCGGCACTGACGTCGCCCGGCAGGTCGATCGCGAGCTCCTGCTCGGCGCCGGTGGCCACGTCCCACACCAGCGGCTCCCAGCGGCCGCGCCGCTGGTGGCCGATGAGCAGCCGCGTGTCGCCCGCGACCGGGGCGAAGCCGAGCACCTCCAGGCCGAGCTCCTCGGTCCCGCCGCGGGAGTCGTCCAGCTCGGCGACGGTGGTCCCGTCGAGGGTGAGGACGCGCAGGGCGGAGTGCATCGCGTCGCCGTGCTCGGTGTGCTCGACGGCCAGCAGGGTGCCGTCGTGCGACAGGTCGCCGACGCCGGCGGACTCCCGGTGCCGGTAGACCACCGTGGGCTCGGAGCGGTCCGGGCGGACCACGTGGATGGTCGAGCCGTCCTCGTCCGTGGAGCGCCCGACGACGGTGGTGCCGTCGCGCCCGATGGCCAGCCCCGCCGGGTACGAGGGCTCCAGGCCGGGGGTGGCCGGTTCGTCGGGGCCGCCCGCGAAGGGCTGGCGCACCCACGTGCCGAACTCGTCGCCGTCGGTGTCGGAGAACCACCAGATCCACTCGCCGTCGGGGGAGAGGGTGCCGTCGGTGGTGCCGTTGGGGCGGTCGGTGGCCTGCCGCTGCAGGCCGGTGGCGCGGTCCCAGGCGTAGATCTCGAAGGTGCCGGTCGCGTTGGAGACGAAGAGCGAACGGTCCGGGGCGTCCTCGGCCCAGTCGGGCAGCCCGACGCGCGGCGCACGGAACCTCTTCTCCCAGTCGGGCGTCTCGGGGGTGATCTCGCTGTCGCTGGTCATGCGCCCATTGTGGCCGCAGCCGCCCCCGGGATGCCGACTGCTCCGAACGGGCGCACAGTGGAACCCGTACTCCAAGGAGGAACGATCATGGCCAAGAAGGCCCGCACCGGCCACCACATGCACCAGGACTCCGAACGCGCGATGGCGAAGAACACGGCCGCCGAGGCCCGTGCGAAGGCCGCGGTCAAGGACCCGCACTCCACGGCGGCGAAGACGCGCGGCATGCAGCAGAAGGCCCAGGCCAAGCGCGGCTGAACCAGCGCGGCCGACCGCCTTCCTCCGTACGCTGGCGCCATGCGGATGATCGTCCGGGGCGCCCGGCTGCTCCACACATCAGGCCTGTCCGACGTCGAGGTCGGGGAGGACGGCCGCATCGCGCGGGTCGTCCCCTACGACGACCAGAAGGAACCGCCGGCCACCGGCATCCTCATCGAGGCGCACGGCGGCCTGCTCACCGCAACCTTCGTCGAACCGCACATCCACCTCGACACGGCGCTGACCGCCGGCGAGCCGCGGCCCAACGCCTCCGGCACCCTGTGGGAGGGCATCGCCTGCTGGAGCGAGCGCAAGCGCACCCTGACCCGCGAGGACGTGATCGAGCGGGCCACCGAGGTGCTGCGCTGGCAGGCCGCCCACGGCGTGCTGCACGTCCGTACGCACTGCGACGTCACCGACCCGTCCCTCACCGCGCTCGACGCGCTGGCGGAGGTGCGCGACCGGGTGCGGGACGTCGTGGACCTGCAGATCGTCGCCTTCCCGCAGGAGGGCATCGTCTCCTTCCCCGACGGCGAGGCGCTGCTGCGCGAGGCCGTCGCCCGCGGGGCGGACGTCGTCGGCGCGATCCCGCACTTCGAGGACACCCGCGAGGACGGCGTCGCCTCGCTGCGGACCGCCTTCGCGCTGGCGGAGGAGCACGGCCTTCGGGTGGACGCCCACTGCGACGAGATCGACGACGAGCAGTCCCGCTTCGTGGAGGTGCTGGCCACCCTCGCCCTGCGCTCGGGCCTGCGCGAGCGGGCCACCGCCTCCCACACGACGGCCATGGGCTCCTACAACGGCGCCTACAGCTTCAAACTCCAGCGGCTGCTGTCCCGTTCGGGCATCAACCTGGTCGCCAACCCCTTCGCCAACCTCAACCTCCAGGGCCGCTTCGACGCCTACCCCAAGCGGCGCGGCCTCACCCAGGTCCGGGAGATGCTGGCGGCCGGGGTCAACGTGGCCTTCGGCCATGACGACGTGATGGACCCCTGGAACGCCCTCGGCACCGCCAACCCGCTCCAGACCGCCCTCGTCGGCCTGTACGCCGCCCAGCTCACCGGCGCCGACGACATCCCGGTGGCCTTCTCGATGGTGACGGACCGTGCGGCGCGCGTCCTCGGCCTCGGTGCCGACGAGTACGGCATCACCGCCGGCGCCCCCGCCTCCTTCGTCCTCCTGCCCGCGCCCTCGCCCGAGGAGGCGATCCGCCGCCAGGTGCGCCCGCGGTACGTGGTCTCGCGCGGCTCCGTCCTCGCCGAGACCCCGCCCGCCCCGACCCGGCTGGCGTGGCCCGGCGAGCCCCCGTCGGACGTCGACTTCACCCGCCGCCTACGCTGACGTGCCATGACGTGGACGCTTGACACCAACTCAGCCCGGGCCGCCCTGGAGATCGCGTCGGAGTACGCGGACACGGCGCTCCTGAACCACTCCGTGCGCTCCTACGCCTTCGGCGCGCGGTACGCGCAGGACCACGGCCTGGAGTACGACCGGGAGCTCTTCTACGTGGCGGCCCTCCTGCACGACCTGGGCCTGACCGCGCCGTTCGACAGCCACACCCTGCCCTTCGAGGAGGCGGGCGGCCACGTGGCCCGCGTCCTGACGGCGGGCCTGGGCTGGCCGGCGGACCGCCGGGCCCGCGCCGAGGAGATCATCGTCCTGCACATGCGGGACGACGTGGGCGCGGCCGAGGACGCCGAGAGCCACCTCCTGCAGGTGGGCACCAGCGCCGACGTCTCCGGCCTGCGCCTCGCCGAGTTCGACCCGTCCTTCACGGCAGGCCTCCTCGCCGCCCACCCGCGCGCCGGCTTCGGCCCCGTCTTCACCGCCCTCGTCGAGGACCAGGCGGAGCGCAAGCCCGCCTGCGCGGCCGCCGCCTACGTCGCGAGCGGCGCGGCCGCCCGCATCGCGGCCAACCCCCTGGACGCGTGACGGGTCTCCCGCGGCGCAGGTCACGAGGATCCGTCACCGCTTCGGATAGCGTGCCCGCATGTCGTGGGACGAGGACGGAACACCGCACCCGCTCGCACAGCGCCGCACCGGCCGCAGCGAGCTGGAGGCGGACCAGCTGCCGGAGATGCGGGAGCTGGAGGTGCTCGGCTGGGAGCTGGCCCCCGAGGACCTGCGCTGGGTCTTCCTCCCGTACGTCTGGCCCCCCGCGGCCCGCACCTGGATCCCCGACCGCTCCACCCACTGGGCCGTGGACACCGAACTCGACGGCCACGGCCACATCACCGGCGTGGAGTGCGCCCCGCTCCCCGATCCCGACCTGCGCGAACTCGACCGGGAGGCCGACGCGGCCCTCGCCGCCCTCGGCCTCCCGCCACGCCCCCGGGGCCGCCTCTGGCTGCTCCGCCCGGTCGGCCCCTTCACCACCGTCGCCGCGGTCCTCGACCACCTCGACGCCCTCGCCGCGGCAGCCCCCTCCCCGGACCTCCCGTCCCTGGCCCGCACGGAACTGGCCGCACTCCACGAGAGCTTCTAGGGGGTGTTGGCTACCCTGGACGTGGGGGCAGCGGCGGGAGGCGGTCTCATGAGGCGGCGGCATCACTTCCACATCGACCACGCGGGCCACTCGGTCAGTGCCACGGTCCAGACCGGCCGCACCGCGGTCGTCGAGGTCCTGGTCGACGGCAAGGAGACGGGCCACGCGACGACCCACCACGACCACCCCGTGACCGTCCGTGTCGAGCTCCCGACGGACCCCCCGACGAAGGTCTCCGTCCGCGCCACCCCCGGCCCGGGCATCCCCCGCTGCGTCTTCGAGGCCCCGGCCATAGAGCCCCACATCATGTCGCCCCGCCCCTTCTGACGAGCCCCGGAAAGCGCAGGAAGGCCCTGATCCGTTTCTCGGAGGTCGCCTGCCGGAGCCGGTACCGGAGCGACTTCAGCGGGCGGCTCCGGGGTCGTACTTGGACAGGGAGGCCTTGACCTCGCGGGCGTACGGGCCCTCCCACCAGGGGATCGTCTCCACCAGGACCGGTTTGGTGCCCGAGGCCAGGACGAGGGCACGGCCCGGGGGCATCGAGCCCAGGTCGGAGACCTGGAGCACGCGTTCGCGGCGGACCGACTCGTTCACCGTCCGGTTTCCGGACCAGCCGCCGAACTCGGCCTCCTGCGTCGCGGAGTACTCGCGGAGCTCGTACTCGCCCGCCAGCTCCGAGAGGTCGCCGAGGAAGCGGGTGTCGGAGACGCCGCCACCGTAGACCCGGATGTTCGCGGCGGACCAGAGCTTCTCCATGCCCCGGTCGCCCCACACCTCGACGCCCTGGGCCCAGGACTGGAGGATCGTCATCAGGACGATGCCGCGCGATCCGTAGTGCGAGTAGAGGTCGGGCAGGGCACGCCAGCGGCAGACGTTCGCCGCCTCGTCCAGGACCCCGACCATGGGGAGCGACAGCCGGCCGCCCCGCTGGGTGGTGGCGTACTCCTCGGCAGCCTCGACGACGGCCACGGTCAGCGCCGTCACCAGCGGGCCCGCGGAATCACTGCCCTCGCGGGAGAGCGAGTAGAGGGTCGAGCAGGTGCGGACGAACTCGCGGGGATCGAACTCGGGGCGGTCGGTCGGACCCATCGGGGTCACCCACTTGTTGACCTCGGGGTTGATCAGGCAGGACGCCATCTGCTGGGCGACGCCGTAGATGCCGCTGCGCTGTTTGTCGGGAGCCGTGATCACGCCCGCCAGGGAGTCGGCGGGCATGACGTGCCCGGCGCTGCGCAGGATGCGCTCGGGGGTGTCGTCCTTCGGGTTGGACAGCCAGGTGTAGATCTGGGTGATGGACGCCTTGGCGGTCGCCGCCGCGAGCAGCAGGTTGGCGAGGAGGTCCTGGCCCGCAGGGTCGAAGAACGCGTCGGTGGAGGCATCGGCGTCGCGCGAGCCCGAGGCGAAGTGGTCGGCCAGTTTGCGGGCCTTGGCCACGTCGGTGACGTACGAGAGGGGGTTCCACCACCAGGTCGGCGGCTCCTGGGCCACCTGCTGCGGGTCGAAGACCCACACCTGCCCGCGGGCCTGGCGCGGCCCGCGCGTGCCGTCGACGATGTCCCGCTTGTTGGAGGTGACGAGCACCGCCCCGGGGGCGTTCAGGATCGCCGGGATGGCGCGCCGGGTCGTCTTGCCGGTACGGGGACCCCAGATGTCGACGTGCATGTCCTCGAAGGAGCCGAACAGCGGCTGCCTGCCCTTCACCGACCGGCCGATGAACACACCGGGCACCTGGGCCTGTACGCCGAGGCGCTCTGCGGTGGCGGCCGCCCCCTTCATGGTGAGCTTGCCGAGGTCCGCGCCGTCCACCATGTGTCGGGCGGCGCGGTCCACGTCCGGTTTGTCTCGCAGCCGCTGCCGTATCCGGTAGCCGGCGGTGACCAGCCCGGCGACCAGCAGGGCCTCGGCGGCCGCGATGGCGTTGGCCGCGCCGCCCGGCCACGCGTAGTCGCCCGTGGCCAGGGCCACGGCGAAGGACACGGGGTTGCCGGGCGGATCCGGCTCGCCGACGAACGACGCGCCGAGGCGGGCGGCGAGCCAGGCGGCGGACAGGAGGGCCAGGGCGCCGACCACGAGCAGGACGATCTCCACCGTCCAGTCGTCTTCGGCGCGCGGCTTCTTCTGTGGTTCGGTGGCCATCGTCAGGGCGTTCCTTCCGCCGGTCCTGTGGCGGACACCGGCATTTCCTTTTCTGGTGGTTTCGGGCGCGGGGCCTGCCCGCCGGGTTGGGGGAACGTCCCGTCAGGGGAACGTCCCTCCGGTCGGCACCCGGTAGACGCCCGTGATCTGCCCCTGCCACTCCCAGTTGCTGAATTCGACGTTCTTGCCCGGCCTCGGGGCGTGGAGGATCGTGTGCTTGGCCGGGTCCCAGACGATGCCGACGTGTTCGGAACCCGCCGAGCTGGGCTGGAAGAAGATCACGTCGCCCGGCTTGGTCTGGCTCAGGTCGACCTTGTAGGGCTTGAGGTTGGGCTGTTGGTCGTAGGTGGTGTAGCCGATGTTGATCTTTCCGTCGCTGGCTTGGTAGTAGATCCACTGCGTGAAGCTGGAGCAGTCGAAGGACGTGGGGTTGTCGCCCTGCAGACGGCCGGCCGCCCAGACGTAGGGCTTGCCGATGCCGCGCTGCGCCCAGCCGAGTGCCGCCCGCACCACCTGGTCGTCGACGTCGGGGATGGGCCCGGTCGAGCCGAGGCCGTCCGGCGGGACGGCGGTGCCCTTGCCGTTCTTGGCACAGTCGCGGTAGTCGGCGTCCTTGCCCTTGCCCTTGCCGTCGCCGCCGGGCACGCCGCCGTAGTCCGGGCTCGCCGTGATCTTGCCGGCCAGCCATGCCTGGGGGTCGATCTGACCGGGGCCGTTGTCCTGGCCGCTGCGGAAGGGGTCGTCGACACCTGGCATCAGCACCTCCCAGTGGAGGTGGGCGCCCGTGGTGTTACCGGTGAGCCCGACCGCGCCGATCTGGTCGCCGCGCTTGACGGTGTCGCCCATCTTCACCGAGACCGTGCTCTGGTGGGCGTACAGGGTGATGATGCCGCCCGCGTGCTCCAGGCGTGTCTCGTTGCCGTACGCCCCGCCGCTGCCGAGCTTGACGACCTTGCCGTCGGCCGGGGCGTAGATCGGGGTGCTGACGGGCGATTCCAGGTCGAGCCCGGTGTGGTAGCCGAGGCTCCAGTGCGGACCCTCCGCGTGGTACTTGGTGCCGACCTTGTACGTGCCCTCCTTGAGCGGCCACTGCCAGTTCTTGCCGTCGGTCGTCGCCGGCGGATCGTCCGGACGGAACGGGGCCGCGAGCGGGCGGGAGAACGCGACCGGTGCCATGGCCGCCGTCGTGCCCTGTCCGCCGCCGCCGAGGGGCGGGGTGGACCAGCTGCGGGGGCCGGAGGAGCGGATGCTCAGAGCCTCGCTCGGCTGGGCGTTGTTGTTGACCGGCTCGGGGATGTCCGCGTCCTTTCCGAGGACGGGGAAGCCTGGGTTCTGCTCGACGGTGGCCTTCAGGTGTGCGTACCAGCGGTTGATCAGGTCCTTGTCGCCGGTGAGGGTGCCGCGGTAACGGGCGGCCTGGGTGAGGACCACGCGGGGGTAGACGGTGTTGCTCTTGTTCGAGCCGGAGTAGGTGAGCAGCGCGTCCCAGGCGTTGGTCTCCACCTTCAGCGCGTGGATGAAGTTGGCCGCGCCGAAGGCCGCGTCGTCGATGTTGTAGCGGTCCTTCTGGCGGTCGCCGTTGCCGTCGTCGCCGTAGTCGTGCCAGGCGTCATCACCGAACTGGAGCAGGCCCTTGTAGCCCATGCCGTTGTCGCCGCCGGAGGCCGCGGACTTGTCCTGGCCGTACTTGGTCTCCTGGTACATCTGCCCGGCGATGATCGTCCAGTCGAGGCCGTCGTAGCGTGCGGCTGCGCGCATCGAGGCGAGGATCATCTTCGGAGGTATCTCGTCGCGGGCGGTGTCGCTCGGCATGTACATCTTGCCGGCGGGCATGATCGGGTTCGTCGCCGCCTTGTCACCGGTGTTGCCCGCCGCCGCGTTCTCCCCGTAGTTGCCGCAGGCGGCCTGGGCGGCACCCCCGCCCAGGCCGCCGACGAGGGCGCTGACCAGGATGACGATGACGAGCAGGATGCCGAGGGCCGGCATCGCGCCGGCGCCGGCGACCAGCAGCAGCCATTTGCGGTTGTTCTTCTTCTTTCCGCCTCCGCCGCCTTGCCCCGAGGCGACCTGGGCCGCGCTCTTGGCGGCCTTCGCCACCTTGGCGGCCTTCGACGCGGCCGCCAGTACGGCAGGAGCCACCACGGGTGCCTCACCCTCCCTGGGGCTCGGGCGCGCCCACGTTGCCCAGGCCGTATATGTCGAAGCCGTTCACCTGCCACTTGCCGCCGCTCTTGCGCGCGCTCACCAGCCAGGTGTTGGTCTCGGTCTCGGCCTTGGTGCCGTCGTTCGAGCGGGTCGCGGTCACTTCCACCACGCTCGAGATCGTCTGACCGCTGCCGCGCGTGAGTTCGTCGGCGATCAGCGCGTCCCGGCGTACGAAGGCCTGCCCCGCGGAGGAGCACTTGGACTGCTGGCACACGGCCCAGGCCTTGCCGGTCGGCAGTACGGTCAGCTTCTTCATCCGCTCGCCGCCCTCGGTGAGGGCCAGCAGGCGGGGCGCCCAAGAGGCGGTGTCGTCGCTGTACTTGAAGGTGTTCAGGCCCGCCATGTAGTCGGCCATCGCACGGTGGGCCTCGCCCAGGTCGTCGGGCTGAACGATGGGGGGCACCCCGGAGGCCGCCCCGGACTGCGGCGCGGCAGCCCCGGCGCCGGAACCCGCGCCCGTCCCCTTGCCCGTACCCGCGCCTCGTGTGGCCGTGGTCGCCCCGGGCTTGGCATCGGCCTCGGCGCCGTCCTCGCCGTCGAAGACGACGAGCACGACCAGGCTACCGACCAGCAGGGCACCCAGTAGTGCCAGCGCCAGTACCGCACTTCGCTTGTTTTCGGCAGGAGAATCCACCGTCCCGGCCCTCCCTCAGTCAGGTCGCCGAGACACGGTAGGTGGCGGGACGGGCGGCCGGACGTGCGCTTTCCTCGCGGGGAATGACGAGGAAAGGGGCGGGGAGGGGTGAGGAAAACGCCAGGTGCGTGCGGGAGTTGGAGAGGGGAAACGCCGTCAGGAATGCCGCGTGCGCCCTCACCGGGCTCTTACAGGGGCTGGGCCTCGGGGTCGTACTCCTCCAGCGGGAGCGTGTCGAAGGGGTACGCGGTGTGCCCGCCCTCCTTGGGTGAACAGGCCGCGAACGGGCCCAGGTCGGTGTCCATCAGCACGCGCAGGTGCGGATCGGCGTGGTGCAGCCACCACGTCGACAGGCCGAGCGTGGGTTCCAGGCGCAGCTGCTCCCAGGCCAGCCACAGCGCGGACAGCCGCGCGCCGGCCTCGGGGTGCTCCCACCAGCGGGGGCACCAGGTGGCGGAGGACCCGTTCAGCCGGCGGCGCACCGTCGGGGCGAGGAACTCCTTGACGAAGGCGAAGACGTCCGAGAAGTAGAGCTCGACCTCCTCGCCGGGGGGCGGAACCTCTTCGCGACCGGTCACTGCTCGACCCCTTGGGACTTGGGGGCGGCCTCGATCACCGGGTTGATCGTTCCGTGCGTGCCGGCCACGCCGGGGCGGGGGCGCGGCGGCACGACCACACGGCTGGGAACGGCCCCACCGTGCAGGAAGGACTGCCCCAGCGGGGGCTGCTTGGGCTCGGGCTGCGTCGGCGCAGGCTGCGAGGGCTCTGGCTGCGAGGGCCCAGCCTCCTGCACCTTGGGCTGCTTCGGGCCGGGCTGTTGGGGCTCGGCCTTGGCCGGTTCGGACTGAGCCGGCTCAGGTCGGGTGATCTCGGACTCCGTGGGCTCCGCCGCGGGCGCGGTCAGCTCCTCGTAGCTCGTGGCCGCACTCAGCCTCGCGACCGCTGCGGTGTGCGCCTGTTTCAGGTACTCGGGGACATCGATGGCGGCGAGCTTGGCGGCGAACTGCTCGGGGGTCGTCGTCTCCTTCTTGTAGTCCTCGAGCCGTAGCTGACAGCGGACGGAGTCGTCGGACAGAAAGGCGTACATGTCCTGCGGCAGGTGGGCGTGGTGGGGGAACTCGACCGGGAAGCGCACTGCCTCCTTGCCCACGCCCTCGGGTCCGAGGACCCGGGGCATCTCCATTCGCCCCAGTACCGAACCGGCGCCGATGTCCGCAGCGAAGATCTCGACCTCCCCGGTGGCCGCTTTGGCATAGGACTCGGAAGCGGCGTCCCAGATATCCGCCGGGCTCTCTTGGACGTAGCCCTCGTCAAGACCGAACCGCTTGATGAGGGCCGATTGCACATTGCCGTCCCACAGCTCGTACGAGTCCAGCCGCCGGCCCACCGGAGAGTCCTCCAACACCTGGTAGCCACGGCTTTCACCGCACGCCTGGGCGAGGAACCGGTGCCCCACCTCGCGCGGGGCACCCTCCGGCTGGGATTTGAAGGACCAGAGCGCGCGGGTCTCTCCCCGGTGCTCGGCAGTGGGCGATTCGGTCTTCGCGACGTGGGTGGCGAATTCCAGCACGTCGGCGAACTTCTTTTCGCCACCCGCCGCGATCCATTCGCCGTACAGGCGGTCCACGGCCTGCTTGACCCGTTCCGGGGGGAGCGGGCGGCCGTCCTTGTGCGCATCCTCGAGGGCGATGGCACGGTCGATCTCGGCCTGCGTGAACCGGGGGGCTTCTGTCACTGGCGGGCCTTCGCGTACTCAGCGGGGGGATGGATTTCGAGCGAGACGGCCGAGCCACCCGCACTGTCGGCGGTCCACGTGGGAAACGTGACCGACTGGGTCAGCGTGATGAACGGCAGTCCTGGAACACCCGCCTCCGGCGCCCAGTAGGCGAAGCGATAGGGCTCACGGTTGAGCATCCGCTCACCCTGGTCGGACCAGTACGACGGGTGGGGCGGCTCGGGGAAATCGACGGAGTCCCAGGATCCGGTCCAGGTGGGAGCGCCGAGCACCGCAACGGCCGCACCGAGGAACTCCGGCCACGTCGCAGCTGCGGTGTCGAAAACCGCACTGTTCTCCGCCGCTGTCCCAGCCTTCAGCTGCCACGTGTAGTGGACGAGGCGCGCCAGTGGGCTCCACAGGCCGCCCGCCTGGTCGTAGAACGTCCACTTTCCGCCGCTGCGCGTCCGGACGCGCAGCTGCCGATCGGAGGTCAGCGGCTCCCAGCCGTACCGCCCGCACCACGTGTCGAACTCTGCCGATCCGCTCTGCGGCGGGCCCGACCACACCGAGGGCCAGTCGTCGACCGCCTTGAGGCCTGTCAGTTCGGCGGCAAGGTCCTGGGGTGTCCGGCCGGTCGTTTCCGTCAGCATGTGTGGCTCCTTCGTCCGTGGTGCGTTTGACCGTATCCCGTCAGGAAAGCAAGATCCCGAACGCGAACACGGCCAGGACGATAGCGCCCATGACGAGGCGGGCCTTCGGGTCCTCCCGCTCCCACAGTTCGTGGACCACGGCCCAGCCGGTCAGTCGCGCCGCGCGGCCGTTGTGCAGGGTCGCGGTCTCTGTCGGTCCGTCAGGCCGTGCGTCGTCCTCGGCCCCGTCGGCGTCGGCGTCGGTGTCGGTGTCGTACAGGGCGTCCGCACCCGTCACCCCCTGCTGCTCCTGGGCGACGACCACCAGGCCCTCCAGCAGGTCGGGCATGGTGTGCGGCGTGAGGGGATACGCGACCGTGCCGTGCGCGGTGCGCAGGCAGAGCTTCGCCTGCCAGGGGTTGCCCGGCTCGTAGCCGGCGATCCAGGCGTGCTCGGCGTCCTCGACCGGCGCTTCGCTGGACTCGGCGGCGGTGCCCGCGTCCTGCCACGGGTGGACCTTCAGCTCGCTCAACTCTCGTCCTTCGGGGGGTCGGGGACGTCTCCGTACCCGCAACCCGGGCACAACCCGGCATTGTGACGGAGCCGCAGGCCGGTTCGCCTCGTCGTCGGCCCCCGGCTTTCCCACAGGGATTCCTTATTTTTTCCTCACTTCTCCCCGTGAGGAAAAGCGGAAGGGGAACATCGACTCGATTTGCCACACTGCCGACCGCACCTGGTCTCACCAGGCCCGCCGCACGCCCGACCGGCGGACGGGGATCACACGCGGGGGGAGAACCGAGTCGATGACGGACCACAGCAGTTCTGCTGACGGGGCCGGCGAGGGATGGCCTTCCCAGCAGCCCGCCCCGCCCCAGCTCTCCGCGGAGGCGGCCCGCAGCCAAGTGGCCGCGGCCTGGGTGCGGGTGGCCCCGCAGTCCAACGTTCCGCCGGGCCAGGTGGCCGTACCGAGCCTTCCGCCGCGCGCGGACCGGCCTGCCGCCGAGTCGAAGAAGGACAAGCGGGAGCAGGCGAAGGCCGAGCGCAAGGCCGAGTACGAACGCAAGCGGGCGGCCCGCAAGGCCGAGTACGAGAGCAAGCAGGCCGCGCGCGCGAGCCGCAAGGGCGGCGGAAAGGTTTCCGCCTCCACGACATCCGCCGCGACCACCGCATCCGCCGAGGCCACCGCGCCCACCGCCGGTGCGGACCCGTCCGCCGCCGAGGGCGCCCCCGCGCCCGCGCGGAGCGGCGTCAAGGGGCCGGACGCCCGGTTCGACGTGCCGCGCCCCGGAGGCCGGCTCCCCTCGAACGGCCGGAGCACGCACGTCGTCCTGCGCGCGACCCTGTTGATCACCACCTGCGTCTTCGCGCTGGGGTCCTGCGGTGTCACGGGCCTGGTCATCGGCCGGTCCTCCGTCTCCGTGAAGCCCGCAGCCCTGGACGGCAAGGACCTGGACCGCTACCGCCTCACCGACTTCCCGGTGCAGTCGGCGGCGGTGTTCGCCGAGGAGTACGCGTCCCTCTGCATGACGTACGCGCCGGAGAACACCGACAAGCGCCGCGAATCCCTCTCCCGCTACATCTCGGCGGGCGTCGACCGCGACTGCGGCTGGAACGGCAAGGGCAAGCAGCAGGTCAAGCAGGCGAACTGGGACGGGACCGTCGAAGAGCTCCCCGAGTACGGGAAGAACGGCCGGTACCTCAACATCCAGGTCACCTACACGGGCGGCCGCACCACCACCCTCTCCGTGCCGGTGTACGTCAAGGACCTCGCGGGAGCATCGGGCCTGCGGGTCGTCGGCAACGTCGGCGAGATGCCGCTGCCGATCCGCGACACCGCGCCCGCGTTGGAGAAGTCGGAAGAGGTCGTCGACCAGGAACTGTCCGCCCAGCTCAGGGAGCAGGTCCTGGCCGGCTACTTCAAGGCGTGGGCCGCGTCCGACACCACCGCCCTGACCCGCTTCACCACCCCCGACGCCACGCCGGCGGCGGTCTCGGGCCTGGCCGGCGCGCTGACCGCGCCGGTGGTCCAAGAGGTCCAGGCACTGGCCCCCGAGGGCACCGAGGTCGGCAAGAAGCCCACATACACCCAGGGCCAGGCGGTCCCGGCACGGGTGACGGTCGTCTGGGGCGGTGGAGGTGCCGATGACGCGAAGGCGGAAGTGGCCCTGAAGCGCTCGTACCGGGTCACCGTGGTGAACACGGCGCAGGGCTGGTTCATCAAGGACATCCACGGCGGTGTCATGGACCCGACGGGTGGACGGGCGGACACGCCGAGCACGGCCTCCCCGACCGCCGCCCCGGCCTCCGGAGCGAGCGCCCCGCCCGCTCCGGCCGCCCCGTCCGCCCCCTCGGGCGGGGCCTCGCCCGGCCTCCCCACATCGCCCAAGCCGGCTGCTTCCGCGCCGGCCCACTGAGAAGGCATCGCGTGAGGCGGCGTACCGGCCGCCCCGCACGACGCAACACCCATCCGTACCCCTCACAACGAAGGACACCGCGTGATCCTGGCAGCAACGACCCTCGACAGCATGTTCGGCAAGATCCAGGACATCCTGGGCGGCCTGGGCATCACGATCGCCTCCTGCGCCCTCCTCATCCTCGGCATCCGGATGCTGCTGTCGATGAAGCGCGGCGAAGGCATGCGCGAGGCCTTCCAGGGCTTCGGCATGATCGCGCTGGCCGCCTTCATCATCGGTGGCGCCGCCGGCCTCGCCGGAATGCTCATCAGCCTCGGCGAGCAGATCGGCGGCAAGGGCTGATCCCGGGTCCGGGCCGCGCCGCAAGGGACGTGGCCCGCCACCGTGGACGCGCCGCCCACGCCCGCGCCCACGACCACGCCCGCGCCCACGACCACGCCCGCGCCCGCGCCCGCGACCACGCCCGCGACCAGCGGCACGCAACCAGGCCAGAGAGGGGGACCGACTGATGACACAGGAAGCGCCGGACGCACCGGCGCCCATGGTCGCTTACGACCACACGGACCTGCTGAACCGTCCCAAGCGCATCTGGAACTGGGGCAACATTCCGCTGCCCGGTCTGCTCCTGCCCGCCCTGGGTGCCGCCTTCGCCTTCGGCGTGCTGTGGATCGTGGTCTTGCTCTCGGTGTCGGCCTTCGTGCCCTTCCTGGGCCTGTCGCTCATCACGTCGGTCCTGTACCTCGGGCCGCCGGTCGGCGTCTACTTCGTCTGGGGCCGACCGCTGCCCTCGGCCCTCACCCTCAGCCAGCAGGTGGTGGTGTGGGCCGACTACTGGGTGCAGCCCAAACGCCTCCAGGGCCTGGCCGCGGACCGCGAACCGGAGGAGCTGCACTGGCAGGTCATCCTCTGGCAGCCGCAGGCGCGCCGCTGGCACAAGCGCTACGACGCGGCACGCGCGACGGCGGCCCGGGACGGCTCCTCGTACGCCGCCTCCGCCCCGTCCCCGTCTCCGACCGCGTCCTCACCGAACGCACCCGCCGAGACCGCACACTCCGAGACTGCAGGATGACTCGTCCATGTTCATGCTGATCATTTTTGGCGGGGCGGTCGCCTTCTTCCTCGTCGCCATGCTCCTCGCGTCCACTTCCTCCAAGAAGAACGCCGGTGCCAAGAACGCCGGTTCGCAGAACGGCGGCTCCAGGAACGGCGGCTCCTCACGGAGCCAGGCGCCGGCCAAGCGGCGCGAGGAGATGCGGCTGCCCTACCGGTACGCCGACGACCTGATCTTCGTCCACGGGGACTCCGTCTGGACGGGCATCGCCCTGCCCACGGCCATCGACGAGTACCTCAACGCCGTCGAGCTCCAGGCCATGGCCGAGGCCCCGGCCCGCGCGCTGCTGAACCTCGCCCGCGGTGACCGCAACGTCGAGTGCCACTACCGCAAGGTGTACCGGCCGATCACCGCCCAGGACTGGGCCGAGCAGCTCAACGCAGTGGCCTGGGACCCGACGGAGAACTACAAGGCGTACAACTTCCGCAAGGCCGAGTACCAGGAGCGCATCGGCGCGCTGCGCGAACGCAACATCCTGCTCGTCAAGCTCGGGTCGATGAAGCGGAAGTCAGGCGGCGAGAGCGGCGTGCTCCCCGGCGGTGACGACCCGGTCGAGGACGCCGGTCTGACCCAATCGGTACGCGGTGTCGCCGACACGGCGGCGGCCGGTGCCACGGGCGTGCACGACGAGTTCCTGTCCCCGGAGCTCCTGGCCCGGTGGACCCAGGTCGCACGCGAGGTCCACGAGAGCCTCGACGGCCTCGGCGGCACTCCGCTGAGCCGCGAGGAACTGGTCTGGCTGATCCGCAAGCCGCTCCACGGCGACCTGCCGATTCCCGCCGAGCCGGTGCTCGGCAGCCGTTCCTGGGGGCCCGACCAGTTCGACCTGGTGGTCGACTTCTCCGGCGAGAACCACAAGACGCACATCGTGCTGCACCAGTACGACGAGATGACCGGCGAGCGGCACACCAGCTACACGACGACGCTCGTCGCCGCGAGCTGGCCCACCGAGACCCGCTTCCGGCAGTCCACCGCGTGGGCGCGCTACGCGGCGCAGCACGTCGACTTCCCCGTGGAGATCGACATGCGCTTCTCCCTCATCCCGTACCTGAAGTTCCAGGACCGGGCGAAGAAGATCAGCGGCAACCTCGTCGACGAGATGAACGACATGGCCAACTCCGGACGCGCCCCCGGCACCCAGCTCGCCGCGCAGGTCACCCGTGCCCAGAACCTCCTCGACGACGTGGAGGAGCACAAGATGCCGGGCATGGAGGCGCAGATCCGCTTCACCGTCTCGGCCCCCGACCTCGCCGAGCTGGAGCGCCGCCGCCGCGTCCTGGAGATGCAGTTCAAGCAGGATCTGAAGGTCACCCTGCTGCGCCCGAGCCGCCAGCAGTGGCGACTGCTGCAGTCCCAGCTGCCGGGCGACGCGCCCAAGCTGCCCATCGCGCCGTACCTGCGCCTGCAGGAGGTCGAGCAGCTCGGCGCCGGGCTGCCCACCGCGGGCACCGAGCTCGGCGACAACCCCGAGCGCCGCTCCGGCAAGCAGCTCGGCTGGGTCGGCAACCTCGTCGGCTGGGCGGGCAAGACCCCGGTCCACTACTCCCTGCACGTGGGCCCCGCGCGCAACGACGGCGGTGGCGTCGCCATCGTCGGCGCATCGGGCGGTGGCAAGTCCTCGCTGGCCCTGCAGAAGTTCTACGAGGAGTCGGAGTCGGGCGTGCGCTGCCTCGTCATCGACCCCAAGACCGACTTCGCCCAGCTCTGCTACTACCTGGCCTTCGGGTCCCAGGTGAACGATCCCGAGTTCCCCCTCGATGCCGAGGCGGGCCTCCTCGGGACCCCGCAGAGCCGCTTCCAGCCGGTCAACCCGGAGTTCTGGGCCGAGACCGAGGTCGTCGACCTCCTCAAGGGCCAGGCCGGCGTGCTCGACCCCTGGGTGGTCGCCCGCGACGTGCCCTCCGGCCGCCTGCTCGCCGAGACCATGCTGAGGGGCTTCCTCGGGGACGAGGACTACCAGCGGGTCCGCCTTCCCGTCATCGAGGCGATGGCCACCGTGGTCGGCTGGTACAACTCCGCGATCAGGCAGGCCACCGAGCAGGGCCTGAGCGCCCGCGACGCCGAGCGCCAGGTGCCCAGGCCGACGCTGTGGCAGGTGGTCGACGAGGTCATCCGGGCGTACGACGAAGCGGTGGCCTCCGGAGACCGCGAGGCCGTCAAGGACCTCAAGCTCGCCCAGATGCTGCTCACCGAGCTGCGCACCCTGCCGTACGCACGACTCGCCTTCTCCGAGAACCCGCAGACCCTGTCCGCCATGCGCAAGCGCCGCACGGTCATCACCCTGCGCGGTTTCCAGACGCCGGCCTCCTCCGACCCGCGCAGCTGGAACCCGGCCGAGCGGCTGGCCGCCACCGCCCTCATGGCGGTCGTGGAACTGGGCAGCCAGATGCTCGACGTCGGCTACGAGAAGAACCCCGTGACGGGCGAGGTCGGGCTGCGGCCCAAGGCGCTGTTCGTCGACGAGGCGTACGTCGTCACCGCGACCGAGAGCGGCCGCGACCTGATGCGGCGCGCGCTCAAGCAGGGCCGGTCGTACCTGGCGGTGATCGTCCTGATCACCCAGCAGGCCATCGACCTCGTGCAGATCGAGGACTCCGAGGCGCGCAGCGGCGGTGCCAACCAGATCCACACCGTCTTCGCGTTCAAGCAGAAGTCCGCCCAGGAGGCCTCACTGGTGGCGCCGCTGCTCGGCCGGCCCGAGAGCGACACCAAGGTGTCCAACTCCCTTCAGGAGCTGCGAACGGGTGTCTGCCTGCAGCGGGACGTCGACAAGCGGGTCGGGACGGTCGCGGTGGACCTCGTTTTCCAGGAGATCCTCGCCGCCACGGACACCAACGGCACCACCCGTCCGGGCCGCCAGGCCACGGACCCGCCGCTCAGCGTGTGGGACTGGACCTTCATGCAGGAAGCCGCCCGCGAGGACCGGCCGACCGAGGCCGAGCCCGCTCGATAGCGGTGCCCTCGCACCACGACCCATCCGAACGCGTTACCCAAGGAGACACCATGCGCCTGCCCAAAACCCTTGCTGCAATGACCGCGGCCGTCGCGCTGACAGCACTGACCGGTTGCGGTGGCGAGGGGGACAGCGGTCCGCTGGCCGCCTTCGGCCTGCCGAAGGCGGACACCATGGCTGCTGTCGAGCAGCTGCTCAACAAGAACGCCCCCACGTGCCGTGAACTCGAGCCGCGCATCGGTTCGAAGACCAAGGAGCGCCTGAAGGACCCTTCGGCGTTCGCCGTCAAGGAGACGGCGACCTGCAAGGCAGGCAGGGACGAGTACACCACCTTGATGCTCCTGTCCGACATGAAGAAGTTCCAGGAAGCGAACAAGAAGGCCCTGGAGGCCGACCCGGACTTCGACACGTCCTACTTCGTCGGGCAGAACTTCGCAGTCGACCCCGGCAACGATGACGCGGCTCGGAAGATGAAGTCGGCCGGCCTTGCATTGATGGTCTGTGACCCCAAGTTCAAGGCTGAGATCCCGAGCGGCTACAAGATCAGCGAAGAGCTGGTCAAGGGCTGCTTCGTGACCGACTACCTCCCCTCCTAGGCCGCAGGCCGTTCCCGCCCGCGCCCCGTCCCTGCGGAGACCCCAGAAGGATGCCAATGTTCGTGCGCCGTAGCGCCAAGCCACGTGGAGCCGCAGTCGGCAGCCCGTCGCTCCTCGACCGGGTGAGGGGCGCAGGGAGGGCGGCCAGGGCCGGGGCGTTCGTGATCCTCGCGCTGATCGCGCTGACCCTGGCGACTCCCGGCACGGCGTCCGCGGACTTCTCCTGCAGCTTCACCGGCGACGACTCCTACGAACTGGACCAACCGGGCGCCAACGGCGAGTCCATCTTCCCCGCCGTCAACCAGTGGGAGAACGAGGCCCAGCGCGCCAAGAACCTCAACGACACCACCGGGATGATCACCGGGGCGGTGAACATGCCCCAGGCTGGCGCCGAGTACACCATGTACGAGCTGGCCGCCATGCGAGGCCTGAACTGGTCCGGTACGCAGCGGGACATCGGCGACGCCTCCCAGACCGACAGCTCCGCGGACTTCAGTGGCGCCGACAACTGCGAGATCATGGACTATGTCAACAACGGCATCGCCAACATGGTCTTCGACGGCACGAAGATCTTGACGCGCATCTCCATATCCATCAAGGAGTTCGCCTCCAACCCGAGCCCTTTGAGCGGGCTGTACACAGGTCGCGACAGCGTTGTGGAGACCCTGCAGACCAAGGTCTTCATCCCCGCCGTCCCTGTCATGATCACCCTCACCGGCATCTGGGTCTTCACGAAGTGGCGCAAGGGCGACATGCGCGAAGCCTGGTCCGGCGTCAGCTGGGCCGCCCTGACCACGATCGCCGTCGTGGCCCTCTTGACGGGCGGGAACTTCAAGGCGGTCATCAACGAGGCGGACTCGGGTATCGCCAGTGCCAACAGCTATCTGAGCGAAGCGGTGCTCGGCGGCATGGCGGATGAGGTGCAGGTGCCCTGCGATCTGCCCAAGAACGCTCCCAACCGCGGTTTGCGCGTGTCGAGCTGTGCCATGTACGACACGCTCGCGTTCCGGCCCTGGGCGCTGGGCCAGTTCGGAGAAGGCGGCACGAGCTGCATCTTCAAGCGTAATGGCGGAGGCAAGGTGGACAAGGGAACCTGCCTTCCGGCCGAACCCTCTGAAACGTGCGACTACGGCACGGGGGCGCGCTGCGAAGACCTGCGTGTTCGGCAGCTGGTCAGCCAGTCCATGACGAACAAGGACGCCTTCAACGGCGAGGTGACCGAGAAGAGCAAGTACAAGGAGGACTGGTACGGCATCCGGCAGGACATGGCCGGCGGCAAGGGCTCCAACCAGGAGGACGAAGACCCCAAGAAGCGGGTCTATCCCGTCGCGTTCGGCGAATGGGCCGGGCACGGCGCAGGCAATCGGATCGGGCTCGCCTTCTACTCGCTCGTGGCCGCGCTGATCGTCGGCGTCATGGTGATCGTGCTCAGCGCGCTGACCCTGCTCTGGCACGCGGTCACCCTCATCATGATCATCATGCTGCCGTTGATCGCCACGCTGGGCATCCATCCGTCCCAGCAGAAGCTGCTCAAGGGCTGGCTGCAGACGTTCATCCACAGCTTCGTCCTGCGGGCGGGTTTCGGCGTCATCCTGACCGTGCTCCTGATGCTGTACCAGATGATCCTGCCCGCCAAGATCTCCCTCGGTATGCAGCTTCTGATGCTGCTCCTGGTCACGGTCGCCGTCGTGATGATGCTGAAGAAGCTGCTCGCGGGGAACTTCAGCCCGCAGATCGCCGGAGCGCAGGACGCGCTGGGCGTGGGGGACATGGCGAACACCGTGGGCGGCAAGCTGGCCCAGTACGGCACCGGTGCCGCAGCCGGCGTCGCGAAGAAGACGGGCCGGGTCGCCGGAAGGACCGCGACCGGAACGGCGAAGCTGGCCGGGGGCGCGGTGAAGTCGTCGGGGAAGCTCACCGGAAAGGGAGCGCTGGCTGCCGCACGGGCCTACGACAACAAGAAGAACGACAGCCGGTGGCAGAAGGAGGGCAAGCTCCCCGCCCGCAACTCCCGGCGCGACCAGCGCAGGCGTGCGTACGAGGCCAACGAGGTCCAGAAGGACGCGTACCAGAACGTGCTCGACCGGCGGGCGCAGCCGTCCGCGGCGGGCGGGGAGCCGGCGGCCGAACCGGCGCGCCAGAGCGGCCGCGTCAGCCCGGGGACCTCGACGCCCCCGGCTCCTGTCGTCGCCCCGCAGCAGGGTCCTCGGCCCTCCGCCGGCCGGGTGAACGCCCCGGAGCCCGCCCCCGCACGGCAGCAGCCGCGGCCGTCGGCGCCCGACCTCCGCAGCGCGCCGACACCGCCGAACCCGTCTCCGGCGCCCGCGCCACGAGAGGGCGACGGCAGGGTGTCCCGCTAGGAAGGTCTGATCATGGCAAGTGTCATCGCCGACCACCCGCCGCAGGAGCTCGCCGCCGAACTGAGTGGGCTCCTGCGCGTGGACTGGCGCACCGTCTGGCCCGGGATACCCGACGGTGAGGCCGAGCGCGCCGAGTGGTGCGCGGCCTTCGGCTGGGAGCCGCTGTGGCTCCAGTCGGGCCTGTGGGTGCGTACGCCGCAGGGCGGCCGCCTGCACCTGGCCTCTGCGCCCGGCCCCGGCCGGCCCGTGACCCGGGCGTCGTACACCGTCTGGAAGGCCACTGCGGCCGAGGAGTCCGAAGGCGAGGCCGTCCTGGCGGTCGCCCTCGACCGCTACGCGGCCCACCTCGCCCGGATGACGGCCGCGTTGGGGGCCCCGGGCCGATGGGGCGACGCCGAGGAGCGGGCGCTGGAGAGCAGCGCCCCGTACCGGATGGCCCAGTGGAAGTACGCCAATCCGCTCGCCCCGGTGATCGTTCTCGATCTGGACCACCGGGCCGGCGGGTACGCGGGGGGTGGGACGATCTCTCTCGCCTTCCACGGGCCGGCCGACCCGAACCCGGATGCCGGCCCGGGTTGGCTGCTGTGACGTACGAGACGTGAGAAAGAGAGACCACGACATGAGCACGCCCTTCGAACCGCCGGTGGACCGCACCCCGCAGGAACTCGTCACCGAGCTGCGCGGACTGACCGACGTCCACTGGGAGACCGTCTGGAACGGCCCGCCCCTGGCCAGCCAGGACCTGGACGAGTGGTGCGCCCAGTTCGGCTGGACGCCGACCCAGTTCGAGCACGTCCTCAACGTGGACACGTCCACCGGGGGCGTGATGACGCTGAACGCGATCGGTGGCAGCTGGGCACCCGTGCAGAGTCTCTCGTACTGGGTGTGGGGCGAGACGGCGGTAGGTGGCCCGGCAGGGAATCCCCGTGTTCTGGCCGAGGCTGATCGGGTGTGGCCCCTCTACCGCGACGCCGTGTCATCGGTGCTCGGCGCACCGGCCTGGGACGGCGCCTGGGACTCGGCGGCCTTTCCCGATGAGCTCGGCGAGTTCGTCGTGCCCAAGGCCGAGACCCGGCTCAAGCAGAAGCGCCCCTATCGCATCGCCTACTGGGAGATTGCCGCTCCGAGTGGCGCACTCGCCAGCCTGACCATCAGCCCCGCCACGGGTACCGCTGACGGATCTCGTGTCGGAGTGGTCAACATGACCTTCCGTGTCTATCCCCGTCCGTTGGAGACCGGCCGGCGGTGAGTCCTGAACCGATACCGAAGCACATAGAGGAAGGCGCCGTCGCCCGGGCGAACGCCCGGCACAAGGCAGCCCTGGATGCCAAAGCCGACCCGGACTCCGTGGTGGCGCGCATTTCGGCTGCCGCCGAAGCGGCAGGCCTGAAGGACAAGCTGACGGAACGCGGAGTACTTCAGGAGTCGAAGGAGAAGCGCTACATCGACAGCCTGGCCAAGGACAAGGCGAAGCTCACTCCGCCCGACGGGGCGAAGCCGATCAGCGCCTTCTGGTCCCACGGCATCGAGCACCCCGACGCGCCGAAGAACTACGACGGTATCCCGTTCCTGTCCCAGCGCTTCATAGCGGAGGAGTGGGCTGCCCAGCAGAACAAGACCAACCCAGGCAGCGCGCAGACCCTGGAGACGATCCAGGGCGGCCGGGAACTCGACAACATGTTCCTGTGGGAGCCGGAAGTCATCGAGGCCCTCGGTGGTGCGGACGCGGGCTTCGGCCCGGGCTACGCCAAGGCCAAATGGGACGAGATCTCCGCGACGTACGGCGGGCTGGCCGAAGGCCGAGTGAACGTCTTCGCGGACACCGGCAACACCCGGGCGGTCCTGTATCAGAAGGAACTCGGCACGCTCCGCGGGAACGAGAACGTCGGTCTGGACAACATCCACTTCGTCTACGAGGCGCCCCGGTCCTGGCCGGAGGTCACCCGTACGGAAGCCGGTACGAACACCGTGCGGGCCGTCGCGCAGTTCGACAACAAGGACCTCCCCCACTACATCGACCCGCAGGGCTTCGCGGCCGACACCCCCGAGGCCCGCAAGGCGAAGCTCGACAGCCTCCTGGAGGGCGTCGCCCCGGCCCCGGGCCCGGCGCAGGCGCAGCCACAGGCACAGGCCCCGGCCGTCAAGGCAGCCGAGCAGCAGGCCGCGCCGAAGGGCCCGGCCGCCCCGCTGTGGCAGATGGGTTTCCAGCAGCCGCAGACCGTCACGCGGCCCGAGCGTTCCGGGCCGACCCCCGTTGCCGGCTCCCCAGGAGCTCCGCCCCTCGCTCTCCGCCCCCTCGCAACAGGTATGGACGGTCCGGCATGACCTCTCGCCCCTCCCCCGAATCCCTCCGTCGGCTGCTCCGCCAGGAGCGCGACGACGCATGGGCCGTGCGGCTGCTCCGCCGGATCGTCCTCGGGATCGCCGGCGCCTACACCCTCTTCACGTTCGCCTCGGCCGGCAGGGCCGCGTTCGTCACGGTGTGCGGGCTGCTGGTCCTGGCCGTGATCCTCTGGATGCTGCGCCGCCGCGGCCAGTTGCTGCTCGCACTGGTCTCGACCGTCGTCACTGCCGCGATGACCGGCTATCTGGCGGCCGTGGGCGACATCGCACGGGGGACCGCCGGCGGACTCCTCAGCGGACAGGCGGTGTTGGGCTACTGGGCGCTCGGCGCCATGGCGCTGCTGGGTGCCTGGATGCTGCGGCAGCCCCGGGGCCGCCGGGGAGTCACCGTCGTACTGGCCGACGTCACTCTCATCGGCGCGTCCGTGGTGGGGATGCTGGCACCGTTCCTCGGTGTTCCCCTTGGATTCCTAGGCGTCGTGGGGGTTCTGACGGTCGGTAGCGGAACTTTCCACTCCGTGAAGAAGAGCGAACGCAGGGTGAAGCGCCCTGAGGTTCGCAGGGTCGCGGTAGCCGCTGATAGGGGTGGTCGGTGAGGTGGGCCACCTTTGTGTAATAAATGATCAACAAGGTGCCGTCCGGCTTTGCCGCTGCCAATTCGCCTGTTCTAGAGTCCCCTACGGTCACAGGAAGCATCGGGGGGCTAGTTTCATGGCGAGGACTGCGTCGAGAACCCGGCCGGCGGCGACGCTGCCGGCCACCACCACACCTCTGCCCTGCCAGCGACGGCCCGACATCTTCAAAGAGCCGCTCCTGGAGCGTCCGCCCGCGGGTGTGCAGGAGCTGCCGTTCCGCACGCGCAGGAGCCAGGCCCTCACCCATGCTGCCCGCGAGCTCTGCTTCTCCTGCCCGCTGAGGGCGGAATGCCTGCAGGACGCCGTCGTCCGGTCCGATCCGGGCGGTTACGCCGCCGCCACCACCGAGCAGGACCGGCGCTGGATCCGCATGTGGCTGCACATCGGCGACAGCCGGGGACGTCTGTCGGACGCCGACGCCGAGTCCGCCTCCGGCGGGCGTGGCGAAGCGGTCGGAGCCTCAGCCGTGCTCGACGCGTTCAGCGCCCTCCAGACGCACCGGACGCGCCGGTCGTTCGGTGTCGGCCGGGGGCCGGTTCCCACCCAGCGGCAGGGCCCGGCACAGCACTTCAGAACAGACCGACGACAGCGCGCCGACACAGACAGGGTTTCGACAATGCCGGCTCCTGCCCTGCAGGGGGAACGGATCACCTACTCGCTCGGTGATCCGGCCCTGGCCATACAGAAGACCGTGCTCGGTCCGCTGGCGCGCGCCACGCTCCTCATGCTCAAGGTCGCCCAGCAGCTGGCGGGGATGCTCGCGCTCACGCCGTCCGCGGGAGTGGAACCCGAGCTCCTCGCAGCCGTGGGCGAGACCCGCCGGAGCCTGGAGTCCTGGCGCACGGCAGCCGGTGACGAGGCCGCCTACGAGGTCGCGGACAGCGGCCTGACCGGTTCCGTGAGCATCGAGCTCGCGACCAGCGACCCCGTCGCCGCACTGCAGCAGGACATCTTCGAGCCCCTGCTGCGCCGCCTGGCGGCCTCGCTGCAGCGCGTCGAGGCCATCACGGCGGTGCTCGTCCCCGCCGCCGACACCGCGGACCCGGCCGCCGTCCCGCACGTCCGGCAGCTCTCGGCCGTACTGGAAGCGGTGCGCGAGCTCGGTTCCCACCTGGAGCGCTACCAGCCCCTCGCCCAGCGCCAGGGCCACGGCGAGGGCCTCCCGGGCATCCGGCGCGACGATCACCCGTACCACTCCGCCACAGTCGCGGGCGGGGCCGGTTCCTGGAGCGTCCCCAGCCTGCGCCGGTCCGTGGAGACGGCAGTGTCCTCCTTCCCGGGTCGCTTCACCGGCCGCGACGTGGTCGGGGCGCTGCCCCCGGGTGTGTATGCGGACGCGGGGAAGTCGGTCAGCAACGCCCTGTCCGCCATGGTCAAGTCGGGCCGATTGCTTCGGGTCTCGCGCGGCACCTACATCGCGAACCCGCCGTCCACCGGCGAAGCCGTCCCGAACTCCTGAAAGGCAGTCGCCGTGCAGCCCACCTCTCCGGCCGCGGAAGTCCGCGTCTTCTCCTACCACGCCGGCCTGATCGACGGGGTCCCCGTGACGGCCCCGCCCTTCGGCAACATCCAGGACGTCGTCATCGGCATCCTCCAGCAGCGCGCCCAGCAGCTCGGCTTCCCGACCCCCGCGGTGATCACCGATGACCGCTACGGCGGCGCGGTCCGCCTCCTCATCCACCCCGACGGCAGCACCGAGACCCTGCCCGACACCGACCGCTGACCCAGAGGCGCTCGGCGAAGGCCCGGATCACGTCACCCATGATCCGGGCCACCGCGACGAGTGGCTCAGTCAGTCGCCCAAACGCAGAAAGAGCCGGTGCAGATTGCTCTGCACCGGCTCTCACCTGGTCTTACTCTGTCGGGGTGGCGGGATTTGAACCCACGACCTCTTCGTCCCGAACGAAGCGCGCTGCCAAGCTGCGCTACACCCCGATCGTCGCCCTGAAGTGTTGCTGTCCTGGCGACATCGATTACTTTAGCGGACCTCTCGCCGGAGACGAAATCCGGTTTTCGCGGAGCGGGTGGCGGGGCCCTACTCCTTCGGGGTCAGCGTCAGGAGCGTCGCCTCCGGCGGGCAGGCGAAGCGGACCGGGGTGAAGCGGTTCGTGCCGCAGCCGGCCGAGACGTGCAGGTAGGAGCGGTGGCCCGCCGCCTCGTGCGCGGACAGCCCCTTCACCCGCTCCGTGTCCAGGTCGCAGTTGGTGACCAGCGCCCCGTAGAAGGGGATGCACAGCTGTCCGCCGTGGGTGTGGCCCGCGAGGATCAGCGGGTACCGGTCGGCGGTGAAGGAATCGAGGACCCGCAGGTACGGGGCGTGCACCACGGCCAGCGAGAAGTCCGCGTCCGCCTCCGGCCCGCCGGCGACGCTCGCGTAGCGGTCCCGCTTGATGTGCGGGTCGTCGAGCCCGGTGAAGGCCAGCTCCAGCCCTTCCAGCTTCATCCGGGCCCGGGTGTTGGTGAGGTTCAGCCAGCCCGCCGCGTCGAAGGCGTCCCGCAGCTCCTCCCACGGGTTGTGCACGGCGCCGACGACCGGCTTGTTGCCGTTCAGCCCGTGTCGGCCCTGGACCTTCTCGACCAGGTAGCGCGCGGGGTTGCGCAGCCGCGGCCCGTAGTAGTCGTTCGACCCGAAGACGTACACGCCGGGGAAGGACATCAGCGGGCCGAGGGCGTCGAGGACCTCGGGGACGCCCTCGGTGTCCGAGAGGTTGTCGCCGGTGTTCACGACGAAGTCGGGGCGCAGGCCGGCCAGGGACTGCAGCCAGGCGCGCTTCTTGCGCTGCCCGCCGACCATGTGGATGTCCGAGACCTGGAGCACGCGCAGCGGGCGCATCCCCCGGGGAAGGACCGGCACCGTGACCCGGCGCAGCCGGAAGGACCGCGCCTCGAAACCGGCGGCGTAAGCCACACCCGCGGCCCCCACCGCAGCGATTCCGGCAGCCGCTTTCAGTGGTACTCCGTAACGCGCACGCATGGACCCATCGTCGCAGACGGGAAAACAGGTGAGCGCCACCGTCCCCGTACCTGGCACACTCACCTGCATGACCACGCTCAAGGCCAAGCTCCAGGAAGACCTCACCACCGCCATCAAGGCGCGCGACGAGCTGCACTCGTCCACGCTGCGCCTGACCCTTTCCGCCATCACCAAGGAGGAGGTCGCGGGCAAGGAGGCCCGTGTGCTCTCCGATGAGGAAGTCCTCAAGGTGATCGCCAAGGAGGCGAAGAAGCGCCGTGAGGCCGCGGACGCCTTCGCGCAGGGTGGTCGTCCCGAGCAGGCCGCGCGCGAGAGCGCCGAGGGCGAGTTCCTGGACACCTACCTGCCCAAGCAGCTCTCCGACGAGGAGCTCGCCGGGATCGTGGCGGAGGCCGTCGAGGAGGCCCGGTCGGCGGGTGCCGAGGGGCCGCGGGCCATGGGCGCCGTCATGAAGATCGTGAACCCGAAGGTCGCCGGTCTGGCGGAGGGCGGGCGTGTCGCCGCTGCCGTGAAGAAGGCGCTCTCCTGAGAGGCCGCAAGACGTAAGACGTAAGACGTAAGAGGGAGGGCCCCGGCCGAATCGGCCGGGGCCCTCCCTCGTGTCGTTGCCGCGTACCGCCCGCTGCGGCTACCGCGCTCCGCGGCTACTGGCCGTCGCGGCCGCCGATCACCGTGTCCGGGTCGATCGTGATGCCGGGGAAGGGGTTGTCCGGCTGGCCGGCGCCGCCGCCCGTGGCGCCGCCGCCCGTCTGGCCCGCGTTCTGGCCGCCGGGCCGCCCGCCGGGCTTGCCGTCGCCGCCGGGCTTGCCGGGCCGGCTCGGGCTGGTGGACGGCTTGTTGCCGCGGGGGCCGCCGGAGGGCACGTTCGGTTCGGTGATGTGGACCGTGGTGAAGCGCAGGGCCTCGCGGCCGGACAGCGCGCCCGTGATGGCGTCCTTCCAGATCGGGCCGGGCAGGCCACCGCCGAAGACCTTGTCGTAGCCCCGGCCGCCGATGGTGATGTTCTCCATCGTGATCTTCTTCGCGCCGCCCGAGCCGACCCACACCGCGCCGGAGACGTTCGGGGTGTAGCCCACGAACCAGGCGTTGTAGCGGGAGTCCGTCGTACCGGTCTTGCCCGCGCTGTCGCGGTCGGTCAGGCCGGCCCGCTCACCGGTGCCGGAGTCGACCACGCCGCTCAGCAGGGTGTTGATGGTGTCGGCGGTGTTCTGCGACATCGCCCGCTCGCACTTGCTCTTGGGCACCGCGAGCGCCTTGCCGTGCGCGTCGGTGATCGACTCGATGGCGACCGGGGTGCAGTAGACGCCCCGGTTGGCGAAGGCCGCGTACGCGTTGGCCATCGTCAGCGGGGACATCTCCTCCGAGCCGAGTGCGATGGCGGGGCCGTCGGCCAGCTTCGCGCCGCTCGCCGGCACCACGCCGAGCTTCGCCGCCATCTCCGACACCGGGCACAGGCCGATCTCGGAGATCATCTCGACGAAGTAGGTGTTGATCGACTTCTCCATCGCCGTACGCAGCGCGTAGGGGCCGACCTCGTCCTCGGTCTCGTTCTCCGCCGATTCCTTCTGGGTGTTGATGTACTGCGAGCCGTCGCAGCGGGAGATCGGGCTCGGGTAGTCGAGCTTGTTCGGGGCACCGTAGACCTTCGTCGGGGGCATGCCCCGCTCCAGGGCGGCGGCGGCGATGAACGGCTTGAAGGTCGAACCGACCTGGAAGCCGAAGTTCGAGCCGCCCATCCGCTTGTCCACGGAGTAGTTGATCTGCGTCTCGTTCTTGCCGAAGCCGTACGGCTTGGACTGGCCCATCGCCAGCACCCGTCCGGTGCCCGGCTGGACCATGGTCACAGCCGTCGCGATCGCGTCCTCCTGGTAGACGTGGTCCTTGATCGACTCGTTGGCCGCGTCCTGCGACTGCGGGTCCAGGGTCGTGCGTACGGTCAGGCCGCCCTTGTTCCAGACCTTCGCCCGCTCCTCGCGGGTCTTGCCGAAGACCGGGTCGGTCAGGAAGGAGTTGCGCACGTAGTCGCAGAAGAAGCCCGCGCCCTTGACCGCCGTGATGCAGCCGTTCTTGGGCTTGGTGACCTTCAGCGTGACCGGCTTCGCCTTCGCCGCGTCGGCCTCCGCCTGCGAGACGTCCTTGGTGTCGGCCATCCGCTGGAGGACGATGTTGCGGCGCTTCGTCGCCTCCTGGTTGTCGTTCACCGGGTCGTAGCGGCTCGGCGACTGCACGACGCCCGCCAGGAGCGCGGACTCCTCCAGGGTCAGGTCCTTGGCCGGCTTGCTGAAGTACCGCTGGGCCGCGGATTCGATCCCGTAGGCCTGCTGGCCGAAGTAGGTGATGTTGAGGTAGTTCTCGAGGATCTTCTTCTTCCCGAGCTCCTCCTCGACCTGGATCGAGTACTTCAGCTCGCGGATCTTGCGGCCGAGGCTCTTCTCCTGGGCCTCGCGCACCTTGGTCTCGTCGTCGCCGGCCTCTTCGACGAACACGTTCTTCACGTACTGCTGGGTGAGCGTGGACGCGCCCTGCGCCGCGCCGCCCTCCTGCGCGTTGCGGTTGACCGCGCGCAGGATGCCCTTGAGGTCGACGGCGCCGTGCTCGTAGAAACGCGAGTCCTCGATGGCGACGATGGCCTTCTGCATGTACGGGGAGATCGACGTGAGCGGGACCACCTGGCGGTCGCGCGAATAGACGGTGGCGATCAAGCCACCCTCGGCGTCCAGAATCGTGGTCCGCTGGCTCAGCGGCGGTGTCTTGAGATTGGCCGGGATCTCGTCGAATCCCTCGACCGTGCCCTTGGCGGCCAGTCCCAGGGCGCCTGCAGCCGGAATCGCCATGCCCGCCAGCACGACTCCGGAGAGAACGGACACCCCGAGGAACTTGGCGGCCTGCTGGCTCCCGGTGAGCCCGCCGCCCGAGCGCTTCTTTCCCATGGAGGGCAGCCTACGTTCTGATTCGCCGGACACGCGCGAATGCCTTGGCCTAAGCTGACCCCAACTGTCACAGCAGTCCGGTGCGACATCAACCCCTCGGCTTGATTTTCACCCTTCCCGAATGGGGTGGACTGATGTCCGAATCTCGCTGCCGCGGTGAACTCGATCCGCCGATTACACCCGAATCGTCGGAATGGTCGGGCATGTCGCCGGATCACTCCGTCGGGTGATCTGCCGCTTACCCATAGTCCGTTCGGACCATTCAAGATTGGGCCCGTCGGGGGTGTTGCACTGTGCCCGCCTTCCGTAACGTCCTCAACTGGCAGCGGTGAATATGCCGCTACCGCCGTGGGGGAGCCTCGATTCGGGAGAGGACGGCGCCGGGATGGGCTGGGTTACCGACTGGAGTGCGCAGGCAGCCTGCCGCACTACCGATCCGGATGAACTGTTTGTTCAAGGAGCGGCACAGAACAGGGCCAAGGCGGTGTGCACCGGATGTCCGGTGCGGACCGAATGCCTGGCCGATGCGCTCGACAACCGCGTCGAGTTCGGCGTGTGGGGCGGAATGACCGAGCGGGAACGACGTGCGCTGCTGCGCCGGCGTCCCACCGTCACCTCGTGGCGACGGCTGCTCGAAACCGCCCGTACGGAGTACGAGCGCAGCACGGGCATCCTCACCATGGATGCAGACGCGGAGATCGACGTTCCGTACGAGACGTACGCGGCAGCCGGGTAGAACACGCGGCCGCCACCCCGTACGAACGCCTACGCTCCGGCCGGCACCCCGGCCGCGAGTCGTTCTCCGATGGCCCGCAGCCCGGCGAGGTCGTGCACATCGCCGGGCAGGGCGGCCACTTCGGCCACCGCCACCTCGGGGTGGAGCGAGGTGAAGCGATCACGCGTGCGCTGCTCACGCGCGATCACCTGCATGCGTTCGGCGTGCAGGCGCAGCAGTCCTGCCGTGATCCGGTCGACGGCCGTGGTGTCGTCATCGGCGCCGGGGGGTTCGGCGGCCGTGTCACGAAGTCCAGCTTTCCCGGACTCCTGATCGACAATGCCGCCTTCTTCAAGATTCTCTGCGGCGGCCAACGCCCGTTCGGCGGACAGCTGGTCGGCGCCGCTGCCGTGCACACGGTTGAGCACCAGACCGGCGAGCGGCATCCGCTCAGCGGCCAGCCGCTCCACGAAGTACGCCGCCTCGCGCAGGGCGTCCGGTTCGGGCGCCGCGACCACCAGGAAGGCCGTACCGGGCGCCTGGAGCAGCCGGAAGGTCGCGTCGGCTCGGGTGCGGAAGCCGCCGAACATCGTGTCCATCGCCGCCACGAAGGTCTGTACGTCCTTCAGCAGCGAAGCCCCCATCAGTTTGCTGAGGGTGCCGGTCATCATCGACATGCCGACGTTCAGGAACTTCATCCCGGCCCGGCCGCCCACCTTCGCCGGCGCCATCAGCACCCGGATGAACTTCCCGTCCAGGAAGGACCCCAGGCGCCCCGGGGCATCCAGGAAGTCCAGCGCCGACCGGCTCGGCGGGGTGTCCACGATGATCAGGTCCCAGTCGTCCCGGGCCCGCAGCTGCCCGAGCTTCTCCATCGCCATGTACTCCTGCGTGCCCGCGAAGCCGGCCGACAGCGACTGGTAGAAGGGGTTGGCGAGGATGGCGCGGGCGCGCTCGGCGTCGGCGTGCGCTTCGACGATCTCGTCGAAGGTCCGCTTCATGTCCAGCATCATGGCGTGCAGTTCGCCGCCGTCCCCGCCCGCGGTAGCGACCCTGCGCGGGGTGTTGTCCAGCGAGTCGATCCCCATCGACTGCGCGAGCCGCCGCGCCGGGTCGATGGTCAGCACGACCGCCTTCCGCCCCCGCGCGGCCGCCCGTACGCCCAGTGCCGCGGCCGTGGTGGTCTTGCCGACGCCGCCCGCCCCGCAGCACACGATGATGCGGGTCTCCCGGTCGTCCAGCAGCCGGTCGACCGCCAGCCGCGGCGGAGTGTCGAGTCCCACCGTGTCCACCCCCTCGCTCATTCGGCCACCGACTGCTTCCGAAGTTCCTTGGCCAGCTCGTAGAGCCCGGCCAGATCCATCCCCGCCCCGAGCAGGGGCAGTTCGTACGTCGGCAGGTCCAGGCCCGCCAGTACGGCGCGCTGCGCGCGCTCCAGCTCCACCCGGCCCGCGTGCTCGGAGGCCTGCGCGAGCAGCGGCTCGACGAGCCGCTCCGCCAGTCCGCCGCGGCGCGCTCCGCCCAGGCCCGCCCGCGACAGCGCCTTCGCGACCCCGGCGCGGTGGTCCTCGGCCGCGGTGCGCAGGGTGTCCTCGTCCAGGTGGTGCGGGCGGACCATGTTGACGACGACCCGGCCGACCGGCAGCCCCGCCCCGCGCAGCTCCTCGATGCCGTCCGCGGTCTCCTGGACGGGCATCTCCTCCAGGAGGGTGACCAGGTGCACCGCCGTCTCGGGGGACTTGAGCACCTTCATGACGGCCTGTGCCTGGTTGTGGATCGGGCCGAACCGGGCCAGGCCCGCCACCTCGTCGTTGACGTTCAGGAACCGGGTGATCCGCCCGGTCGGCGGCGCGTCCATGACCACGTGGTCGTAGACGTACCGCCCGGCCTTGTCCTTGCGGCGCACCGCCTCGCACGCCTTGCCGGTCAGCAGCACGTCGCGCAGGCCGGGGGCGATGGTCGTCGCGAAGTCGATGGCCCCCAGCTTCTTGAGCGCGCGTCCGGCCGAGCCGAGCTTGTAGAACATCTGGAGGTAGTCCAGCAGCGCCCGCTCGGCGTCGATGGCGAGCGCGAAGACCTCGCCCCCGCCGGGCGCCACCGCGATCTTCCGTTCCTCGTAGGGGAGCGCCTCGGCGCCGAAGAGCTGCGCGAGCCCCTGCCTGCCCTCGACCTCCACCAGAAGAGTCCGTCTGCCCTCGCGCGCGAGGGCAAGCGCGAGTGCCGCGGCGACCGTGGTCTTGCCGGTGCCGCCCTTGCCGCTGACCACCTGGAGCCTGCTCACATCGACCGAGCCTAACCACTCGCCTCCCGGGGCGCGCATGAGCCCCGCATCACAGGCACTACCCTCGCTCCCATGACCAAGAAGTTCGAATACGCGACGGTCCCGCTGCTGGTCCACGCCACCAAGCAGATCCTGGACACCTGGGGCGAGGACGGCTGGGAGCTCGTCCAGGTCGTGCCCGGCCCGAACAACCCCGAGCAGCTCGTGGCCTACCTCAAGCGGGAGAAGGCATGAGCGGCGTCGTCGACGCGAAGCTGGCCGAGCTCGGCCTGACCCTGCCCGAGGTCGTCCCGCCGCTGGCCACGTACCAGCCGGCCGTGCGGTCGGGCGCCTACGTCTACACCGCGGGCCAGCTCCCGATGGTCAAGGGCAGCATGCCGGTCACCGGCAAGGTCGGCGCCGAGGTCTCGCCGGAGCAGGCCAAGGAACTGGCGGCCACCTGCGCGCTGAACGCCCTGGCCGCCGTCAAGTCGGTCGTCGGCGACCTCGACAAGATCGCGCGTGTCGTGAAGGTCGTCGGCTTCGTCGCCTCGGCCCCCGACTTCACCGGCCAGCCGGGCGTGCTGAACGGCGCGAGCGAGCTGCTGGGCGCCGTCCTCGGTGAGAAGGGCGTCCACGCCCGCAGCGCCGTCGGTGTGGCGGTCCTGCCGCTCGACGCGCCCGTCGAGGTCGAGATCCAGGTCGAGCTGGTCCCCGGAGCCTGATCCCCGCGGGAGCCCTACGGACCGGGGCGCGGCGCCGCCTGCCGGGCCCGCCCCGTTCCGGCCGCCGCGCGGCGGCCGGTGAAAGGGTGACCCTCGAACATCGGGCCGGATGGCCGTAGCATCCGGCCATGCCGAATGGTCAGCAGCAGCCCCCCGCCGGGGGCCAGTGGTACCCGCCCGAATGGCCCGACCGCATCCGCGCGCTCGCGGACGGCTCGCTCACCCCGGTGGAACCGCGGCTCGCCGCCACCGTGATGCTCCTGCGCGACACCCCGGACGGGCCCGTCGTCCACATGCTGCGCAGGAGGGCCTCCATGGCCTTCGCCGGCGGCGCGTACGCCTATCCGGGCGGTGGGGTGGACCCCCGCGACGAGGAGCACCACGTCGGCTGGGCGGGCCCCTCCCAGGCGGACTGGGCGGCCCGGCTCGGGACCGACCCCCGTACCGCCCAGGCCATCGTCTGCGGCGCCGTGCGGGAGACCTTCGAGGAGGCGGGCGTCCTGCTCGCCGGCCCGAGCCCGGACACCGTCGTCGGCGACACCACCGGTGACGACTGGGAGGCGGACCGGCGGGCCCTCGTGGCCCGGGAGCTGTCCTTCGCGGACTTCCTCGAACGCCGCGGCCTGTGGCTGCGCTCCGACCTGCTCGGGGCGTGGGCGCGCTGGATCACCCCCGAGTTCGAGCCGCGCCGCTACGACACCTGGTTCTTCGTGGCCGCCCTCCCCGAGGGACAGCGCACCCGCAACGCCTCCACCGAGGCCGACCGGACCGTCTGGATCCGCCCGGCCGACGCCGCCGGCGGCTACGACAAGGGCGAGCTGCTGATGATGCCGCCCACCATCTCCACGCTGCGCTCCCTGGAGCCGTACGGGAGCGCCGCGGACGCGCTCGCGGCGGCCGGGGCCCAGGACCTCGCCCCCGTGCTGGCGCAGGCCGCTCTGGAGGGCGGCGAGGTGGTGCTCAGCTGGCCGGGCCACGAAGAGTTCACCAAGCGCGTCCGTCGCGGGCGCCCCGGAGGCCCCGGAGGTCCCGCATGAGCGACGCCGTAGCACTGCCCGGACAGCCCCGCGGATTCGTCGCCTCCGGGCCGGCGACCGCACGCGCGGTGAACGTACTGGCCCCCAACCCGTCGGCGATGACCCTGGACGGCACCAACACCTGGCTGCTGTCCGAGCCGGGCTCGGACCTCGCCGTCGTCATCGACCCCGGCCCGCTGGACGAGGCCCACCTGCGGGCGGTCGTCGCCACCGCCGAGCAGGCGGGCAAGCGGGTCGCACTCACCCTGCTCACCCACGGACACCCCGACCACGCGGCGGGCGCCGGCCGCTTCGCCGAACTCACCGGCACCAAGGTGCGCGCGCTGGATCCGGCCCTGCGCCTCGGCGACGAGGGCCTCGCCGCCGGGGACGTGATCCGGACCGGCGGGCTGGAGCTGCGCGTGGTCCCGACCCCGGGCCACACCAGCGACTCGCTCTGCTTCCACCTGCCCGCCGACCGGGCGGTGCTGACCGGCGACACCATCCTCGGCCGCGGCACCACGGTGGTCGCGCACCCCGACGGCCGCCTCGGCGACTACCTGGATTCCCTGCGGCGTCTGCGCTCCCTCACCGTGGACGACGGCGTGCACACCGTCCTGCCGGGGCACGGGCCGGTCCTGGAGGACGCGCAGGGCGCCGTGGAGTACTACCTGGCCCACCGGGCGCACCGGCTGGCGCAGGTCGAGACGGCCGTCGAGAACGGCTTCACCACGCCCGAGGCGGTCGTCGCCCAGGTGTACGCGGACGTGGACCGCTCCCTGTGGCCGGCGGCGCAATGGTCCGTCCGCGCCCAGCTCGAGTACCTTCAAGATCACGGACTGATCCCTGGAAGGCCCGAATGAACACCGTGTTCCTGCTCGTCATGCTCATAGGCACCGCCGGGTGGATCACCTCGACGGTGTCGCTGCGCGTGAGGAGCCTCCAGGTGCAGGCGGACCGGACGGAGCGCCGCCTGGCGCTGCTGCTGGACCACCTGGGCATCGAGGAGCCGGAGCCGGCGGGCATGGACGAGGTGCGGGCCCTGATCCGCGAGGACCGGCAGATCTCGGCGATCAAGGCCTACCGCCGCATCACCGGCGCGGGCCTGGCGGAGGCCAAGCTGGCCGTCGACGCCCTCGCCGTCCGCCTGCAGAAGAACTAGGCCCAGGCGCCGCCCCCGCGCGGGGGAGCCGCGTCTTGGTGCCGTGGCGGGCCGTGTACTCGTCCGCCAGCCACGGGCCGAGGTCCTCGACGTAGGAGCGCGGGACGGCCGGGTCCTCGACCGGATCCAGGGCCACCGCGGCCGCGGCCCGCATCTGGGCGGCGCGCTCCGGGTAGAAGCTGCCGAAGACCTCCGCGGACTCGGTCAGATCGCTGGTCCAGCCACCCCACCGGGGCATGACCAGCGTGAATCCCGTGCGCACCAGGCGGCGTGCGAAGAGCCGGCTCAGCCTCCGGTACTCCTGCGGTCCGGAGGCCTCCCGCAGGCTCGTCCGCCACCTGGGCAGGAGCGAGGCGAGGTCGCCGTTGGTCTCACGGGCGAGCAGGCTGTCCGGCCGGTAGCGCGGCAGGTGCTCGGCCAGGTCCGCGCCGAGCAGCGGGGTGCACAGGCAGGCGAGGAACCAGCCCAGGTCGAATCGTTCCTCCTCGCTCAGCACGGTGTCCTTGTCGTGCAGCAGGACGCCGACCCCGTCGATCTCCTCGAAGTCCTCGTCGATGCCGCGCGCGAGGACCTCGGCGGTGTCGCGGTCGTCGTCCGAGGGCGCGTGGTGCAGGACGAGCAGCAGGTCGAGGTCGGAGCGCCCGGGCCGGGCGCTCCCGCGCGGCACGGACCCGTACAGGTACGCGCTGTGCAGCCGGCGCCCGTACGCCTCGGCCGTTCTCGCGCGCGCGGCGGCCACGACCCCTCGGAACTCGCCCTGCACCTGCCCGAGGGAGCCCTCCCGCTCGAAGTACCCGTAGGCGTCCAGACCCCTGTGCTCCATACCTCCACTGTGCACAGGTCGGCCCCGTCGGCGTCCGAGGCGCGGGGGCGGGCGGGGAGGAGCCCCCGCGAAACGGACCCGCCCGGGCACGCAGAAGGGTCCTGCCCGGCCGGGCAGGACCCTTCTGATGCGACTGCGGGTGCCGTCAGCGGGAACGCTTCGCGAGGCGCTCCACGTCCAGCAGGATCACCGCACGGGCCTCCAGGCGGAGCCAGCCGCGGCCCGCGAAGTCGGCCAGGGCCTTGTTCACGGTCTCGCGGGAGGCGCCGACGAGCTGCGCGAGCTCTTCCTGCGTGAGGTCGTGGACGACGTGGATGCCCTCCTCCGACTGCACGCCGAAGCGGCGCGACAGGTCGAGGAGCGCCCGGGCCACGCGGCCGGGAACGTCGGAGAAGACCAGGTCGGACATCTGGTCGTTGGTCTTGCGCAGGCGCCGGGCGACGGCGCGCAGCAGCGCGGTCGCGACCTCGGGCCGGGCGTTGAGCCAGGGCTGGAGGTCGCCGTGGCCGAGGCCGAGCAGCTTGACCTCGGTCAGCGCGGTGGCGGTGGCGGTGCGCGGGCCCGGGTCGAAGAGCGACAGCTCGCCGATCAGCTCGCCGGGGCCGAGGACGGCCAGCATGTTCTCGCGGCCGTCGGGGGAGGTGCGGTGCAGCTTCACCTTGCCCTCGGTCACGACATACAGCCGGTCGCCGGGGTCGCCCTCGTGGAACAGGGCGTCACCGCGTGCGAGGGTCACCTCGCCCATGGAGGCGCGGAGCTCCGCGGCCTGCTCGTCATCGAGCGCCGCGAAGAGCGGGGCGCGCCGCAGAACGTCGTCCACGAGTCTCTCTCCTATGTCGACCAGCTCAGGGGACCGCTCCCCATTTTGCCGGACGGCTCAAACAGTGCGATCAATCACAAGGATGCCGGACGGACGGGCGTGCTGTGCGGCGAGAGGCCAATCGGAGTGGTGTTACCTGAGGTCCGGGCGGGTGTCAGCGCCCGGCCTTAGGCTGGCCGGGTGTCCAATAAGCCGGTGAGAGCACAGGCCAAGGGGTCCGCAGGAGTGACGGACGCCCAAAATTCAGCTGTGGGCGAACAAGGTCCTTCGGAGGCGCCCCCGAAGGCCGTGACCGCCCCTCAGGGCAAAGTTTCGGCCAAGAAACCGACGGCTGCCAAGCCGGAATCCCGCCTGGCCATGGTGCGCCGGGCGCGCCGCATCAACCGAGAGCTGGCCGAGACCTACCCGTACGCCCATCCGGAGCTCGACTTCCGCAATCCCTTCGAACTCCTCGTCGCGACGGTGCTGTCCGCACAGACCACCGACCTGCGGGTGAACCAGACGACCCCGGCGCTCTTCGCGGCCTATCCGACCCCCGAGGACATGGCCGCGGCCGTCCCGGAGGATCTGGAGGAGCTCATCCGCCCGACCGGGTTCTTCCGAATGAAGGCCAGGTCGCTGCTGGGCCTCTCGCAGGCGCTGCGGGACGACCACGGCGGGGAGGTGCCGGGACGGCTGGAGGACCTGGTCAAGCTGCCGGGCGTCGGCCGCAAGACCGCCAACGTGGTCCTCGGCAACGCCTTCGGCGTCCCCGGGATCACGGTGGACACCCACTTCGGCCGGCTGGTGCGCCGCTGGAAGTGGACCGACCAGGAGGACCCGGAGAAGGTCGAGGCGGAGATCTGCGCGATCTTCCCGAAGAGCGAGTGGACGATGCTCTCGCACCGGGTCGTCTTCCACGGCCGCCGCATCTGCCACGCCCGCAAGCCCGCCTGCGGGGCCTGCCCGATCGCCCCGCTCTGCCCGGCGTACGGGGAGGGCGAGACGGACCCGGAGAAGGCGAAGAAGCTGCTCAAGTACGAGAAGGGCGGCCAGCCGGGCCAGCGGCTGAGCCCGCCCCCGGACTACCCGGGCCTGCCCGCCCCGCCGCTGGGCGCGGGCGCGGCGCAGCAGGCGTAGGAACGATTCGGTACCCGGACCGCGTTTGCGGTGTGGGAGACGCTGTTGACAGAGGAACGCGGACAGGGGTGCCTATGACGCGCGGTACACGGGACGAGGCCGGGGTCACTGCGGGAGTGCGCGAGGGGGGCGGCCCGGCCGTCACCACCGCGGGGCTGCCCGACTGGCTCGATCCCGTCGTCGAGGCGGCCCGGACCGTGGAGCCGCGGCAGCTGAGCCGGTTCCTGCCGCCCGAGGACGGCCGGGGGCGGCAGTCCGCCGTCCTCATCCTCTTCGGAGAGGGGTCCCGCGGCCCGGAGCTGCTCCTGATGGAGCGCGCCGGCACCCTCCGCTCGCACGCGGGCCAGCCGTCCTTCCCGGGCGGCGCGCTGGATCCCGAGGACGGGGATCCGCACACCACCGGCCCGCTGGCGGCCGCGCTGCGCGAGGCCGAGGAAGAAACGGGACTCGATCCATCCGGGGTCCAGCTCTTCGGGGTGCTGCCCCGGCTCTACATCCCGGTCAGCGAGTTCGTCGTGACCCCGGTCCTCGGCTGGTGGCACACCCCCAGCCCGGTCGGCGTCGTGGACCCGGCCGAGACGGCCCGGGTGTTCACGGTTCCGGTGGCCGACCTCACGGATCCCGAGCACCGGGTCACGACGGTCCACCCGCGGGGCCACCTGGGCCCCGGATTCACCGTCGAATCGGCCCTGGTCTGGGGTTTCACGGCCGGGGTGATCGACCGGATCCTCCACTTCGCCGGCTGGGAACGCCCGTGGGACCGATCACGCCAGGTCCCGCTCGACTGGCACGCATGAGACGGTGGCCCACGTGAACGTGCTGGACATCCTGTTGCTGCTCGCCGCCGTATGGTTCGCGATCGTCGGCTACCGCCAGGGGTTCGTCGTCGGCATCCTGTCGGTGATCGGCTTCCTGGGCGGTGGCCTCGTCGCCGTTGCCCTGCTCCCGCTGATCTGGGACCGGGTGACCGACAACGGCACCCAGGTGTCCACCACGGTCGTCGTCATCGCCGTCGTGGCGATCATCATCTGCGCCTCGGTCGGCCAGGCGCTGACCACCCACCTCGGGGGCAAACTCCGACGCCAGATCACCGGAACGCCGGCGCGCGTGCTCGACGCCACCGGCGGAGCCCTGGTCAACGTCGTCGCGATGCTCCTCGTGGCCTGGCTGATCGGCTCGGCGCTCGCCGGCACCTCGCTGCCCACCCTGGGCAAGGAGGTCCGAAACTCCAAGGTGCTGCTGGGCGTTTCGCGGGTGCTGCCCGACCAGGCGAACAGCTGGTTCTCGGAATTCAGCTCCACCCTCGCGCGCAACGGCTTCCCGCAGGTGTTCAGCCCGTTCTCCAACGAGCCCATCACCGAGGTGAGGGCGCCCGATCCGGCGCTCGCCACCAGTCCCGTCGCGGACGTGGCGAAGCGCTCGATCGTGAAGGTCGTCGGCACGGCGCCCAGTTGCAGCAAGGTCCTGGAGGGCACGGGCTTCGTTTTCGCGCCCGGCAAGGTCATGACCAACGCGCACGTCGTGGGCGGGGTCGGCGAGCCGACCGTGCAGATCGGCGGCGAGGGCAAGCTCTACGACGGCAAGGTCGTGCTCTACGACTGGGAGCGCGACATCGCCGTCCTGGACGTGCCCAAGCTGAAGGCGCCGCCGCTGGAGTTCACCGACAAGGACGCGGCGAGCGGCAGCGACGCGATCGTCGCCGGCTTCCCGGAGAACGGCGCGTACGACGTCCGCGCGGCCCGGGTCCGCGGCCGGATCAATGCCAACGGACCGGACATCTACCACCGCGGTACTGTCCGACGGGACGTGTACTCGCTGTTCGCGACGGTCCGCCAGGGCAATTCCGGCGGCCCGCTGCTGACGCCCGACGGCAAGGTGTACGGGGTCGTGTTCGCGAAGTCCCTCGACGACCCGAACACCGGCTACGCGCTCACCGTGGACGAGATCCGCGACGACATCGAGAAGGGCCGGACGGCCGAGCGCCGGGTCGAGAGCCAGGGCTGCGCCCTCTGACGCGGCGCCCCCGCCGGGTCCCTGGAGGGTGTCTTGTCGATCAGGCCCGGCATGATCGACAAGACACCCTACGTCCGTGGATGCCGCAGGCGTGCGGAGACCCAGCGGGCCCGGCGGCGCAGGATGCGGGGAATCCCGAGGTGTGGGTCGTGGCCGTGGCGGCCGGCCCCCTCGTGCGTGCCCGGCGTAGCTGCCGAGCGGCGTTCGTGCGCGGTGTCACCGTAGTCGTGCGTCCAGCTCATACTCGGCTCTGTGCCCGGGCCCCAAGGTCCGTAATCCCGTACGGGGCGGCCAATTGGCCTATGCGCGGGGCAATTGAATGCTCGTAAGACGATCCGACTACTGAACTGCCGTTCGGACGGCGGGCGGTCAGCGGTCGGGCTCGGGGTCCTTCAGCCAGTTCACCAGCTCGGTCGAGAAGGCGACGGGGTCCTCCTCGTGCGGGAAGTGCCCGAGCCCGTCGAACAGCCGCCACCGGTACGGGGCTTCGACGTACTCGCCGGATCCGGCGGCGCTGCGCGTGCGCATCACCGGGTCGAGCGAACCGTGCAGGTGCAGCGTGGGCACCCGGACCGGGCGCTTCATCCGCCGGTTGAACTGGAGCCCGTCGGGCCGGGCCATCGACCGCATCATCCAGCGGTACGGCTCGATCGAGCAGTGCGCGGTGGAGGGGATGCACATGGCCCGCCGGTACACGGCGAGGTCTTCCTCCTCGGGAGGCCGCGGCCCCGACCAGTCGCGGATCAGGTCCCCCACGAGGGCCCCGCCGTCGGCGACGAGCTGCCGCTCGGGGACGAACGGCCGCTGGAAGCCCCAGATGTGGGAACTCGCCCTGGTCTGCCCGAAGTCCGACAGCATCGCCGAGCGCCACCGCCGGGGGTGGGGCATGGACGACACGACGAGCCGGCGCACCAGCTTGGGCCGCATCACGGCCGCCGTCCAGGCGAGGTACCCGCCCAGGTCGTGCCCGACGAGCGCGGCGTCCGGCTCGCCGAGGGACCGGATGACCCCGGTGATGTCGAGGGCCAGGTTGGCGGGGTCGTAGCCGCGCGGGGTGCGGTCGCTGCCGCCGACCCCGCGCAGGTCCATCGCGACGGCCCGGTACCCGGCGTCGGCGAGCGCGGTCAGCTGGTGCCGCCACGTCCACCAGAACTGCGGGAAGCCGTGCAGCAACAGCACCAGGGGTCCGTCACCGAGCTCGGCGACGTGGAAGCGGGCGCCGTTGGCGGCCACGTCCCGGTGCGTCACCGCTTCCCCGCCGGGGAGGCCGAGCCGCACAGCTGTGGCGGCCGTGGGCGGAATGCTGGGGTCCGGCGTGGGCGCTGTCATGAGGACGAGCGTGCCACACCCACAGCCTTGTCACTGACCGGCCGCGGGTGCGGCTTGACGGTCCCGACCAGCGCGGCGGTCTGCTTGACCGAGGCGATGGACTTCTCCGGCGGCTTGACCTTCTTGAACTTCCGTACGGCGATCAGCGCGAGCACGCCCGCGATCAGCAGGAACGCGCCGCCGACGATCAGGAAGGACCAGGCCAGGCCGAGCCCCAGGTTGTGGATGCCGTACGCCGCGGCGAAGGTCAGCACCGGGAGGGAGAAGACGGCGAACACTCCTGCGACGGCGATGGAGGCGGTACCGCTGCCCACGCGCTTGACGTCCTCGCGGAGTTCCGCCTTCGCCAGGGCGATCTCGTCGTGAACCAGGGCGGACATCTCGGCGGTGGCCGAGGCGACCAGCTGGCCGAGTGTGCGCTCGGCTCCCTGCGCCTCTTGGTCCACTGCGCTCATCGCTCTCTCCCTCTGTCGTCCGCCACCTGGCGGCGGTCGTGCGTGTGTCCCTGCGTCGTCACTCAGATCATGCCGGACGGTCGGCCTCGGTGGTGGACCCGGCTGCGGTTTGGGGCGCGGCGGCGGCCGCCTTCTCCGCCTTGCGGCGGTGTTCCGCGGCCCGGTCCTCGTAGATCTTCGCCATCCGCAGGTGGTAGTCGGGCTTGTCCTCCTCGTAGATGTCCGGGATGCCGTCGTGGTCCTCGTCGCGCTCCTCGGCCTCGGTGAGCTCGCGGTAGCGGCGGTTGCGGAGCTTGAGCAGGACGCATGCGATGACGGCGGCGATGAGGGAGCCGATCAGGACGGCGGCCTTGATCTCGTCGGTGAGGGTCGCGTCGCCGGCGAAGGCGAGCTCGCCGATGAGGAGGGAGACGGTGAAGCCGATGCCGGCGAGCGAGGCCACGGCGAGTACGTCGGGCCAGGCCAGGTCCTCGTTCAGCTCGGCCTTGGTGAAGCGGGCGGCCAGCCAGGTTCCGCCGAAGATGCCCACGGCCTTGCCGACGACGAGGCCGAGGACGACGCCGAGGGTCTCGGGGCGGGTGAAGACCTGCGCGATGGCCTCGTCGGAGAGCGAGACGCCGGCGGAGAAGAGCGCGAAGAGGGGCACGGCGAGACCGGCCGAAACGGGCCGCACCAGGTGCTCGATGTGCTCACCGGGTGAGGTCCGCTCGCCTTCCCTGCGGGTGCAGCGGAGCATCAGGCCCATGGCGACGCCGGCGATGGTGGCGTGGACGCCGCTGTTGTACATCAGCCCCCAGATGACCAGGGCGAGCGGGATGTAGACGTACCAGCCCCGGACACCGCGGCGGAGCAGGAACCAGAAGAGGACCAGTCCCACGAGCGCGCCGCCGAGCGCCAGGAAGTCGATCTCGCTGGTGAAGAACACGGCGATGATCAGGATGGCGAAGAGGTCGTCGACGACGGCGAGGGTCAGCAGGAAGGCGCGCAGGGCCGAGGGCAGGGAGGTGCCGATGACGGCGAGGACGGCGAGTGCGAAGGCGATGTCGGTGGCCGTCGGGACCGCCCAGCCGTCCATCGAGCCGTTGCCGGCGACGTTGACCAGTGCGTAGACCAACGCGGGCGCGGCCATGCCGCAGAGCGCGGCGATCACCGGGAGCGCGGCGGCCTTGGGGTCGCGCAGATCGCCCGCGACGAGCTCGCGCTTGAGCTCGATGCCGGCGACGAAGAAGAAGATGGCGAGGAGCCCGTCGGCGGCCCAGTGCTGGAGCGAGAGGTCCAGGCCGAGGGAGGCGGGGCCGATGTGGAAGGACCGGACGCTCGCGTAGCTGTCCGAGATGGCGGGGATGTTGGCCCACAGCAGGGCGGCGATCGCGGCCACGAGCAACAGGACGCCGCCCACCGTCTCGGCCCGCAGGGCATCGGCGATGTAGCGGCTCTCGGGCAGCGAGAGGCGGCCGAGCAGCTTGCGGCTCTTGTGGTCGGTGGGGCTGGGCGCGGCCACGAGGGGCACCTCCGGGGGCTGTTGGACGGCATGGCGGAACTCGTTGCCGACCAGACTTCCCGGCGCACCCTGTGGAGCTTTTACGCTTTCAATATTTTACAGGGTGTACGCGAGGACGTATCCGGCGATCATCACTTTATGCGCGAAAGGGGCACCCGGCGCGTCGCGCCGAGTGCCCCTCCCGTGTGGTTCGCCCGTGTCGCCCCGTCAGTCCTCGCTGCCGGCGGCCGCCGGGAGCTTGCTCTGGATGAGGTCCATGACCGAGGAGTCGGCGAGCGTGGTGACGTCGCCGACCGCCCGGTTCTCCGCCACGTCGCGCAGCAGGCGGCGCATGATCTTGCCCGAGCGGGTCTTCGGCAGCTCCTGGACCGGCAGGATCCGCTTGGGCTTGGCGATCGGGCCGAGCGTGCTGCCCACGTGGTTGCGCAGGTCCGCGACCAGGTTCTCGGTCTCGGAGGCGCTGCCGCGCAGGATGACGAAGGCCACGATGGCCTGGCCTGTGGTCTCGTCGGCGGCGCCGACCACGGCCGCCTCGGCGACCGAGGGGTGCGAGACGAGCGCAGACTCGACCTCGGTGGTCGAGATGTTGTGACCGGACACCAGCATCACGTCGTCCACCCGGCCCAGCAGCCAGATGTCGCCGTCGTCGTCCTTCTTCGCGCCGTCGCCCGCGAAGTACTTGCCCTCGAACCGCGACCAGTAGGTGTCGATGAAGCGCTGGTCGTCGCCCCAGATGGTGCGCAGCATCGACGGCCACGGCTCGGTGAGGACCAGGTAGCCGCCTCCGCCGTTCGGGACCTCGTGCGCCTCGTCGTCCACGACGGTGGCGGAGATTCCGGGCAGGGCGCGCTGGGCGGAGCCCGGCTTGGTGTGCGTGACGCCCGGCAGCGGGGAGATCATCATCGCGCCGGTCTCGGTCTGCCACCAGGTGTCCACGATCGGGCAGCGGTCGCCGCCGATGTGCTTGCGGTACCAGATCCAGGCCTCGGGGTTGATCGGCTCGCCGACCGAGCCCAGCACGCGCAGGCTCGACAGGTCGAACTTCGCGGGGATGTCGTCGCCCCACTTCATGAAGGTGCGGATGGCCGTGGGCGCCGTGTAGAGGATCGTGACGCCGTACTTCTGCACGACCTCCCAGAAGCGGCCCTGGTGCGGGGTGTCCGGCGTGCCCTCGTACATGACCTGCGTGGCGCCGTTCGCGAGCGGCCCGTAGACGATGTAGGAGTGCCCGGTCACCCAGCCGATGTCGGCCGTGCACCAGTAGACGTCGCTCTCCGGCTTCAGGTCGAAGACCGCGTGGTGGGTGTACGCCGCCTGCGTGAGGTAGCCGCCGGAGGTGTGCAGGATGCCCTTCGGCTTACCCGTGGTCCCCGAGGTGTAGAGGATGAAGAGCGGGTGCTCGGCGTCGAAGGCCTGCGGGGTGTGCTCGGCGGACTGGCGGGCGACCACCTCGTGCCACCAGACGTCGCGGCCCTCGGTGAAGGCGGTGTCCTGGCCGGTGCGGCGTACGACGAGCACGTGCTCGACCTGCGGGCACTTGGCGACGGCCTCGTCGATGGCGGGCTTCAGGGCGCTGGGCTTGCCGCGGCGGTAGCCGCCGTCGGCGGTGATGACCAGCTTGGCGTCGGCGTCCTGGATCCGGGAGGCGACGGCGTCGGCGGAGAAGCCGCCGAAGACCACGGAGTGCGCGGCGCCGATACGGGCGCACGCGAGCATCGCGACGACCGCCTCGGGGATCATCGGGAGGTAGACGGCGACGCGGTCGCCGGCCTCGACACCCAGCTCGGTCAGGGCGTTGGCGGCCCTGGAGACCTCGTCCTTGAGCTCGGCGTAGGTGATCGCGCGGCTGTCGCCGGGCTCGCCCTCGAAGTGGAGGGCGACGCGGTCGCCGTTGCCGGCCTCGACGTGGCGGTCCACGCAGTTGTACGCGACGTTCAGCTTGCCGTCGGCGAACCACTTCGCGAAGGGCGGGTTCGTCCAGTCGAGCGTCTCGGTCGGCTCGGTGGCCCAGGTCAGCCGCCGGGCCTGCTCGGCCCAGAAGCCCAGCCGGTCCGCGTCGGCCCGTGCGTACGCAGCCTCTTTCATATTGGCGGCGGCGGCCAGATCGGCGGGCGGTGCGAACCGCCGCTCCTCCTTGAGCAGATTGGCCAGGCTTTCATTGCTCACGACATCTCCCTTTCCCAGGGTGTCCGTTGTGTCCCCGGGCATAGCTCATCAGTCTGCGGCCCAGGTGACAAGGGGTAGCCTGAAATTGGTTTAGACCTATATCACGGAGACGGCCCGCACGAGAACGGCGTGCGAAGGGCCCCTCCCCGCTGAAGGCTGCGGGAAGGGGCCAATCGATGGCACGGATACCGGAGAGTATCGGTTCAGACGTGCTGGCCGACGGTGTCGAAGACCCTGCAGTCGAAGAAGTCCTCGCCCTCGGACAGCAGGTACGCCTGGGCCTCACCCACGTGGAAGTACATCCCGTGCAGCTCCAGGGTGCCCTCGGAGAGCCGCCTGGCCACCGATTCGTGGGCCCTCAGGTGCTCCAGCTGCTGGACCACATTCGTCAGGCACAGCTGCTCCACGGCGTCCGCGGGGAGTCGGCCCGCGATCCGGGCCCAGGCGTGGTGGCGGCTGGCCATCCGCGCCAGGCTGGGCAGCCCGTGCCGCAGCCAGCGGCGCAGCGGGGTCATCGCGACCCCGGGCGCGGAGCTGAGCAGGGCCTGCATGGCCCCGCAGCCCGAGTGCCCGCAGACCGTGATGCTGTCCACCTGCAGCACGTCCACCGCGTACTCGATGGCCGCCGCGACGGAGTCGTCCGTGGACTCCGCGCCGGGCAGCGGCACCAGATTGCCGACGTTGCGCACGGTGAACAGGTCTCCCGGGCCGCTCGCCGTGATCATGCTTGTCACCAGTCGGGAGTCAGCGCAGGTGATGAAGAGCTGCGAGGGCCGCTGGCCCTCGCGGGCCAGCCGGGCCAGCTCGTCGCGTACGTGGGGTGCGGTGTCGCGCTGGAACGCGCTGATCCCGCTGGCCAGTTGGCCCGCGCCGCGCCGCCGGGGCGTCGGCGAGAGGTCTTGCGCCCCGCCGTCCTCCGCGGCCGCCGCTTCCGCCATGGTCGCGGCCGTGGCCGTACGGGTGGAGGGCGCGCGGTGGTCGCAGTGGTTCTGCCAGGGGGTCCAGGGGCGGCAGCACTGGTGCGTCCCGCGCTGCTGGGCGCGGCGGGACCGCTCGCCCGGGTGGCCGCCCTCGGCATGGCGGGCGTCGTGGCCGCGCCCGGACCTGTGGGCCCCGCCGACGCCGTCGGCCCCGTCGGCCCCGTCCGCTCCGCCGGGGGAGCCGGCCTTGCCGGCCGCGCCCGGGTCCGCTCCGGTGATCCGGGCCGCCTGGCCCGAGCGGCCGGTGACCTCCAGGGATCCCCCGTGCGCCAGGTGTGACTGCTGCCAGTCCTGGATCGTCTCGTAGGCCGCGTGGTCCATGAAGGAGCCGTCGAGCTCCACCACGGCGTGCGTGTCGTGCGGGATCTGGTTGAGCACCCGGCTCAGCCGCGGCACCGCCAGGAAGGTCAACTGCCCGCGCGCCCGCACCCGGTGGACACCGCTGTCCAGCCGCTCCAGCGTGATCCGGGTCCGGGTGAGCCGGTGCAGGGCCAGGGCGACGGCCACCGCGATGCCCACGGCCACGCCCTCCAGCACCCCGCCGAGCACCACGGCCACGATGGTCGTCCCGTAGACGAGGGCCTCGCGGTGCCGGGTGACGCTGCGCAGGTGCGTGATACTGACCATCTGCACGCCCACCGCCATGACCAGGGCGGCCAGCGTGGCCAGCGGGATCAGGTCGAGGAGCGGGACCAGCAGGAACGCCGCGAGCAGCACCCAGAACCCGTGCATCATGGACGACTTGCGGCTGGCCGCACCGGACTTGACGTTCGCCACGCTGCGCACGGCCACACCCGTGATGGGCAGACCGCCCAGGGCTCCGGAGACGATGTTCGCCGCGCCCTGACCGCGCAGTTCCCGGTCGAGGTCGGCGCGCGGCGGGCGGTTGTCCGTGCCGCGCTCGGAGGCGATCAGCTTGTCGGTCGCGACCGCGGAGAGCAGGGACTCCACGCTTCCGACCAGGGTGATGGTCAATACGGCGGCGATGAGGCCGAGGACCGGCCCTTCGGGCATTTCGGGAAGGGCGTGGCTGCGCCAGGACGGCAGGTCCACCCGGGGCAGGCTGAGCCCGGCCAGTGCGGCGAAGGCGGTGGCCGTGGCGACGGCGGCGAGGGGTGCCGGCACCTTGCGCAGGGCGCGGCCCGTCCGCCCGGGCAGCCGCGGCCAGCCGAGGAGGACGACCAGGGTCAGCGCGCTGATGCCGAGCGCCACGGGGTGCAGGTCGGCCAACTGGCCGGGCAGACCGAGGACGTTCGCCACGGCCGAGCTCTGCGGGGTGCCGCCGAGCACGATGTGCAGCTGGGCCAGCGCGATGGTCACGCCGATGCCCGCGAGCATGCCGTGCACGATGGCCGGGCTGACCATGAGCGCGGACCGGGCGGTGCGCAGGGCGGCGAGGCCGAGTTGGCAGACCCCGGCGAGCACGGTGATGGCGCACGTGGTGCGCCACCCGTAGCGCTGGATCAACTCCGCGGTGACCACGGTGAGTCCGGCGGCGGGCCCGCTGACCTGGAGCGGAGCGCCGCCCAGGCGTCCGGCGACGATCCCGCCCACCGCGGCCGCCACCAGGCCCGCCTGGAGCGGCGCTCCGGTGGCCAGGGCGATGCCGAGGGAGAGCGGCATGGCGATCAGGAAGACGGCGATGGAGGCGGAGAGGTCCGCGGGGAGGTCCTTGCGAACCCCTTGGGGTGTGCGTGTGGGGGAAGTGGCTGTCATGGGGTCCCGTCTCCTCGGGGATGAGGGGTGAAGCGGCGGGAGTCTCAACGCTCAGTAAATGGATGGTAATGGAGAGTAAAGATCAGTAGTGGATAATTCGGGCAAATGGTCTATGAATTAGCACTCAAGGGTGATTAAGCATTTTGTCCGGCTTGTCATACCTTCCTCGCGCAGGGCCGCATGGGACGTTGCGGCGCGGAAGACCTGCGATGCAACAGCGAGGGAGAGGTGGGGCGGATGATCGCCGCCACGAAGAAGATCGCCGGCGGCCTGGTCGCCACGGCGCTGGTCCTGGGCGTCGCCGGGTGCACCGCCTCGGAACCCGCGAAGTCCCCGGCCGCCGGAGGCCCGAACGCGCGCAAGGGCGCCGCCGAGGCCCCCGGCAGTGTCAATCGCCCCATCGGCGACGGTTCGACCGCGTACACCGGACCGCAGCCGAACGTGCAGAAGCCGCAGAAGATGAAGCCGGGGGAGAAGCCCCCGCAGTTCGTCGTGTTCTCGTGGGACGGGGCCGGCGAGGACAGCCAGAAGCTCTTCTCGCACTTCCGCGACGTCGGCAAGAAGTACAACGCCCGGATGACGTACTTCCTCAGCGGCGTGTACATGCTCCCTGAGGAGAAGCGTTTCCTCTACACCGCTCCGCAGCACTCGCCCGGCCGCTCCGACATCGGATTCGGCGACCTCCAGGGCATCAAGGACACCGCCACCCAGGTCCGCGCGGCCTGGCTGGAGGGCAACGAGATCGGCACCCACTTCAACGGGCACTTCTGCGGGCCCGACGGCGGCGTCGGCACCTGGTCCGTGGACGAGTGGAAGAGCGAGATCGACCAGGCCAAGTCCTTCGTCAAGAACTGGAAGACCAACGCGGGCCTGAAGCAGGAGGAGTCGCTCCCCTTCGACTACGACAAGGAGCTCATCGGCGCCCGCACCCCCTGCCTCGAAGGCCAGAAGAACTTCATGCTGGCGGCGAAGGGCATGGGCTTCCGCTACGACTCCAGCGGGATCAGCAAGCAGATCTGGCCCAAGAAGACGGACGGGCTCTGGGACATCCCGCTCCAGCTGGTGCCCATGCCGGGCCGCGCCTTCGACACGCTGAGCATGGACTACAACTACATGGTCAACCAGTCGGGGACGACCTCGCAGGGCGACCCGTCCCAGCACACCTACTGGGGCGACCAGATGCGCGACGGCCTGCGGCAGGCCTTCGACCGCGTCTACCAGGGCAACCGCGCGCCGCTGATCATCGGCAACCACTTCGAGTCCTGGAACGGCGGCACCTACATGCGCGCCGTCGAAGAGTCGATCAAGGGCATGTGCACCCAGAAGGAGGTCCGCTGCGTGCCGTTCCGGGAGCTGGTGGACTGGCTGGACGCCCAGGACCCGAAGGCCCTGGAGTGGATGCGCACCCTCGACGTCGGCGAGGCGCCGAAGGAGGGCTGGACGAAGTTCCTGACCGCGGGGCCGCCGGCGCCGCCGGCCGCCCCCGCCGGCGTCAAGCCGGCTGCGGAGCCGGCCGAGGAGACTGGGGACGAGGGCTGACGATCTCCTCGACGCCCGCGCCGCCGTCGAACGCGCCGAGGGCGTCCAGGCCCTCGCGCAGGACGAAGCCGGGGTCGACCTGGTCCGCCAGGTCGGCCCCGGTCTTGGCGTTCCCCCAGCTCTCCGCGTTCTTGAGGTGGAAGCTCACCATCTGCTCGGTGTACCGGTCCCAGTCGCGGTGCGCGTACGAGTCGTCGGCGGCGTCCTGGAGCGACTGGAGGGCGAACCGGTTGGTCGCCTCCAGCAGTTCGAAGGAGGCCGGGCGTCCCTTCTCCATCGCCCTTACCCAGTCGGAGTGCCCGACGGTGACCAGCAGGTCCTCGCCGACCTCGTCCTGGAGGAACTCGATGTCCTCCGGGCCCTGCACCTTGTTGCCGACGACCTTGAGCGCGACCCCGAAGTCCCGCGCGTAATCCTTGTACTGGCGGTAGACGGAGACGCCCTTGCGGGTCGGTTCGGCGACCAGGAAGGTCACGTCGAAGCGGGTGAACATGCCCGAGGCGAAGGAGTCGGAGCCCGCCGTCATGTCGACGACCACGTACTCGTCCGGTCCGTCGACCAGGTGGTTGAGGCAGAGTTCGACCGCTCCGACCTTGGAGTGGTAGCAGGCCACACCCAGATCGGCCTCGGTGAACGGCCCGGTGGCCATGAGGCGTACGGGCTCCCCGTCGAGCAGGACCGTGCGCGCGCAGGCCTCGTACACCGGGTTGTCCTCGGTGACGCGCAGCAGGCGCGAGCCCCGGCCGGGCGGTGTGGTCTTGATCATCATGTCGGCGGACGCGATGCGCGGGTTGGAGCCCCGCAGGTACTCCTTGATCAGGGGCAGGTGCGCGCCCAGGGCGGGCAGTGCGGCGGCATCGTCCTCGGCGAGCCCGAGCGCGGCGCCCAGGTGCTGGTTGATGTCGGCGTCCACCGCGACGACGGGGGCTTCATTGGCTGCGAGGTGGCGGATGAAGAGGGAGGACAGGGTCGTCTTGCCGCTGCCGCCCTTTCCCACGAAAGCGATCTTCATGTTCACCAAGCGTAGTGGGTAAGTAGCACTGAGTTGTCAAGGTGAGTGAAGAAGACCACTCCAAGGAGGGGTCGGTGCCATGCCCGCGCAGTGCGTAGGCTCCCTACTTATGAGTAGCGCTTCTGACCCGTTGGCCGGCCTGGCCGGGCTGCCGGGTGTCGCCGATTCCGTGGATTCCGTACGCAAGGCCGTGGACCGGGTCTACGGGCACCGGGTGATGCGCCGCCGCAGCGGTGAGATCACCTCGGAGGCCGCCCTGCGCGGCGCCCGCGGCAGCGCGGCGCTGTCCGGCGCGGACTGGGCGCTGGAGGAGGTGCGGCGGCGTACCGACTTCGGCGCGGAGCCGGAGGCGCTGACTGTCGGCGCCGCGCTGCGGCTCACGGCCGAGGCCGGCCAGCTGCTGAGCATCTGGCGCCAGTCGCCGCTGCGGGTCCTGGCGCGCCTGCACCTGGTGGCGGTCGGGTCGACGGCCGAAGGGGACGTGGTGGGCCGGCCGCGCCTGGCGGGCGAGCCGGTGGTGGAGCCGCTGGTGGAGGCGCCGCTGCCGGGGGCCGACGAGGTCGCCGGCCGCCTCGACGGCCTGTCCCGGATCGTCATCGCGGGCGGTTCGGCCCCTGCGCTGGTCACGGCGGCGGTGGTGCACGGCGAGCTGCTGGCCCTGCGGCCGTTCGGCTCGTACAACGGGCTGGTTGCGCGCGCGGCCGAGCGGATCGTCCTGATCAACAGCGGGCTGGACCCCAAGGCGATCTGCCCGGCGGAGGTCGGCCACGCGGAGCAGGGCACCGAGGCCTATCTGGCTGCCTTCGAGGGCTATCTCTCCGGAACCCCGGAGGGCATGGCGGCCTGGATCGGCCACTGCGGCCGTGCGATCGAGCTCGGGGTGCGGGAGTCGACGGCGGTCTGCGAGGCCCTGCAGCGCGGCGCGGCCTGAGTTCGGCGAGGGGGCCGGGGCTCTGACGAGGCCCGGACATGGGTTGCGGCGACACCGTACTGCTCTGGTGTCGCCGCTGGCATTCACGCCCAGGTACCAAGCGTCCTCGAAGGTTGCCCATCAGGTCGGGTACTTTGCCCGTCACCTGGTGCGGCTGGCCCGTAATCGACGGGTCGACGTCGCGTGGGTGCTCGGCGTTCATGCTTCGGTCCGTGGGCCTTACTGCGTTTTAAAGATGATCCTCTCGGATGTTCTTTGGTCTCGCGGGCCGTTGCTTTATTTGTACTCCGCTTCGCTGCTATGCGAAACCCCTAGCTCCACTTTTTACTTTCCTGGACGAGCAGGGGCGAACCGGACAGCCCGAATCGGTGCAGGTGGGGCAATCAGGCGGAGCGGGCGGCCGACAGGGCGAGGGCCCGGCGGCGGCTCGCGTACCAGACCAGCCCGGCGGTGGCGGCCGCCGCGCCCACGGCGGCCGCGGCGATCAGTGCCGGGCGTGCGGGCATCGACAGCCCGGGGAACCGCTGCTTCAGCCGCACGGGGCGGTTGAAGACCAGCACCGGCCACTCGCGGGCCGCCGCCTCCCGGCGCAGCGCGCGGTCGGGGTTGACGGCGTGCGGGTGCCCGACCGCTTCCAGCATCGGGATGTCGGTCGCCGAGTCACTGTAGGCGTAGCACCGGGCGAGGTCGTAGCCCTCCGACTCGGCGAGCTCCCGTACGGCCTCCGCCTTGGTGGGGCCATAGGCGTAGTAGTCGATCTCGCCGGTGAAGCAGCCGTCCTCGCCCACGACCATGCGCGTGGCGACCACCCGGTCCGCGCCGAGCATCTCTCCGATGGGCTCGACCACCTCCGCGCCGGAGGTCGACACGATCACCACGTCCCGGCCCGCCGTGTGGTGGGCCTCGATCAGGGAGGCGGCCTCGTCGTAGATGATCGGGTCGATGAGGTCGTGCAGGGTCTCCGCGACGATCTCCCGCACCTGCTGCACGTTCCACCCCTTGCAGAGGGCGGACAGGTACTCCCGCATCCGTTCCATCTGATCGTGGTCGGCGCCGCCGGCCAGGAAGATGAACTGGATGTAGGCGGTGCGCAACACGGCTCGCCGGTTGATCAGGCCGCCTTGGTAGAAGGACTTGCTGAACGTCAAGGTGCTCGACTTCGCAATGACCGTCTTGTCCAGGTCGAAGAAGGCTGCGGTGCGAGGAGAGGAGTGCGGCAAGGGCTGATTTTCCACGCCCCGAGCATATGCGCCCACCATTCGGCGTAAGGTGTGGCGCGTGGGTTTGCCTGAGAGGGCTCTCGGGTACACCATGGAAGTCACGGATCGTTCGCGACCGTGCTAACCCGGTCTGGCTCCTCCCCCCCCGAGTCGGACCGTGGGGACGACCCCCGCTCTCCCCCCCGGCGGGGGTCGTCGCATGTCCGGACGCGGTTCGCGTCCCCGGCTTCGGCCCCGATCGACCATCTCCTCGGCCCTTCCTCTTGTGCGGGGCCCGCCTGTCGCAGTCCCTCATCACGTCAGACTTGTGACGCTGCGTAGTTGTTCCCGTGCGCTCCGGAACTCACCTGTGAGGGTGACCGGGTTATTCACAATCGATGGGTTGTCCACAGTTATTGGGCAAGATCCACTTCTTTTTCCTGATCGCTGCACGGTGATTCCAGCCGCGAAGTCCGCGGTGCTGGGATTTGCAGTGAGAAGGGGGCGGAGATCGTGGCTCGATCGAAGTCGTGCGAAACGCCGAAGTCCGTGATGACCGGAAGGGCGGCAGGGGCGGGGGCCACCGCCGCATCGGCGTCCGCGGCCGGGGCCGCCGGAGGCCGGCCGCTGATCATCACCGAAGACCCCCTGCTGCTCGACGACTTGCTGAGGCTGTGCGCGGCGGCCGGGGCCGAGCCGCACGTGCTCCATGCGGTGCCCGGACGCAGCGGTGCGGTCGTGGAAGCGGAGGGCGGACCCGCCGGCAGCGGGGCGGATCCGACGGATTTTTCAACTGGCTTCAACCATGGGGGAGTTGGCTGGGATTCGGCCCCGCTCGTGCTGGTCGGGGACGACGCCGCGGGGCGCGTGCGGGGCGCGCCGCGCAGGACCGGGGTCTTCCTCGTCGGGCGGAACCTGGACGACCCCCTCGTGTGGCAACGGGCGCTGGAGATCGGCGCCGAGGAGGTGCTGCGCCTCCCCGATGCCGAGAGCCGGCTCGTGGACCGGATCGCCGATGTCGTCGAGGGGGCCGGACGGCCCGCCCTCGCCGTCGGGGTGATCGGGGGCAGCGGCGGCGCGGGAGCCTCCACGCTCGCCTGCGCCCTCGCCGTCCGGGCCGCCCGCGCCGGTGAGCGGACCATGCTCATCGACGGCGACCCCCTGGGCGGCGGCATGGACGTACTGCTCGGCGGCGAGGGCGCCGAAGGGCTGCGCTGGCCGGACTTCGCGGCCTCCCGGGGACGGGTGGGCGCCGGAGCGCTGGAGGAGTCCCTGCCCGAACTGCACGAACTGCGGGTGCTCAGCTGGGACCGCGGCGACCGGGTGGTCGTGCCGCCGGCCGCCGTCCGCTCGGTGGTGGCCGCTGCGCGCCGCCGGGGCGGCGTCGTCGTGGTCGACCTTCCGCGCCGGGTGGACGAGGCCGTGGCCGAGGTGCTGGCCCAGCTCGACCTGGTGCTGATGGTGGTGCCGGGCGAGCTGCGGTCGGTGGCCGCGGCGGGCCGGGTGGCCGCCGGGGTGCGGATGGTGGCCCGGGACGTCCGCGTCGTCGTACGGGGCCGCTGCCCGGGCGGACTCGATCCGGACGCCGTGGCAGGGCTGTTGGGGGCGCCGCTGGCCGGTGAGGTGCCCGTCGAGGTGGGGCTCCCGGGGCGGGTGGCGGAGGGGGAGCCGCCGGGGTCCCAGGGACGCAGCGCCCTGGCCCGCTTCTGCGACGGCTTCTGGCAGCGGGCCCTCGGCGCCGGTCAGGAGGTGCCGGCATGAGCGCGGTACTGCTGGACGCGGTGCGCCGACGGCTCGCCGAGAGCGGGGCGGAGCCGACCCCGGCGCGGGTTGCGGCGGCCCTGCGCGCCCAGGGCCGGCTGCTGGGCGACGAGGAAGTGCTCGGTGCGGCTGCCGAGTTGCGCTCCGAACTGGTCGGCGCGGGCCCTCTGGAGCCGCTCCTGGCCGACGCGGAGGTGACCGACGTGCTGGTGGCCGCCCCCGACCGGGTGTGGGTGGACCGCGGTGGCGGGCTGGAGCTGACCGGAGTGACCTTCGCCGATGCGGGGGCCGTCCGCCGGCTCGCCCAGCGGCTGGCCGCCGTGGCTGGGCGGCGTCTCGACGACGCCCGGCCCTGGGTGGACGCCCGGATGCCCGACGGCACCCGGCTGCATGCCGTGCTGCCGCCGGTCTCGGTCGGCTCGGCCTGTCTGTCGCTGCGGGTGGTGCGGCCAAGGGCGTTCACGCTGGAGGAGCTCGTCGCGGCGGGGACGCTGCCGCCGGGCGGGCAGCGGCTGCTGCGGGACATGGTCGAGGCCCGGCTGTCCTTCCTCGTCTCCGGTGGGACGGGAACCGGCAAGACCACCCTGCTCAGCGCCCTGTTGGGGCTGGTGGGCCCGGGCGAGCGGATCGTGCTGGCCGAGGATTCGGCCGAGCTGCGCCCCGACCATCCGCACGTGGTGCGGCTGGAGACCCGGCCGGCCAACCAGGAGGGGGCGGGGCTGGTCACGCTGGCGGACCTGGTGCGGCAGGCGCTGCGGATGCGGCCCGACCGGCTGGTGGTCGGCGAGGTGCGGGGAGCCGAGGTGGCGGACCTGCTCGCCGCCCTGAACACCGGCCACGAGGGGGGCTGCGGCACGGTGCACGCCAATGCCGCCGCGCACGTCCCGGCCCGGCTGGAGGCGCTGGGCTCGGCCGCAGGGCTCGACCGGGGCGCTCTGCACAGCCAGTTGGCCGCCGCGCTCACCCTGGTGCTGCACCTGGTGCGGGACAGGGAGGGGCGGCGCCGGGTGGCCGAGGTGCACGTGCTGGAGCGGGACGCCGCCGGACTGGTGGTGACCGTGCCCGCGCTGAGGTGGGCCGCCCGGGGCTTCGTGCGGGAGCAGGGCTGGGAGCGGCTGCGGCCGCTGCTGCGAGGTGCCCGGTGAGCGCCGGGGCGGGGCTGCCGCTGCCGCTGTTCGCCGGGGTGCTGTGCGCGGGCGCGGCCGCCTGGGGGATCACCGGGTGCGACCGGGCCTCCCGGCGGGCCCGGGTGGTGCTCGCCGGAGGCGGCGAGCCGCTCGGGTGCGGGCCGCCGCGCCGGGAGCTGCTGCTGGGCGCCCTGCGGGTGCGGGCCGTGCGCTGGCGGGAGTGGGCCTGCCTCGGGGCCGGGCTGGTGATCGCGGTCCTGGGAGGGTCGGTGCTCCCGCTGCTGGCCGGAGCGGCCGCGGTACCCCTGGTACGGCGGTGGCTGCGGGTGCGGGCGCGCGAGAGGGCCCGCACCGCGCGGGCCGCCGAGGTGGTGGCCCTGTGCGGGGCGGCGGTGGGTGAGCTGCGGGCGGGGGCCCAGCCCGGGCAGGCGCTGATGGCGGCGATGCGGCGGACGGCCGCGGGTCCCGGCGGGCCGGGTGCGGCGGAGGCGGGGGTGCTGGCCGCCGCGGCGTTCGGCGGGGACGTGCCCGGGGCGCTGCGCCAGGCGGCGCGGGAGCCCGGCGCGGAGGGGCTGGCCGGGATGGCCGCCTGCTGGCGGGTGTCGGTGGACGGCGGTGCGGGGCTGGCCGCCGGGCTGGACCGGCTGGAGGGTGCCCTGCGGGCCGAGCGGGACCGGCAGGAGTCCCTGCGGGCCCAGTTGGCGGGGGCGCGGTCGACGGTGCTGGTGCTCGCCCTGCTGCCCCTGGTGGGCCTGCTGATCGGCACCGGGCTGGGCGCGGATCCGCTGCGGGTCCTGCTCCACACCCCGATGGGGTGGGGCTGTCTGCTGGCGGGCGGGGTGCTGGAGGCGCTGGGGCTGCTGTGGTGCCGGCGGATCGTCCGGGCGGGGGAGCGGTGATGGCCGGCTTCTTCGTCCACAGGCTGGGGATCGTCCTGGGCGCGGCGGCCGTCCTGTGGATGGTGTCGGCGGTGGCGGCGCGGGTCAGGGCGCGCGCCGTCCGGCGCAGGGCCGCGGTGCTGCTGGGGGTGCGGCCGGGGTCGCGCGGGCCGGTGTCCGGCTCCGCGCTGCGGGGAGCGGCGGTGGCATGGGCGGCTCCGGCCGGGGCGCTGCTGGCGGGCTGGGTGCTCGTCGGCGGTGTGGCCGGTGTGGTCGTCGGCTGTCTGGCCGCGGTCGTGGTGCGGCGCCTGCGGGCCGGGCCGCGTCCGCCGGCCGGGGTGGATCCGCGGGAGGCGGAGCGCCAGTTGCCGTTCGCCGCCGATCTGCTGGCCGCGTGCCTGGCGGCCGGAGCCGGGCCGGTGGAGGCCGCGGAGGTGGTGGGGGAGTCGCTGGGCGGCCCGGTGGGCGAGCGGCTCGCGAGCGCCGGGGCGGAGCTGCGGCTCGGCGGCGAACCGGGCGACGGGTGGGGGAGGTTGGCGCAGATACCGGGTGCCCGGGCGCTCGCCGAATGCCTGGAGCGGGCCGCGCGGACCGGGGCGCCCGCGGCGGAGCCGATGTCCCGCCTCGCCTCCGGGCTCCGGGAGGACCGGGCCCGCCGCGCCGGGGCCAGGGCGCAGCGGGCGGCAGTCCTCGTCACCGCACCGGTGGGGCTGTGCTTCCTCCCCGCATTTCTTTCGATCGGGGTCGCGCCGGTGGTGATCGGTATGGCCTCGGGACTTCTCTCGAACCCCTGAAGTCGCATTGACCACACATCAACAAGGGAAATCCACAGGAGGTTGCCATGAGGATCATCTGGTTTCGTGTACGGGCGGCGCTCGTCGGCCGCGGGAGCGACGCGGGGATGTCCACTTCGGAATACGCCATGGGCACGATCGCGGCCTGCGCATTCGCGGCCGTTCTCTACAAGGTGGTGACGAGCGAAGTCGTCGCCACGGCGCTTCAGTCGACCATCGGGAAGGCGCTCGATGTGCCGTTCTGAGGAGAGGTCCGGGAGGGGCCGGGGAAAACGGGACCGGGGATATGTGACGGCGGAGGCCGCCCTGGTGATTCCGGCGCTGGTGCTCTTCGCGGCGTCGCTGGTGTGGGCCCTGATGGCGGCTGCCGGACAGATCCGGTGCGTGGACGCGGCCCGGGCCGGTGCCCGGGCGGCGTCCAGGTCGGAGCCGGCGGAGGTGGCGGTGGCGGCGGCTCGCGAGGCCGCGCCGCCGGGGGCGCGGGTGGAGCTGGAGCGGGTGGGCGACCTTTGGCGGGTCCGGGTGGCGGCGCCCGCTCCGGGGCCGGCCGGGATCCCGCTGCGGCTGGGCGCGCAGGCGGTGGCACTCGCCGAGGACAGCGTGGGGCCGCCGCCGTGAGCCGGGACCGGGACCGGGGCTCGGCCACGGTCTGGGCGGCGCTGGTGGCGACGGTGCTGGGCGCGGTGTTCGCGGGGGTGCTGCTGCTCGGCCAGGCCGTCGTGGCCCGTCACCGGGCGGCGGCGGCAGCGGACCTGGCGGCGCTCGCGGCGGCGGCCACCTGGGCGCACGGGCCGGACACCGCCTGCGCCACGGCGCTCCGGGTGGCCCGGGCGCAGGGCGCGGCGCTCGCGGGGTGCCGCCTCGGGGGCGAGGTCGCCGAGGTGGCCGCCCGGGTCGCGGCGGGCCCGTTCGAGCCCGAGATCCGGGCCCGCGCGGGTCCGCCCCGGGAGCCGCCGGGCTGAGGGCTCCGCAGGGGCCCGTACGGGCGGCGTCCGGGAGAACCCGCCCGAGGGTGCGTCCCCGGACGGGTCAGGGGGCGGGGGACGGGGTCTGCGGGGATTCGGAGAGGAGGCGGGTGAGGAGGCGGATGGCGCCGCGCTTGTGGAGGGGGTCGTTGCCGTTGCCGCACTTGGGGGACTGGATGCAGGAGGGGCAGCCGGCCTCGCACTCGCAGGCGGCGATGGCGTCGCGGGTGGCCGTCAGCCAGGCGCCGGCCGTGTGGAAGGCCCGCTCCGCGAAGCCGGCGCCGCCGGGGTGGCCGTCGTAGACGAAGACCGTGGGGAGGAGGGTGTCGGGATGCAGCGGCACGGACACGCCGCCGATGTCCCAGCGGTCGCAGGTGGCGAACAGCGGCAGCATGCCGATGGAGGCGTGTTCCGCGGCGTGCAGGGCCCCGCCGAGGATCTCCGGGTTGATCCGGGCCTCGTCGAGCTGGTCCTCGGTCACCGTCCACCAGACGGCCCTGGTGCGCAGGGTGCGGGGCGGCAGGTCCAGCTTGGCCTCGCCGAGGACCTCGCCGGTGATCAGTTTGCGGCGCAGGTAGGAGACGACCTGGTTGGTCACCTCCACGGAGCCGAAGCAGAGCCGGGCCGAGCCCCAGGGGATCTCGGTCTCGGTTTCCAGGATGGAGATGGAGGTGGTGTCACGGGCCGTGGTGGAGAAGGGCGGGTCCGCCGCCTCCACGAGGGCCGCCGAGCCCTCCAGGTCCAGGTGCCGCACCAGATACGTACGGCCCTGGTGGAGGTGGACGGCCCCCTCGTGGACGGCGGTATGAGCCGCCGACTCGTCGACCGTGCCCAGCAGCCGGCCGGTGGAGGCCTCGACGATCTGCACCGGGCGGCCGCCGCCGCCCCGGATGTCGGTCAGGTCCGAGGCCCGCTCCCGGCGGGTCCAGTGCCAGCCGGCCGCCCGGCGGCGCAGCAGCTTCGCCGCCTCGAGCTGGGGGAGGAGCTCCTCGGTGGCCGGGCCGAAGAGCTCCAGGTCCGCTTCGGTCAGCGGGAGCTCCTCCGCGGCCGCGCACAGGTGGGGTGCGAGGACGTACGGGTTGTCGGGGTCCAGGACGGTGGCTTCCACCGGTTGGCGGAACAGCGCTTCCGGATGGTGGACCAGATAGGTGTCGAGCGGATCGTCCCGGGCGATCAGCACGGCCAGGGCGCCCTGGCCCGAGCGTCCGGCCCGGCCCGCCTGCTGCCACAGGGAGGCCCGCGTGCCCGGGTATCCGGTGATCAGTACGGCGTCCAGGCCGGAGACGTCCACGCCCAGCTCCAGGGCGGTCGTGGCGGCCAGCCCCAGCAGCTCGCCGGAGTGCAGGGCCCGCTCCAGGGCCCGGCGCTCCTCGGGCAGGTAGCCGCCCCGGTAGGCCGCGACCCGCCGGGGCAGGGACCGGTCCACCTCCGCGAGGCGTTCCTGCGTGATCACGGAGATCAGCTCGGCGCCGCGCCGGGAGCGCACGAACGCGACCGTACGGACGCCTTGGACCACCAGGTCGGTCAGCAGGTCGGCGGTCTCCGCGGTGGCCGTACGGCGTACGGGAGCGCCCCTCTCGCCCCGCAGCTCGGTGAGCAGCGGCGGCTCCCACAGGGCGAAGACCACCTCGCCGCGCGGTGAGGCGTCGTCGGTGATCTCCGTCACCGGTAGCCCGGTCAGCCGGGACGCGGCGGCCGCCGGGTCGCTGGCGGTGGCGGAGGCCAGCAGGAACACCGGGTCGGAGCCGTAGCGGGCGCACAGCCGCCGCAGCCGGCGCAGGACCTGTGCCACGTGGGAGCCGAATACCCCGCGGTAGGTGTGGCACTCGTCGATCACCACGTAGCGCAGGGCGCGCAGGAAGGAGGACCAGCGCGGGTGGGCCGGGAGGATCCCGCGGTGCAGCATGTCGGGGTTGGTCAGGACGTAGTTCGCGTACTGGCGCACCCATTCGCGCTCCTCGACGGGCGTGTCCCCGTCGTAGACCGCGGGGCGGACGGCGTTGCCCAGGGGGGCGGCCAGATCCCGTACGGCCCGCCGCTGGTCGGCCGCCAGGGCCTTGGTGGGGGCCAGGTAGAGGGCGGTCGCGCCCCTGCCGTTCGGCGCCTGTGCGCCGTCCGCGAGGGCCGAGAGGACCGGCGCGAGGTAGGCCAGGGACTTGCCCGAGGCGGTGCCGGTGGCCACGACCACGGATTCGCCGTCCAAGGCGCGTTCGGCGGCCGCGGCCTGGTGTTCCCACGGATGGGCGATCCCGGCGGACTGGATCGCGGCTACTACATCCGTTCGGATGCGGTCGGGCCAGACTGCATGACGGCCCTCCCGAGGGGGCAAGTGCTCCGTATGGGTGATGCGCGCAGACCGGAAAGGCCCCCGTGACAGGCGGTCCAGGACCGTGCCGGGGGTGGGTCGGGAGTCCGCGTCTGCCGTGGGCCGTCCGGGACCGTGAGTGTTGGCCATCGGAACCGAGTGTGTCACCGGCGTGCGGGACAATGGTCGGAAGGCGTCGTGCGCGCCTGCCGGTAAGTGATTGAATGCCATTGCGGCAGCCAATCCCTCACCTACCTTCGGGTGGGGAGGCCCCTGGGGGGCGCCGCTCGATAGCAAGGTGCTGGAGGATCCGTGGACCTGTCCCTGTCGACTCGCACTGTCGGCGACCGTACGGTCGTGGAGGTCGGTGGCGAGATTGATGTGTATACCGCGCCCAAGCTGCGCGAGCAGTTGGTCGAGTTGGTGAACGACGGCAGCTACCACCTGGTCGTCGACATGGAGCGAGTGGACTTCCTCGACTCCACCGGACTTGGTGTGCTCGTGGGAGGTCTCAAGCGCGTCCGCGCGCACGAGGGTTCGCTCCGCCTGGTGTGCAACCAGGAGCGCATCCTGAAGATCTTCCGCATCACCGGTCTGACCAAGGTGTTCCCGATCCACACCACGGTGGACGACGCCGTCAACGCCACCGACTGACGGCTCCAGGCGGCCCCCGGCAGTCTCCGGGCAGCTGGGGGCCGGCAAGGAGAGCGGGGGTGCCGGGCCATGGATGGCCCGGGCCCCTGTCAAGGCACGCCCGTAGTCCGAGGGGGACGCGCATGGCCACCGTTGAACTGCGCTTCAGCGCCCAGCCCGAACACGTCCGGACGGCCCGCCTGGTCGCGGCCGCCGTGGCGCGCAGGGCCGGCGTGGAAGAAGCCGTCCTCGACGAGGTCCGCCTCGCCGTGGGCGAAGCCTGTTCGCGTGCCGTCGGACTCCACCGGAGCAACGGCCTGACCGCGCCCGTCCGGGTGGTGCTGACCGAAGAGGACAAGACGTTCTCCATCGAGGTCGGCGACGAGGTTCCCGGCCCGGCCGGGATCCCGGCCGACACCGTGTCCGGGATCGCCGCGGTCCAGGAGTCCGACGGGGACACCGAGGACGAGATGGGGCTCGCGGTGATCAGCGGGCTCGTCGACGACGTCGAGGTGACCAGTGGGGAATCGGGCGGGAGCATCCGGATGAGCTGGCCCGTCCCGGCGCCCTCCGACCTTCCTTGAGATCCACCCCGCGCATTCCCTCCTATCTTCTGATCTTTATCAAGGCCCTGCTGAGCAGGGCCTTTTTCATTTCCCTAGATCAATGAGCATCCGTCAATGCCTTTGCCCCATTACTACTTTCGAGGGTAATGGAGTGACGCGATCTATTGCTGAGGAGCAGGACCACGCCAATTGCGTTTCCTGCGCACTGTTTTGATCGGGGTGCGCTCCCTACAATCCGTCCACATCTTGAGCTCATCACGTCAAGGAGGACGAATGACGGGGCTCTTCACCCCTCTCGCGCCGGATAGCACCGCTGATCTGGCATCCGCAGTACTCACCGATGACAATCGGCTCATCGTGATGGTCATTGCGGCCGTGGCACTCGCCGCACTCGTCGTCGCGCAGATCCTGGTCCGCCAGGTCCTCGCCGCCGACGAGGGAACCGACAGCATGAAGAAGATCGCGGCCGCCGTCCAGGAAGGCGCCAACGCCTACCTCGGCCGGCAGCTGCGCACCCTCGGCATCTTCGCCGTCGTGGTCTTCTTCCTGCTCTTCCTGCTCCCCGCCGACGACTGGAACCAGCGGGCGGGACGTTCCGCCTTCTTCCTCGTCGGCGCCATCTTCTCGGCGGCCACCGGCTACATCGGCATGCGCCTCGCGGTCCGCGCCAACGTGCGCGTCGCCGCCGCCGCGCGCCGGGCCACCCCGGCCGAGGGGGAGCCCGCCAAGGACCTGACCGAGGTCTCCCACCAGGCGATGAAGATCGCCTTCCGCACGGGTGGCGTGGTCGGCATGTTCACCGTCGGCCTCGGCCTCTTCGGCGCCTCCTGCGTCGTCCTGGTCTACGCCGCGGACGCCCCCAAGGTCCTGGAGGGCTTCGGTCTCGGAGCCGCCCTGATCGCGATGTTCATGCGCGTGGGCGGCGGAATCTTCACCAAGGCCGCCGACGTCGGCGCCGACCTGGTCGGCAAGGTCGAACAGGGCATTCCGGAGGACGACCCGCGCAATGCCGCGACCATCGCCGACAACGTGGGCGACAACGTCGGAGACTGCGCCGGAATGGCGGCCGACCTCTTCGAGTCCTACGCCGTCACCCTCGTGGCCGCGCTCATCCTCGGCAAGGCGGCCTTCGGCGACCTGGGCCTGGCCTTCCCGCTGATCGTCCCCGCCATCGGCGTCATCACTGCGATGATCGGCATCTTCGCGGTCTCCCCGCGCCGAAGCGACCGCAGCGGCATGACCGCCATCAACCGCGGTTTCTTCATCTCGGCCGTGATCTCCCTGGTGCTGGTCGCGATCGCCGTCTACGCCTACCTGCCGTCCAGCTACAAGGACCTCGTCGGCGTCGAGAACGCGGCGATCACCAACCACTCCGGTGACCCGCGCGTCCTGGCCGTCGTCGCCGTCGCCATCGGCATCGTGCTGGCGGCCCTGATCCAGCAGCTGACCGGCTACTTCACCGAGACCAACCGCCGTCCCGTCCGGGACATCGGCAAGTCCTCCCTGACGGGAGCCGCCACCGTCGTCCTCGCCGGAATCTCCGTCGGCCTGGAGTCCGCCGTCTACACGGCGCTGCTGATCGGCCTCGGCGTCTACGGGGCGTTCCTGCTCGGCGGTACGTCGATCCTGCTCGCGCTCTTCGCGGTGGCCCTGGCCGGTACCGGTCTGCTCACCACCGTCGGCGTCATCGTCGCCATGGACACCTTCGGGCCCGTCTCCGACAACGCCCAGGGCATCGCCGAGATGTCCGGCGACGTCGAGGGCGCCGGCGCGCAGGTCCTGACCGACCTGGACGCCGTCGGCAACACCACCAAGGCCATCACCAAGGGCATCGCCATCGCGACGGCCGTGCTCGCCGCCGCCGCGCTCTTCGGCTCGTACAACGACGCGATCGCCGTCGCGGTCAAGGAAGTCGGCGCCAAGGCCGGGGAGCTGAACCTCAGCCTGGACATCGCCCAGCCCAACAACCTCGTCGGGCTGATCCTGGGCGCGGCCGTGGTCTTCCTGTTCTCCGGACTCGCCATCAACGCCGTCTCCCGCTCCGCGGGCGCGGTGGTCTACGAGGTGCGCCGCCAGTTCCGCGAGCACCCCGGGATCATGGACTACAGCGAGAAGCCCGAGTACGGGCGCGTCGTCGACATCTGCACCAAGGACGCGCTGCGCGAGCTCGCCACGCCCGGCCTGCTCGCCGTACTGACGCCGATCGCGGTCGGCTTCAGCCTCGGTGTGGGCGCCCTCGGGTCCTTCCTCGCCGGCGCCATCGGCACGGGCACGCTGATGGCGGTCTTCCTCGCCAACTCCGGCGGCGCGTGGGACAACGCGAAGAAGCTGGTCGAGGACGGCCACCACGGCGGCAAGGGCAGCGAGGCCCATGCGGCGGTCGTCATCGGCGACACGGTCGGCGACCCGTTCAAGGACACCGCCGGTCCCGCGATCAACCCGCTGCTCAAGGTCATGAACCTGGTGGCGCTGCTGATCGCCCCCGCCGTCGTGCAGTTCAGCTACGGCGCGGACACCAGCCCGACCGTACGGGCGATCGTCGCGGTCCTCGCGATCGGCGTCATCGTCGGCGCGGTGTACGTCTCCAAGCGCCGCGGCATCGCCGTGGGCGACGAGAACGACGGGACGGCCGAGCGGGTGGCCCAGTCGGCCGACCCGGCGACGGTCTCCTGACCGACGCCCCGGCCGAAGGACGGGCCGGGCCGGGCAGGGCCGGCCGTGCGCCCGAACGGCGGACAGGCGGCGCGGACTGACGCGCCGTCTGTCCGCCTTTGTGCGTCCTCGGATGGCAGGCGTGTATCTTCCGGGCCGAGAGCCTTCGAAGGGACCAATCCGGTGAACAAGAAGCTTGCGGCCGCGTTGTCGGGCAGTGCGGTGCTGATGCTCGTCCTGTCCGGCTGCGGCGGGGACGACGGCGACGAGAAGGCCAACGCCTGGGCCAAGAAGGTCTGCGACCAGTGGCAGCCCGAACTCAAGAAGATCGAGACCGCCAACGCCGACATCAAGCGCGTGGCCACGGAGAGCAGCAAGCCCGACGAGGTCAAGCAGACCGACGCGGCGGCCTTCGCGACCATGTCCGAGTCGTACAAGACGATGGGCAGCGCCCTGCAGCAGGCGGGCGTGCCGCCGGTCAAGAACGGCGCCACGACCCAGGAGGCGGCGGTGAAGGGCTTCGAGGCGACCTCCAAGGGGTACGCCGACCTGAAGGCCAAGATGGACGCCCTCGACCCGGCGGACCAGACGAAGTTCGCCGACGGCCTCAAGGAGGTCGCGGGCGGTCTGCAGGAGGCGACGAAGGGCGGCCAGGACGCCCTCGCCACGCTCAACGCGGGCGGCCTCGACAAGGCCATCAACAGCCAGAAGGGCTGCCAGGTCGCGGCGACCTCGGCATCGCCCAAGTAACCGGCCCGCAGGGCGCGTACCGCGCCGTACGAGGACCCGGGCGGCCGGGCTCCCGCGAGGGAGCCAGGCCGCCCTTTCGTGCATCTGGGCCCGCGGTGACCGGCGCGACGGGCCCCAGCGGACACAATGGGCGGGTGAGTACCACCAGCCTCCCCACCCCCGACCACGCCGCCGAACTCCGCAGCGCGATGCTGGCCGCCGGCTTCACCGCCGACGGGCTGCTCGACCTGCTCGGCGCACCCGCCTACGCCGCGCTGGCCCGTAGTGAGACGGTCCCCGCCCTGCGCGCCACCCGGGGCGGGGGCGACGGCCCGCTCGCGACCCTGGTCCGGCTGTTCCTGCTCCAGCAGCCCGTGCCGTACGTGCACGCCGCGGCGGCGATGCCGGTCGAGGCCGCCCTGGCCGACGGCTGGCTGCGGCGCGAGGGCGACGAGGTGCACGCCACCGTCGACGTGCGCCCGTACGGCGGCCCCGACGGCGAGGACTGGTTCATCGTCTCGGACCTCGGCTGCGCCGTCGGCGGGGCCGGCGGGATCGGCAGCCGGGAGGAGGGCGTCGTCCTCGGCGTCGGCGGAGCCTCCACCACGCTGGCCGGGATCACCGTGCGCACCCCGGTCGGCTCCGCCCTCGACGTCGGCACCGGCTCCGGCATCCAGGCGCTGCACGCCACCCGGCACGCGACGCGGGTCACCGCCACCGACGTCAACCCCAGGGCCCTCGGATTCACCCGTTTGACGCTGGCCCTCTCCGGGGCGCCGGAGGCCGAGCTGCTCACCGGCTCGCTCTTCGAGCCGGTCGGCGAGGCGACGTACGACCTGATCGTGTCGAACCCGCCGTTCGTGATCTCCCCGGGCGCCCGGCTGACGTACCGCGACGGCGGAATGGGCGGCGACGACCTGTGCCGGACCCTGGTCCAGGAGGCGGGCGCACGGCTCAACCCCGGCGGGTACGCGCAGTTCCTCGGCAACTGGCAGCACGTGGAGGGCGAGGACTGGCACGACAGGCTCCGCTCCTGGGTGCCGCGCGGCTGCGACGCCTGGATCGTCCAGCGCGACGTGCAGGACGTCACGCAGTACGCGGAGCTGTGGCTGCGCGACGCCGGCGACCACCGCGCCGACCCCGACGCGTACGCGCAGCGCTACGAGGACTGGCTGGACGAGTTCGAGGCCCGCAAGACCAGGAGCGTCGGCTTCGGGTGGATCACCTTGCGCCGGACGGACGCGGCCGAGCCCTCGATCGTGGTCGAGGAGTGGCCGCACAGCGTGGAGCAGCCGCTCGGCGAGGCCGTCCTCGCCCACTTCGCCCGTCAGGACTACCTGCGCGAGCACGACGACGCGGCCCTGCTGGAGGCCCGCTTCGTGCTGGTCGAGGAAGTGGTCCAGGAGCAGGTCGGCCCGCCCGGCGCGGAGGACCCCGAACACGTCGTGCTCCGGCAGAACCGCGGAATGCGGCGCGCCACCAAGGTCGACACGGTCGGTGCGGGCTTCGCGGGAGTGTGTGACGGCTCACTGAGCGCCGGGCGGATCCTGGACGCGATCGCGCAGCTGATGCAGGAGGACCCCGTCGTGCTGCGGGACCGGACTCCGGAGGCGATCCGGCTGCTGGTCGAGCAGGGCTTCCTGGAGCCCGTCGCGAGCCCCGGGCAGTAGCCGGCACCGTGATGTAACCCTGGGTTCGCCCGGCGTATCCCCAGGGCTGGCAGCGTGCCGTACAGCGGGGTCCGGGGGGTCCCGAGAGTGGCCCGGGGGTGAGGGGAACGGCGCGGAAAGCGGTCCGGCGATCTTCGCGGAGGCCGTGTTCCCGCTGTTCGGGGCCGCTCTGCAGGCCTGGACGGGAGCGCGCGCCGGCCGCCGTGCGCCGGTGGTCGGGAGTGCGCGCCCCGTCACGGTCGAACCACGGCTTCCGTTTTTCGGCGGGGCCTCGCCGGCCTTCGGGGGCCTGGCGCGCCGCACGGTTCCGGAGCCGCCGCGAGGGCCTCGCCGGCAGCCGCGGAACCGGCCCCGAAGCCCGGTGCGGCACGGGGTGCGAGTGCGGGGCCAGACGGCCCCGCGGCCACTCGGCCCGGTGATCGGGAAGGGTCCGGCGCGGCATCCGGGCGGCAGAAACGGCACTTGTCGGGTTACCGTTCGAGTGGCCGTTGCGGGCTTGTGCCGTTTGACACGGGGGCGGGTTGTACCGTCACACTCCGCAGCGTCGCCGTACTGCGACCGAGTGCCGACCGGAGAGAAGAGCCAAGTTGTCCCCGACTAGCGAGACCGCAAAGGGCGGCCGCCGACTCGTCATCGTCGAGTCCCCTGCCAAGGCGAAGACGATCAAGGGCTACCTCGGCCCGGGATACGTCGTCGAGGCGAGCGTCGGGCACATCCGCGACCTCCCGAACGGCGCGGCCGAGGTTCCCGACAAGTACACCGGTGAGGTCCGCCGCCTCGGCGTGGACGTCGAGCACGACTTCCAGCCGATCTACGTCGTCAACGCCGACAAGAAGGCCCAGGTCCGCAAGCTCAAGGAGCTGCTGGCCGAGTCCGACGAACTCTTCCTCGCCACCGATGAGGACCGCGAGGGCGAAGCCATCGCGTGGCACCTGCAGGAAGTCCTCAAGCCCAAGGTCCCCGTCCACCGGATGGTCTTCCACGAGATCACCAAGGACGCGATCCGCGACGCCGTCGCCAACCCGCGCGAGTTGAACCAGCGCATGGTCGACGCCCAGGAGACCCGCCGCATCCTCGACCGCCTCTACGGCTACGAGGTCTCGCCGGTCCTGTGGAAGAAGGTCATGCCGAAGCTGTCGGCGGGCCGCGTCCAGTCGGTGGCCACCCGCCTCGTCGTCGAGCGCGAACGCGAGCGCATCGCCTTCCGCTCCGCCGAGTACTGGGACCTGACCGGAACCTTCTCCACCGGCCGCGCCGGCGACGCCTCCGACCCCTCGACGCTGGTCGCCCGACTGAACACGGTCGACGGCAAGCGCATCGCGCAGGGCCGAGACTTCGGCTCGAACGGGCAGCTCAAGAGCGAGGTGCTGCACCTCGACGAGGCGAACGCGCGGGCGCTCGCCGCCGCACTGTCGGACACCTCGTTCGCCGTCCGCTCGGTCGAGTCCAAGCCGTACCGCCGCTCCCCGTACGCACCCTTCCGTACGACGACGCTCCAGCAGGAGGCCTCGCGCAAGCTGGGCTTCGGTGCGAAGGCGACGATGCAGGTGGCCCAGAAGCTGTACGAGAACGGCTTCATCACCTACATGCGTACGGACTCCACCACGCTGTCCGACACCGCGGTGTCGGCCGCCCGGGCGCAGGTCACCCAGCTCTACGGGGCCGACTACCTGCCGGAGAAGCCGCGCGTCTACGCGGGCAAGGTCAAGAACGCGCAGGAGGCGCACGAGGCGATCCGTCCTTCGGGTGATCGTTTCCGCACTCCGGCCGAGACGGGTCTGACCGGCGACCAGTTCCGCCTGTACGAGCTGATCTGGAAGCGCACCGTCGCCTCCCAGATGAAGGACGCGACCGGCAACAGCGTCACCGTGAAGATCGGCGGCCGGGCCTCGGACGGCCGCGACGCCGAGTTCAGCGCGTCCGGCAAGACGATCACCTTCCACGGCTTCATGAAGGCGTACGTCGAGGGCGCGGACGACCCGAACGCCGAGCTCGACGACCGCGAGCGGCGCCTGCCGCAGGTCGCGGAGGGCGACGCGCTGGCCGCCGAGGAGATCACGGCGGACGGCCACGCGACCAAGCCGCCGGCCCGCTACACCGAGGCCTCGCTGGTCAAGGAGCTCGAAGAGCGCGAGATCGGCCGGCCGTCGACGTACGCGTCGATCATCGGCACGATCCTCGACCGCGGCTACGTCTTCAAGAAGGGCACCGCGCTCGTCCCCTCGTTCCTCTCGTTCGCCGTGGTGAACCTGCTGGAGACGCACTTCGGGCGGCTCGTCGACTACGACTTCACCGCGAAGATGGAGGACGACCTCGACCGCATCGCGCGGGGCGAGGCCCAGTCCGTGCCGTGGCTGAAGCGGTTCTACTTCGGCTCCGAGGACGCCACCGAGGTCGTGCCGGCCGACGGCGACCACCTCGGCGGTCTGAAGGAGCTGGTCACGGACCTGGGCGCGATCGACGCCCGGGAGATCTCCTCCTTCCCGGTCGGCGAGGGCATCGTGCTGCGCGTCGGCCGCTACGGGCCGTACGTGGAGCGCGGCGAGAAGGACTCCGAGGGCCACCAGCGCGCCGACATCCCCGACGACATGGCTCCGGACGAGCTGACGGTCGCCTATGCGGAGGAGCTGTTCGCGAAGCCGAGCGGCGAGTTCCAGCTCGGCAAGGACCCGGTCAGCGGCAACGAGATCGTCGCCAAGGACGGCCGCTACGGCCCGTACGTGACGGAGATCCTGCCCGAGGGCACGCCGAAGACCGGCAAGAACGCGGTCAAGGCGCGCACGGCCTCGCTCTTCAAGACGATGAGCCTGGACACGGTCACCCTCGACGAGGCGCTGAAGCTGATGTCGCTGCCGCGCGTCGTCGGCGCGGACGCCGAGGGCGTGGAGATCACGGCCCAGAACGGCCGCTACGGCCCGTACCTGAAGAAGGGCACGGACTCGCGGTCGCTGGAGACCGAGGACCAGCTCTTCACGATCACGCTCGACGAGGCCCTGGCCATCTACGCGCAGCCCAAGCAGCGGGGCCGCGCCGCGGCCAAGCCGCCGCTGAAGGAGCTGGGCACCGACCCGGTCAGCGAGAAGCCGGTCGTGGTCAAGGACGGCCGCTTCGGTCCGTACGTGACGGACGGCGAGACGAACGCGACGCTGCGGCGGGACGACGACGTCGAGACGATCACGCCGGAGCGGGGCTACGAGCTGCTCGCGGAGAAGCGGGCGAAGGGCCCGGCCAAGAAGACGGCGAAGAAGACCGCCGCCAAGAAGGCCCCGGCGAAGAAGGCGACCGCGACGAAGACCGCGGCCGCGAAGAAGACGGCGGCCAAGAAGACGACGACCGCAAAGAAGACGGTCGCGAAGAAGACCGTCGCCAAGAAGACCGCGGCCAAGGAGACGGCCGCCGCCCCGGCGGACGAGTAGTCGCGTAGTCGCGACACGAGCCCCACGCGCAGCGTGGGGCTCGTGTGCGTCCGCCCGGCCGCATTCGGCCGGGCTGCTTCCCGGAAGGTGGGTCCGGGGTCACACCCGGCCTTGTCCACAGGCCTCCGCAGCCGCCAAGCGCAGCGGATAGGCTGGGCGGATGACGCGAGCCGAGCAGCCGGCGGTCGTGACCGCCCCGGCGAACCCCACCTACGACGAAGCCCTAGCCGCGGACTCCCGCGAGCGTGCGGTGCGCGCACTGCTGCGCACCCCCCGGCTGCGCCGCCTGTGGAGCGCCCAGTTGGTGAGCGGCATCGGTGATGCCCTCGCCCTGCTGGTGCTGGTTCTGCTGGCCCTTCAGGCGGCGGCCACCGAAGGGGCCTTCGGCGGCGGATACCGCGGTGCGGCCCTCGCCGTCGCCGCCGTCTTCGGCGTCCGGATCCTCGCCACGCTGCTCTTCGGCGCGGTCCTGCTCGGCCCGCTGGCCGGTCTCCTCGGCGCCGGCGGCAAGCTGGACCGCCGCTGGACGATGATCGGAGCCGACGGGGTCCGCCTCGGACTCTTCGTCGTCGCCCCGCTGTGGCTCGACTGGATCCCGGCCCACGCGCTCACCGCGCTGCTGGCCACCGTCTTCGTGGCAGGTGCCGCCGAACGGCTGTGGACGCTGGCCAAGGAGAGCGCGGCGCCCGCCCTGCTGCCGGAGCCGCCGCCGGAGGGGGCCACCGTACGGCCGCTCCCGGACCACATGGACGCCCTGCGGCGCCTGACCCTGCGTACGGCCTTCGCGGCGCTCCCCGTCGCGGCGGCCGCGCTGCTCGCCGCGACCCTCGTCGGCAAGGCCCTCGGCCTCGGCGTGGACTGGTTCGCCGCGAACCAGGCCGCCCTCGGCTCGTATGTGGCCGCCGGCCTCTTCGCCGCTTCCGTCTCGCTGCTGCTCCCGCTGGTGCTGCCCACCGGGGCGACCCCGAGGCCGCGTTCCCCGCTGGAGGGCCTGCGCGCCCCCAAGGCGGGAGACCGGCCGGACAAGGGCCGTACGGGCGCCGTCCCGCTGCTGGTCCTGAGCTGCGCCGCGGTCGCCGGAGCGGTGTCCTGCGCCGTCGCCGTGGCCGTCCTGCACGCCTTCGACCTGGGCGGGGGCCCGGCCGCCTTCGCGCTGTTCGTCCTCGCCCTCGTCGGCGGCACCGCCGTCGGCATCCGCGCCACCCAGGCCGGCAAGGTGCTGCCCGGCCTGTCCCGCCGCCGTCTGCTGGCCCTCGCCATAGCGGTGGCGGGCGTCGCGCTGCTGCTGAGCGGCCTCGTCCCGGACATGGCGACGGTGCTGTTCCTCTCGCTCCTCGCCGGCACCGCGGCGGGGGTCGCGGCCAACACCGGCCACACCCTGCTGGACCAGGAGACCGAGGAGTTCCGCCGGGCGCGGGTCACCGAGCACCTCCAGGCGGTCGTACGGGTGGCGGTGGCCGTCGGCGCCGTCGTCGCGCCCGTCCTGGCCGCGGTGCTCGGCCCGCACCGGCTCACCGGAGCCGAGATCGTCTTCTCGCACGGCGGGGCCGCCTTCACCCTGATGTTCGTCGGCGCGCTGCTGCTGCCCGTCGCCGTGGTCGTGCTCACCAAGGCCGACGACCGCCGCGGCGTGCCGCTGCGGCGCGACCTGCGCGACGCGCTGCGCGGCGGGGAGCCCGTACAGGCCCCGGCCGCCACCGGATTCTTCATCGCGCTGGAAGGCGGCGACGGAGCCGGGAAGTCCACCCAGGTCCAGGCACTGGCCGAGTGGATACGGGGCAAGGGGCACGAGGTCGTCGTGACCCGGGAGCCGGGCGCCACGCCCGTCGGCAAGCGGCTCCGCTCGATCCTGCTCGACGTGTCCTCGGCGGGACTGTCGAACCGCGCCGAGGCGCTGCTGTACGCGGCCGACCGCGCGGAGCACGTGGACACGGTGGTGCGCCCGGCGCTGAAGCGCGGCGCGATCGTCATCTCGGACCGCTACATCGACTCCTCGGTGGCCTACCAGGGCGCCGGCCGCGACCTCTCCCCGACGGAGATCGCCCGGATCTCGCGCTGGGCGACCGGCGGGCTCGTACCGAACCTGACCGTGCTGCTCGACGTGTCGCCGGAGGCGGCGCGGGAGCGGTTCACGGAGGCGCCGGACCGGCTGGAGTCGGAGCCGGCGGAGTTCCACCAGCGGGTGCGGTCCGGCTTCCTGACCCTCGCCGCGGCCGACCCCGGCCGCTACCTGGTGGTCGACGCCGGGCAGGACCCGGACTCGGTGACCACCGTCGTGCGGCACCGGCTGGACCGGATGCTCCCGCTGTCCGAGGCGGAGGTGGCCGCGCAGGCCGAGGCCCGGCGCCTCGCCGAGGAGGAGGCGCGGCGCAAGGCCGAGGAAGAGGCGGCGCGCAAGGCCGAGGAGGAGCGGCTGCGGGCCGAGGAGGAAGCGCGCAGGGCCCGTGAGGCCGAAGAGGCCCGGATCAGGGCCGAGGCCGAGGCCGCCCGCAAGGCGGAGGAGGAGCGGCTGCGGGCCGAGGAGGAGGCCCGGGCGCGGGCCGAGGCCGAGCGGCTGCGCGTGGAGGCCGAGGCGAAGGCGCGCGCGGCGGAGGCCGAGCGGCTGCGCAAGCAGGCCGAGGAGGAGGCCCGGCTGCGGGCCGAGGCCGAGGAGCGGCGCCTGGAGAAGCAGCGGCGGGCCGAGGAGGCCCTGCTGAAGGCCGAGGAGGCGCGCCGGCTGGTGGAGGCCTCGGCGGCCGAGGCCGCGGCGAAGGCGGCGGCTGCCGCTGCCGCCGCGGAGGCCCAGGCCGCCGCCGCGGCTGCAGCTCCGGCGGCTCCGGTTCCGGCGGCTCCGGCGTCCGGTCCCGCCGATTCGGCACCCAGGATCGACATGACGAAGGAGCCGCACCCGGACGACGCGGTGACGATCGAGACCCCGGCGGTCAAGCGGGTCGTTCGGCCCGACGACGTCACCCAGACCGTTCCGGTGCCCAAGGTCGACCCGGCGTCGGCGGCATCCGCCGTGGACGAGACCGCGGTGCTGCCGCCGGTGCGTCCGGCCGACGAGACGGCGGTGCTGCCTCCCGTACGCCCGGACGTCCCGCAGGGCTCCGGCCCGGGCAGCGGCGCCGGCAGCCGCCCGGGCACCGGCTCCGGCAGCGGCGGCCAGGCCCGGTCCGCCACGCGGCCGACGGCCCGGCGCCCCGAGGAGGACCCGGCCGACCGGGTGCCGTCGGGCATCTTCCGGGACTCCAGCAACGACCGGACGCGGGAACTGCCCGTCGTCGACGACGACGGCCGACCGAGCCGTCCCCGCCCGGACTGGGCGGAGGAGACCCCGCTCGACGACCTGCCGACGCTGGCGGACGAGCTGCTGGGCCGCCATCGCGACGACGAGGACGACGAGGGCGAAGGCCGAGCGCGCCGCCGCCGCTGACGGCGGCCGTAAGGGATTGTCGGTGGCGCCCGACACAATGGGTGCACGGAGAGTGAGAGGTGGTGGGCGGGATGCCCGTATGGGACGACCTGGTGGGCCAGGAGCGGATCCAGACGCAGCTGGCCGCCGCCGCTCGCGATGCCGATGCGCAGGTCACGGCCGCCACGGACGGGACCGCGCCGCCCGCCGCGTCGAAGATGACCCACGCCTGGCTCTTCACGGGACCGCCGGGATCCGGGCGGGTCACCGCCGCCCGGGCCTTCGCGGCGGCCCTGCAGTGCACCAGCCCGGACCGCGCGCTCGGCGGTGAGCCGGGCTGCGGGTTCTGCGACGGCTGCCACACCACGATGGTCGGCACCCACGCGGACGTCTCCAGCATCGCCGCGGTCGGCAGCCAGATCCTCGTCGACGACATGCGGGACACCGTCCGCAAGTCCTACACGTCCCCCGCGACGGGCCGCTGGCAGATCATCCTGGTCGAGGACGCCGAGCGGCTGAACGAGAAGTCCGCCAACGCGGTCCTCAAGGCCGTGGAGGAGCCCGCGCCCCGCACGGTGTGGCTGCTGTGCTCGCCCTCCCTGGAGGACGTGCTGCCCACCATCCGCTCCCGCTGCCGCCACCTCAGCCTCAGCACGCCGTCGGTCGCGGCGGTCGCCGACATGCTGGTGCGGCGGGACGGCGTCGAGCCGTCGGCGGCGCTGGCCGCCGCCAGGGCCACGCAGGGGCACGTCGGCCGCGCCCGCCGGCTGGCCACCGACGAGGCGGCCCGGGAGCGCAGGGCGACGGTCCTGAAGCTCCCGCTCCGGGTGGACGACGTCGGAGCCTGTCTCAAGGCCGCCCAGGAGCTGGTGGACGCCGCCGCCGAGGACGCCAAGCAGATGGCCGAGGAGGTCGACACCAAGGAGACCGAGGAGCTCCGCACCGCCCTGGGCGCCGCCGCCGGGACGGGCGGGCGGATGCCGCGCGGCACGGCGGGCGTCATGAAGGAGCTGGAGGACAAGCAGAAACGGCGCCGGACCAGGACCCAGCGCGACAGCCTCGACCTCGCCCTCACCGACCTGACCGGCTTCTACCGCGACGTCCTGGCCCTCCAGCTGGGCTCGGCCCTCGCCATCGCCAACGAGGACATACGGCACGACCTGGAGCGCATCGCGAAGGCATCCGGGCCGGAGCGGACCCTGCGCCGGATCGAGGCGATCATCGCCTGCCGGGACGCCCTCGACCGCAACGTCGCGCCGCTCCTCGCGGTGGAGGCGATGACGATGTCGCTGCGCGCGGGCTGATCTCCGCCTCGGCCGCCTCCGGCGTCTCCGCCGTCTGCGGCCCTGTCTCCCCCTGCCGGTGCTCCCCCCGGCTGCCCGCCGGGTCCACTCCGGGTTGACGGGCTCACCCGTAAGGGCGAACCAGCCGCCGGGCCCGGAGCGGGCCCGGTCCGGGCGTCGCCCGGCGGGCGCCATGGAAGGCCCGGGTCCGTCCGGAGCAGAGGGCCCGCCCGGGCCCGCCGGCAGGACGTAGGCTCCGGGGATGGACACCAGTCGCGCGCTGCGTACCACCGGGACCGTGATCGCAGCGGCCGGGCTGCTGCTCTCCGGGTGCACCTCGGGCGGGTCGGAGGCGCTCCGGACCGCCGCGTCCGCGAGAGGGGAGGCCGGTGGCACGGCGTCGGTGCCGCCGTCCCCCGACGCCGCCGCGATGCGCCCGTACTACGCGCAGAAGCTGACCTGGCGCGAGTGCGGTGTCCCCGGATTCCAGTGCTCCACGATGAAGGCCCCGCTGGACTACGCGAACCCCGGCGCGGGCGAGGACGTGGACATCGCGGTGGCCCGCCGGGTGGCGACCGGCCCCGGCGAGCGGCTCGGCTCTCTCGTGGTCAACCCGGGAGGCCCCGGCGGCTCCGGCATCGGCTACCTCCAGGCGTACGCGGGCATCGGCTATCCCGCCCCGGTGCGCGCCCGCTACGACATGGTCTCCTTCGATCCGCGCGGCGTGGAGCGCAGCAGTCCCGTCGAGTGCCTGACCGGCCCGGAGATGGACAAGTACACCCAGGTGGACCAGACGCCGGACGACGCGGCCGAGCGGGCCCGCCTGGTGGCCGCCTTCAAGGAGTTCGCGGCCGGCTGCGAGGCCCGCTCGAAGCGGGTCCTGCCCCACGTCTCCACCGTCGACGCCGCCCGCGACATGGACCTGCTGCGCGCCGTGCTCGGCGACAAGAAGCTGAACTACGTCGGGGCCTCCTACGGCACCCTCCTGGGGGCGACCTACGCGAACCTCTTCCCGGACCGGGTCGGCCGGCTGGTCCTGGACGGTGCGATGGACCCCACCCGCGAGGCGCTCGACCTCAACCGGGACCAGACCGAGGGCTTCGAGACGGCCTTCACCTCCTTCGCCAAGGACTGCGCGAAGCAGCCCGACTGCCCACTGGGCAACGGCAGCCCCGAGGAGGTGGCCGCCCGCCTGAAGGACTTCTTCCGCAAGCTCGACGCGCAGCCCGTGCCCAGCGGGGACGGGAAGCGCCCGCTCGGCGAGGCCCTCGCGACGACCGGGGTGATCGCGGCGCTCTACGACGAGAACGCCTGGCCCCAGCTGCGCGAGGCGCTGACCTCGGCGATGAACGGCGACGGGGCGGGCCTGCTGGGCCTGGCCGACAGCTACTACGAGCGCGGGGCGGACGGGAAGTACGCCAACCTGATGTTCGCGAACGCCGCCGTCAACTGCCTCGACCAGCCCGCGGCCTTCAGCGGCCCGGACGCGGTCGACGCGGCCCTCCCCTCCTTCCAGAAGGCATCCCCGGTCTTCGGCGCGGGCCTGGCCTGGGCCTCGTTGAACTGCGGGTACTGGCCGGTGAAGCCTACGGGCAAGGCGGGGCCGCTGACCGCGAAGGGCGCCGCTCCGATCGTGGTCGTCGGCACCATCCGCGACCCGGCGACCCCCTACAAGTGGGCACAGGCCCTGGCCGGCCAGCTGGAGTCGGGCACCCTCCTCACCTACGACGGCGACGGCCACACGGCGTACGGGCGCGGCAGCGACTGCATCGACACCGCGATCAACCGCTACCTGCTGGAGGGCAAGCCCCCGGCGGACGGCAAGAAGTGCTGACGAAGTACTGCCCCGCCGGGCACCGGCGATCCTTGCCGTATATGCGGCAAATGCCCGCCTGGATGAAACCTGGTTCGGTGCACGCCTTCGCACCCTGTAGACTTGGCGCCGCTGCTGATGAGAGCACCTCTTCGAGGGAATACTTGTCTGACCAGCGGTGCCGCCTTAGCTCAGTTGGCCAGAGCAACGCACTCGTAATGCGTAGGTCTCGGGTTCGAATCCCGAAGGCGGCTCTGTGGAAGCCCCAGGACTCACTCGCCGTGACCTGGGGCTTTTGCTATTCCCGGGCCCGGCCGGCGCGTGCGCCGGTTGGGACTCGGAAGGTCGTGCGTGAGCGGAGGGGCCGTCAGCCCTTCTTGGCGGTCCACGCGGCCTACCGTCGGGCTGGCCACGCTGGACGCGCGCGATGGACTGGTTCGACGCGCCCGCGACGCCGGGCTGAGCGAGGCCCAGATCGCCAGGGCGACAGGGCACTCGCGGACGACGGTTCGGAGCATCCTGGCCAGAACGAACTGAAAAACCCCAGGTCGGATTCTCCGGCCTGGGGCTTCTTCGTTCTGGGTTCGGGGTGGGCGTCGGTCGGTGTGCGGTGGGTGAGGGCGCCGCACACCGACCGACCCGTATCAGTGCTCGTCCGCGCCGAGGAGAGCCTTGGCGGCCTGCTGGACGCCGGGGGCGCGCAGGAAGGTGTAGTGGTCGCCGGGCACGCGGACGGTCCGGGTGCCGGATCCGAGGAGCTCGGTCCAGAGCGCCGACAGGTCCGGGGACTGCTCGGCCGAGACCACCACGACCGGGGCCGCTACGGGCTCCGGGCGGTGTCCGCCGATCAGCGTGATGTGCGCCTTGAACACCTGGAACCTGCGGTTGATGTCCTCCTGGACCTCCTCGGTGTCACCCGCTCCGCCGGTCAGCTTCTCGCCGAACCAGCGCAGCTGCTCGGCCACCGGCGTGGTCACCGGGTCGGGCAGTTCGCCCGCGTCGGGGCCGAGGGCCCGGGCGCCGTCCAGTACGAACTGGGCGGCGAAGGCCTGCTCGCTCACACCGGAGACGTCGTCCGCGGAGAAGGGCGTGTCCAGCAGGCCGACCAGGGCCACCTGCGCACCCGACGCCTCCAGGCGGCGGGCGACCTGGAGGGCGAGCAGGCCGCCCATCGACCAGCCGGCCAGGCGGTACGGGCCCGACGGCTGGGCCTCGCGGACGGCCGCGGTGTACGCGTCCGCCATCTCCTGAAGGTCCTGCCTCGGCTCGCTGCCGGCCCGCAGGCCCGCAGCCTGCACGCCGAGCACCCGGTAGCGGTCCTGGAGTTCCTGCATCAGCCCGAAGTACGGGTAGACGGTGCCGCCGACGGCGTGGATGAGGAACAGCGGGTCGCCGTCGGTCTTCTCCGACAGCGGCACGATGGTGTCCGAACCGGAGACGGCAGTGCTTCCGACCGCCGCGGTGCCCGGCTCGGCCGCGCCCTCCGCCTCGTCGAGGCCCTCCAGGTCGTCCAGCGGGGCGTCCTCGAGCCCGTGCTTGGCGACCAGGGTCGCGGCGAGCCGGGCGGGCGTGGGGGCGAGGAAGATCGCGGTCACGTCCGTGTCGACCCCGAGGTCCTTGCGCAGGCGGGTGATGACCTGCATCGCCTGCAGGGAGTTGCCGCCCATCTCGAAGAAGTTGTCCTCGATGCCCACCCGCGGCAGCTTGAGGATGTCGGAGACGATGTCGGCGAGGACCGTCTCCAGGATGGTGCGCGGGGCGACGTAGTCGCCCGCGTCCGCGGCGCCGTCCGGCTCGGGCAGGGCGGCGCGGTCGACCTTGCCGTTCGCGTTGAGCGGGAAGGTGTCGAGGATGATCAGGTGGGCGGGGACCATGAACGCGGGCAGCGCCTCGCCCAGGTGCGCGCGGAGGTCGGCGGTGGTGACGGCCGGCGCGTCGGGGTTGGCCCGCGCGTAGCCGATGAGGTTCTTCTGGCCGGCCTGGTCCTCGCCGACGATGATGATGGCCTGGGCGACGGAGGGGTGGGCGGCGAGTACGGCCTCGATCTCGCCGAGCTCCACCCGCAGGCCGCGGATCTTGACCTGGTGGTCGAGGCGGCCGAGGTACTGGAGGTTGCCGTCCGGCAGACGGCGGGCCAGGTCGCCCGTCTTGTACATGCGCGCGTCCGGGACCTCGCTGAACGGGTCCGTGACGAAGCGCTCGGCGGTCAGCTCCGGCCGGCCCAGGTAGCCGCGGGTGACGCTGGCCCCGCCGATGTGGAGTTCGCCCGCGACGCCGACCGGTACCGGGTTGAGGTGCTTGTCCAGCACGTAGGCCGTGTAGTTCGTCAGGGGCAGGCCGATCGGCGGCGGGTCGATGCCGTCGTCCTGGCACCGGGCCATGGTCGAGCCGACCGTGGTCTCGGTCGGGCCGTAGCCGTTGATGAAGCGCATGCCGGGGCGCGCCCAGTTGCGGACCAGCTCCGAGGAGAATGCCTCGCCGCCGGCGATGACCACGCGCAGGCTCGGGAACTGCTCCTCGGCCAGCAGGTTCAGCACGGCCGGGGGCAGGCACATGAAGGTGATGCCCTCACCGCGGATCAGATCGGCCAGCCGCGGCGGGGAGAGCAGGGTCTGGGTGCTGCCGAGGACCAGGGTGGAGCCGGACAGCAGCGCGCCGAAGATGTCCAGGACGGACACGTCGAAGTTGAGCGACGCGAACTGCAGGATCCGGTCGCCCGGGCCGAGCGGCCAGAACTCGATCTCGGCGTAGCAGAAGTTGACGGCGTTGCGGTGCTCGACGACCACGCCCTTGGGGCGGCCGGTGGAGCCCGAGGTGTAGATGACGTAGGCGACGTCCGACGGGCTCGCGGTGGCCTCGACGGGGCTGTCGTCCAGCGCGGTGAGTTCGTTCCAGGACCGGTCCAGGTCCAGGACCGTGACGTCCTCGGTCGGTACCGCGGAGGCGCTGGCCTCGTCCGTGAGGACGACGCTCATCTTCGCGTCCTCGACCATGAAGGCGAGGCGGTCGGCCGGGTACTCCGGGTCCAGCGGAACGTAGCCGCCGCCGGCCTTGAGGATGCCCATCAGGCCGACGATGCGGCGCACCGTGCGCTGCATGCTGACGCCGACGAGCGCCTCCGGGCCGACGCCGAGCTCGCGCAGCCGCCGGGCGACCTGGTTGGCGTGGGCGTCGAGCTGGGCGTAGGTCAGGCCCTCGCCGTCGAGTTCGACGGCCATGACGTCGGGGTGCGCCGCGACCTTGGCCTCGAAGGCCTGGTGCAGGTTCCAGTCGGGGAAGTCGGCCTTGTCGCTGTTCCAGGTGACCAGTTCCTGGTGGAGCTCCGCCTCGGTCATGATCGGGAGCTGCGAGATACGGGCGCCGGGGTCGTTGACGACGCCGTCGAGCAGCGTCTCGAAGTGGCCCAGCAGGCGCTGCGCGGTGGCCGCGTCGTACAGCGCGGTGGCGTAGCTGAGGTTCAGCCCCAGCCGGCCGCTGCTCTCGACGGCGGAGACGAGCAGGTCGAACTTGGCCGCCTCGGCCGGGAGTTCCTCGGAGGCCCAGGTCATGCCGCCCGGGCGGAGGTCGCGCTTCTGGTCGTCGGAGAGCATGAAGCCGACCTGGAAGACCGGGGAGCGCGAGGGGTCGCGGGGGGCTTTGGCGGCCTCAACGATCTTCGCGAAGGGCAGGTCCTGGTGTCCGAAGGCGCCCAGGCTGGCGGCCTTGGTGCGCTCCAGGACCTCGCGGAAGGTCGGGTCGCCGGACAGGTCGACGCGGACCGGCAGGGTGTTGATCAGGTAGCCGATCACCGGCTGCAGCTCGGGGCGGCTGCGGTTGGCGCTGACGGTGCCGACCACGATGTCGTCCTGGCCGCTGTAGCGGTGGAGCAGGACGTGGTAGGCGGCCATCAGGGTCATGAACAGGGTCGCGCCCTCGTCCCGGCCCAGGGTGGTGAGCCGGGTCAGGATCTTGTCGCCGAGGTCCCTGGACTCCGTGGTGCCCTGGTAGGTCTGGACGAGGGGGCGGGGCCGGTCGGTCGGCAGCTGGAGGACGGGCGCGCCCTGGAGGTTCTCGCTCCAGTAGTCGGTCAGCTCCTTCAGCGTCTCGCCCTGCAGCCGGTCGCGCTCCCAGACGGCGAAGTCGGCGAACTGGACGGGCAGCTCGGGCAGCTGTGCGGCCGTACCGGCGACGGCGCCGGCGTACGACTCGGACAGCTCCGCCAGCAGTACGGGGAACGAGGAGCCGTCGAAGACGGTGTGGTGGACGGTTATCAGCAGGACGTGGTCCTCGTCGGCCAGCTGCTGCAGGTGCGCGCGGAACAGGGGACCGCGCTCCAGCTCGAACGGGCGGGCCGTCTCCTCCTGGGCCGCCGCGCGCCAGTGCTGCTCGATCTCGTCGGCGGCGACGGAGCGCTGGTCCAGGAAGGCCAGCTCGACCGGGCCGGCCGGGTCGACCACCTGGACGGGCGCGCCGTCCACGGTGACCAGGCGGGTGCGCAGTGCTTCGTGGCGGGCGACGAGGGAGTCCAGGGCCGCGCCGAGGGCCGGGCGGTCGAGGGCGCCGGTCATGCGTACCGCGCCGGCGATGGTGTAGGTGGATTCCCCGGGAGCCAGCTGGTCGATGAACCAGAGCTGCTCCTGCCCGTACGAGAGCGGCAGGTCCTGCAGCGCGGGCGAGCGGCGGGGGATCGACGAGATCGGGGGGGCCGTGCGACGCAGCCTGGCGGTCAGCGCGGCCCGCTGGGAATCGGTCAACATGACTGGTTAGTCCTTCTTTCGAGCAGTGGATGAGGCAGCGTCAGATGCACGGTCACGACTTGGCCGCGCGTGACTTAGGCGACGGGTTCGGGCTGGTCCGCTTCGACGGGACCCTGTGGCATCTCGCGCAGCCGGTAGACGGGCGAGAAGACGATCCACACGGCCGGCAGTGCGATGCCCGCGACGCCGACGGCGAGGGCGGCGCGCAGCCCGAACAGGGAGGCGAGCGAGCCGGCCAGCAGTGCGCCGAGCGGGATCGTGCCGTACAGGATGAGCCGGTAGCTGGCGTTCATCCGCCCCAGCAGGCGGGCCGGCGTGACCGTCTGGCGCAGGGTCAGCGAGTTGACGTTGAAGACGGCCAGGTGGAAGCCGTGCACGGCGAGCGTCGTGCCCAGGATCGTCAGGGAGACGGGGCCCGTGTCGCCGGGCACGAGCAGCACCAGGGGCGACAGGCAGGCCAGCAGCGTGACCAGGCGCAGCGCCGGGCCGAAGCCCATGCGCTTGCTGATCCGCCCGGAGAACGTCGCGCCCAGCAGCGCGCCGACCGAGCCGGCCCCGACGACCAGGCCGAGCTGGAACGGGGTCAGTCCCAGTGTCCTGACCGCGTAGACCAGGAAGACCGTCGTCATGACGTTCTCGAACAGGTTGAACACGGCCGACTGCGTCGCCAGGTGGCGCAGGATCCGGCTGCCGACGACGGTGCGCAGGCCCTCGACGATGTCGGCACGGACCGACTTCGGCTCGGCGGGCCGCTCCGGTTCGGCCTCCGGGCGGCGGATCCACCACAGGGCCACGGCCGAGGCCAGGTAGGTGGCGGCGCCCACGGTCAGCGCGACGGGCGCGGTCAGCGCGCCGACCAGGAAGCCGGCCAGCCCGGGGCCGGCGATGCCGGCCACCGAGTAGCTGGCCGTCATCTTGCTGTTCGCGTCCGCCAGGTCGTCCTTGTCGACGAGCCCCGGGATGTAGGAGAGGATCCCCACATCGAAGAGGACCGTCGCCACGCCGGCCATGAACCCGACGACGTAGAGCCACGGGAGCGAGAGCACGCCGAGCAGGTGGGCGAGCGGCAGGGCGCCGATCAGCAGCACCCGGACCGCGTCCGCGGCGATCAGGGTCGGCTTTCTGCGCCGCCGGTCGAACCAGACTCCGGCCAGCAGGGTCACCAGTACGTACGGTGCGAACCTGGCGACGTTGAGCAGGCCGATCTGGAACGCGCTGGCGTTCAGGGTGATGACCGCCGCCAGCGGCAGCGCGATGTCGGTCACCTGCGAGCCGACGAGGGAGACCGTCTGCCCGCTCCAGAGTTTGACGAAGTCCCGGTTGGCGAGGACGCCGCGCGGTCCCGCGGTGTCCTCGCGCTCCTGCGTGGTGGTCATGCTCCCGCCCCTCTCAGTTGGCCAGTCCCGCGCCGACGGGCTGCGGGGCGGCAGCGTCGGTGTGCAGGTTGAAGGCGCGGTGCAGGACCCGGGCGGCCTCGTCGACCGCACCGGAGGCGACGTGGCAGGAGACGCGGCTGGGGGTGCTGGTGACCAGCACCGGTCTGATGCCCGTGCGCTCCAGGGACTCCAGGATCTGCAGGGTGACCTCGGACCGGTTGCCGCAGGCGTCCCCGGCCACGCTCACACTGCCGAGCTCCTCGTCGTGGACCCTGACGGTGGCGCCGATGTCGCCGAGGGCGGCGATGACCGCCTGCGGTTCGGCGCCGGGCGAGGTGAACCGGAGCTCGCCCGGGCTGCCGATGATGGATCCGACCGGCAGGCCGTGACCGGCGAGCGCCGCCGAGACCTGTGCCGGAGTCAGGCTGTCCACCTGGTAGAGCGGGTCGTGCCGACGGTGGGCGACGCCGATGATCCTGGCCGTCTCGAACATGTCGTTCTCCTCCCTGGCTTCTGTGATCCATGTGCCCGGCTCGCCGGTGAACGAGGACCGGACGTGGATGGCGACGCCGTGCGCCGCCGCGAGCTCCACCGCGCGCGGCTGCATCACCTGGGCACCCGCCTCGGCCAGTTGGAGCATGTCCTCGTGGCCGAGCCGCTCCAGGCGCCTCGCGTCGGGAACCACCCGGGGATCGGCGGTGAAGACCCCCGGGACGTCGGTCCAGATGTCGCACTCGGACAGCCCGAGGGACGCCGCCACGGCGATCGCCGAGGCGTCCGAGCCGCCGCGGCCCAGCGTCGTCACGTCACCGTCGTCGGTGACGCCCTGGTAGCCGGTGACCAGGACGATCAGTCCCTGCTCCAGGGCCGCCACGATCCGGCCCGGGTCGATCGACTGCATACGGGCGTTGCCGTGCGCGGTGTCGGTCAGCACGCCGGCCTGGCGGCCGTTGAGCGAGACGGCACGCTCGCCGAGCTCGTGCACGGCGATCGCGGCGAGCGCGCACGACATGGATTCGCCGACCGCCAGGAGCGCGTCGAGCTCCCGGGCGTCGGGCTGTGCCGTGAGGACGTTCGCCATTTCCAGCAGGTCGTCGGTGGTGTCCGACATCGCGGACAGGACCGCGACGACGTCCGCCCCCGCGCGCCTGGCCTCCACCAGCCGCTCGGCGACCCGGCGCAGCCGGTCCATGTCGCCCACCGAGGAGCCGCCGAACTTCCATACCACCGGCCGCAGTGCGCGCCCGGTCGGGTGTGTTGCGGACACAGGTCCCCCCCGCCCTCTAACGAGCGGCCGACTGGTCGCCGACCAGTCGGACCCAGCTCGCGAAGAACGCCAGGCTGTGGCTGCGCCACAGCCTCAGCGGCTGGTCGAGGTCCACGCCGACCGGTGCCCTGACCCCGGCCACCTGCTGGTCCACGTCCCTGCGGTACTCCTCCGCCAGGCGCGAGCCGTAGTACTCGGGGTGGCCGGTGTGCATGAGGACGGAGTGGTCGTAGGACTCGGCGATCACCGTGCCCGCGCCCTCGGCCCGGGCCAGCGCGCGGACCGTGGTGCTGGCGTCCAGCGCCTTGTCGTCGAAGCCGGCGAAGCGGCTGTGCGTCGACCAGAAGCGGTCGTCGAGGGACGAGGCGATGGGGCCGTCCTGCGCCAGCAGCTCGGTCTCGTACATGCCGGAGATCTTGGCGCTGTAGATGTCCTTGGGCAGCCCGTAGACCAGGTTGCCCACGCCCATCGCACCCCAGCACAGGCCCAGCAGCGGCGAGCCCTGCGCGTGGACGTCCTGGACCATGTCGTTCAGCTCGTCCATGAACCGCACCTCCTCGAAGGGAAGGTGCTCCACCGCGGCGCCGCTGACGATCAGGCCGTCCAGCGGTGCGTCCGCGGTGGCCTCCTTGTAGGTGCGGTAGGTCGCGGCGATGCGGGCCGGGTCGTCCAGGTTGTAGCGGCGGGAGGAGATCCGTATCCACTGCAGTTCGAACGGTCCCGACAGGGCCAGCTGCGGCAGCAGCCAGTTCTCGTACTGTTCCGCGTTCGGCATCAGGTTGACGATGCCGATCCGCGGCGGACGGCCGGTTCCTCCGGACACGAGGGTGCTCATCGGCCGGCCTCCGCGGCGAGTTCCGCCTCCAGCGCGGCGAGCGAGTCGCGCAGGATCGCCACGGCGTCGTCGGCGATCTCATGGGTGATGTTCAGCGCCGGCAGCAGTCGCACGACGCTGTCGCCACGGCCACCGAGCTCGACGATCAGTCCGCGGCTCAGCGCCTCCTGCTGGAACCGGGCCGCGACCTTGGTCGCGTCGACGGTCGCGGTGCCGGCCATCTCCATGCCGAGCATCAGGCCCAGGCCGCGCACGTCGGAGACGAGCGGGCTGTCGCCGAGCCGCTTCAGCTCGCCGAGCAGGTGCTCGCCGATGACGCGGACGTGCGGGAGCAGTTCCTCGCGCTCGACGACGTCCAGGAAGGCGTTGGCGCTGGCGAAGGCGAGGTTGTTGCCGCGGAAGGTGCCGATGTGGCTGCCCGGCGACCAGGTGTCCAGGTGCTTGCGGTAGAGGATGGCGGCGACCGGCAGCCCCATGCCCGACAGGCCCTTGGAGGCCACGACGACGTCCGGGGTGATGTCGTACTGCTCGAAGGCGAACCAGGTGCCGGTGCGGCCGCAGCCGGTCTGGACCTCGTCCACGATCAGCGGGATGCCCAGCTCGCGCGCGGTGTCCGCGACCCGGTGGACGAACTCGCGGCGGGCCGGGATGGCCCCGCCCTCGCCCTGGACCAGCTCCATGATGATCGCGGCCGGCAGCTGCACCCCGCCGTGGGTGTCGGTCAGCGTGTTGACCAGGACCTCGGCGCAGTTGGTGTTGCAGGTCCCCGGCGCGAGGCTGATCGGGCAGCGGTGGCAGTAGGAGTACGGAGTGAAGTGGATGCCCGGCAGCAGGTTCTGCAGGCCGGTCTTCGGCGCGTGCTCCGAGGTCAGGGACATGGCTCCCTGGGTGGAGCCGTGGTAGGCGCCCTGGAAGACGACGACCTGGCCGCGGCCGGTCGCCTTCTTGCACAGCTTGATCGCGGCCTCGACGGCGTCCGAGCCGGTGGGGCCGCAGAAGTGCATCTTGACGTCGTCGCGCATGTGCTCGGGCAGCATCGCGATCTGACGGCGCTTGAACTCGTCGCGCACCGGCGTCGGGAAGTCGAGGCCGTGCGTCAGCTTCGGCAGCTGCTCCGTCACGGCGGCGACCAGCTCGGGGTGGTTGTGGCCCAGGGCCAGGACACCGGCGCCCGACAGGAAGTCGATGTACCGGCGGCCGTCGAGGTCGGTGATGTACGAACCGGACGCCTCGGCGATCGCGACCGGGATCCGGCGCGGGTAGGTGCGGGCGTTGGACTCGGTGGCGGCCTGGCTGTCGAGGAGCACGCGCCCGTTGGGACCGGGCTGGGCGAGGTCGACCACCGGTTTCGGGGAGGTCGTATCAAGGGTCTGCATGATCGTCTCTCTCAGATCTCGGAGCCGGCCGCCTGGGCGGCGACGAGGTCGGCAGTTCCCTGCTCGGCGACCAGGCGCCGCTCAAGGCTTTCGACGATGGCCTGGGAGCGCAGCGCCAGCAGGCTGAAGGAGCCCGCGTCGCCGAGCCCGTGCGTGGACTCGCACAGCCCGTTGACGAAGATCGGCGGCACCTCGCGCTCGAAGGCCGGGTGCGGGACCACGCCGTAGTCGTAGCCGACGGACAGAGGCTGGTCGTCGGTCACGCCGAGCACGTCCGCCAGGTCCCTGAGCAGCGGCGGGAGCTGCTCGGTGCGGCCGGTTATCCCCAGGTCCAGGTAGCCGGTGGCCAGGACCACCCGGTCGGCGTGGATCCGCTCGCGCTCACCGGTGATGTGCTCGGTGACGTCCAGCGCCACGCCTTCGGCGGTGCGCTCCACGGACTCGATGCGGCGGTTGGTGGCCAGCCGGATCCGCTCGCGGCCGTCGAGCTCGTCCTCGTACATGCGCATGTAGAGGGCGCTGACCACGTCCGCGTCGGCGGCCGAGTAGTTGGTGGGCCGCAGCTGGTCGCGCAGCCGCTTCTTGCCCTCCTCCGTGGCGTGGAAGTAGTACTCGACGAACTCCGGGAAGTAGACCTCCTCGGAGAACGGGCTGGTGTCCTTGAGGCGGTAGCCGAAGCCGGTCATCACGTTGGTGATGCGGGCGGCGGGGAAGCGCGCGATCAGGTCGAGCACCACCTCGACCGCGCTCTGGCTGGCGCCGACCACGGCGAGCGTGCCGTCGAAGTCCCGCTCCAGGTCCGCGATGTTGGGCAGGAACTGGGAGGTGTGGAAGAGGTGCGGGGCCGGCACGTCGCCGAAGACGGCGGGAACGTTCGGGGTGCGGCCCGGGGCCACCACGACGGAGCGCCCGTGGTAGGTCGTGCCGTCGGCGACGGTGACCTCGACCAGGGGGCCGTCGGCGGAGCTGTCCATTTTGATGCCGGTGACCTCGCGGCCGTAGTCCACGTCGGCCTGCACGGTCTCGGCGACCCACTGGACGTAGCGCGCGTACTCCTTGCGCAGCGGATAGTGGGAGGGCAGGTTGAGGTGTTTGAAGAGACGGCCCTGCTCGTGCAGGAAGTTGGTGAAGGTGTAACGGCTGCGCGGGTTGCGCGGCGTCACCAGGTCGCGCAGCGGATTGTTCTGGATGTCCGATCCGTCCAGGAGCATGGCGCGCTGCCAGTAGGGGCCGGGCTCGCGCTCCAGGAACTTCACCCGGGCCTGCGGCCACAGCTCCTCGAACGCAACGGCGACGGCGACGTTCGCGGGTCCGTATCCCACACAGAGGACGTCATATGCATCGTGCACGCTGAATCTCCAAAGTTGAGTTGCACAGGCATGCCGACGGCATGCCGGCTGATTCACGGACGGGAGACCGCCTGCACATCCGCGCAAGCGCCGTCGGAGTACGGCCCGGCCGCATGACGGCCGGCGAAGAACGCGCCGTCGCTGAGGGTCCCCGCTGCGTGCGGGACCGCCCACTGCGCGGCGTCCGGGCCGGTGAGGTCGCTTGCCGACGCGGGGCCGGCGGTGTCCCCGGCCGGTTTTTCGGTGTCCGCATTTCTGGTCATTTGAACTGCAGCTTCCGTAGCCGTCCGAGATGTAATGAGCTTTTCACTGACCGCTACCGGTTGCCTTCCGCCAGGCTTCCGACCGTGCGGTATCGTCCAGAAGCGCAGGTCATCAGGTGGGGGTGGGAGTCCCGTGTCCGCATTGGGCGGCAGCGGGATCAGGAGGGGGCTGCGTGACATTCGAGTTCCGTGTTCTTGGGCCGATCACGGCATGGCGGGACGGACTCGCAGTCAGGCTCAACGGGCGCAAGACGAGATCGGTCCTGGCCGCGCTGCTGCTCCGCTCCGAACACGTCGTCCCGGTGGAACGACTCGTCGCGATCCTGTGGGGGGAATCGCCGCCGCCGACCGCTGTGGCCCAGATCCAGAAGTGCGTGTCCCAACTGCGCGGCGAGTTCGGGCCGGAGCTGATCATCCGGTCGGGCAACGGCTACCGCCTCCAGCTCGGTGGGCACCGGTTCGACCTGTTGACGTTCGACCAGGCCGTCGCGGACGCGAGAGCCGCGCTCGGGCAGGACCGTCAACTCGACGCGGTGGAGGCGTACTGCGCCGGCCTCGCCCAGTGGCGGGGGGAGCCACTGGCCGACGGTACGGAGGAGCTGATCCGGACCGAGTCGCCGGCGCTGGAGGAGCGCCGGATCGGCGTCGTCATGGAGCGCATCGAGGCGGAGCTAGCCCTGGGCCGCCACGGCGAACTCGTCAGCGAGCTCAAGGCGCTCGTCGGGGAGCAGCCCCTGCGGGAACGGCTGCGCGGTCAGCTGATGCTGGCCCTCTACCGCTGCGGTCGGGTGGCCGACGCACTCGCGGTCTACCAGGCCGGGCGCACCCTGATCGCCGAGGAACTCGGCCTGGAACCGGGGGGCGAGCTCCAACGGCTCCACGAGGCGATCCTGGTCGGCGGCCCCGGACTCGACCTGCCCCGCAAGGCCCCCGCCGCCGACGAGACACCCGAGCGGGTCTGGTCCCCCATCGCCCAGGTCGTACCGGCCCAGCTCCCGCCGTCGATAGCCGACTTCACCGGACGGGCCGACCAGGTCGCCCGCATCCGCGAGACGCTGACGACGGGCGACAAGGAGTCCCTGGCGCTCGTCGCCCTCTCGGGCAAGGGCGGGGTCGGCAAATCCACCCTCGCGGTGCAGGCCGCGCGCCGAGTGGCCGATCAGTTCCCCGACGGGCAGCTGTACATACGCCTGCGCACCGCCGATGCCCGGCCGCTGGACCCTCTGGTGGCGCTCAAACGCTTCCTGCGCGCTCTCGGCGTCGGGGAGGAGGGCATACCGGACGACCTGGAGGAGTGCAGCGAGCTCTTCCGCAGCCGGACCGCCTCCTCCCGCATGCTCATTCTGCTCGACGACGCCGTCAGCGAGGCGCAGGTGAGACCGCTGCTCCCCGGCTCGCCCAGCTGCGTCGTACTGATCACCAGCCGGCCCCGGCTCACCGGACTGGAATCCGCCACCCACGTCGACCTCGACGTGTTCAACGCGGAGGAGTCCGGCGCCCTGATCCAACGGATCGCGGGGAAGCACCGGCTCGTCGGGGACGAGGCCACCACGGCGGAGGTCGCCCGGCTGTGCGGCTACCTGCCCCTCGCCGTCCGCATCGCGGCCGCGCGGCTCGCCCAGCACTCCCAGGGCGGCATCACCCGGTTCGCCCGCCGCCTCGCAGACGAGCGGCGGCGACTGGACGTGCTGGTCTCCGGCGACCTGGAGGTGCGGGCCACGCTCGCGACCGGCTACCAGGAGCTGGAGCCGCTCGAGCGCGAGGCGTTCTGCCTGCTGGGGCTCATCGACACACCGGACTTCGCGTCCTGGTTACTCGCCCCGTTGCTCCGCATCACCATCGACGAGGCCGAGGACCTGATCGAGGAACTCGTCAGCACCCAGCTCCTCGACGTCGTCGGATGCGACGCCGCCGGTCAGACCCGGTACCGGTACCACAACCTGGTCCGCCTCTACGCCAAGGAGCGCGCCCAGGCCGAGTACTCGCCCGCGCAGTGCCGGGAAGCGCTCTCCAGGGTGCTGGACGGGTGGCTCACCCTCTCCACCACGGCGGCGCAGCGCATCACCGGTGCGCGGTCCATGCAGTGGCCGGCCGGGGCACGGGGCGCGACGAACCGCTACGACGGCTTCGACCGCTCCGACGTCGACTACATCGTCGAGGACCCCTACCTCTGGTTCGAGGCCGAGCGCCCGGCACTGGCGTCCGCGGTCGCGATGGCCTGCTCGAACGGATTCGGCCGGATCGCCTGGGAGCTGGCCGACAGCACGACCGACTTCCTGGAGCTGCGACACCTCTACGACGACTGGGAGGCCAGCCACCGGCTCGCCCTGGAGGCGGCCGAAGCCGACGGCGACACCGTCGGGGTCGGCGTCATGTCCCTGCGGCTGGCCAGTCTGCGGTGCATCCGCAGGGACCCCGAGGCCGGCCTGGAACTCGCCGACCGTGCGGGCGCCGTCTTCGGGGAACTGGGCCTCGGCGCCCTGGAGAGCGAGTGCCGGGTGATCCGTGCCGGGGCGCTGCGGGCGCTGGGCCGGCTGGGACCCGCCCTCACCGAGGTGATGCGGGCCGCCGAGTCCGCACTGGCCTCCTCCAGCGGGCTCGCGCAGGCGCAGGCCGCCCGCGAACTGGGCACGATCCGTTACGAGCAGAGGCGCTGGGAGCTGTCGTCGGCCGCCTTCCAGGAGGCGGTCCGGCTCAGCCGGCTGGCGGGCAACCGGCGCGAGGAAGCCCTCGCGCTGCGGCACTGGGCCGTCGTACTGCGCCACCGCGGGGAGCTGCAGGAGGCGAGGGAGAAGGCGGAGACGGCCCTCGCGGCGTTCCACGAGCTGGGGGACCGCCCGTACGAGGCGTTCAGCGGCCTCACCCTCGGCCTGAGCCTGCTGGAGCTGCGCGATCCGTCCGCCCGGCGGTTCATCGAGGAGGGGCACGCCGTCCTGCGGGACATGAACCTGGAGTTCGGCATGGGCGAGCTCTTCTACGTGCTCGCCTCCCTGGAACTCGCCGACGGCCACATCGACCGGGCCGTCGACCGGCTGGCCCAGTCCATCCGGTGGCTGGGCGCGGAGCCCGTCCACCACGTGCTGCTCTCCGCCGTCGAGCTGCTCTGCCAGGCACTGGACGCCGGGGACCCGGCGGCGGGCCGGGTCCTGCGCATGGAGCTCGCCGAACTGTCCGCCTGCGTCGGCACACCCGCACCCGCCCACCGCCTCGAGTCGATCCTCGCCCAGGTTGCACGCAGAGTGACCGGAAGGAATCCGGTAGTGACTCTGCCTAGAGTTCCGGTTCTGCAACCGCTCCACTGACCACGGAAACGGACGGCGATCCATCGTGAAGAAGACCACCATCCACGTCGACCCACGCGAGATGGCGGAGAGCAAGAGATCAGGCACGGACGTCATCGGCGTGCGCAGGACTCTTGCGGCGGAAGGACTCTGAGACAGACCGGAGGGCTGCTCGGCACATGCGTGTGACTCTGGTGAACATGCCGTGGGCTTCATTGGACACGCCGTCCCTCGCGCTGGGGATCCTGCATTCCATCGGCCGCTCCCACCGGGCGGACGTGGAGACGGTGAACGCCAACCTGGACTTCTACGACTGGGCGGCGGAAGCGATCGGACTGCGGGTCGAGGACTACGAGTTCTTCGCCAGTCACGCGTACTTCGAAGGCTACGGGGACTGGGTGTTCTCCAGCGCCCTCCACGGCGTACCGGCGTGGCGGGTCAGCGAGTTCGAGGACCAGATGGCGTCGGGCCTCGGCCCGCACCTGCGGGCCGTGTGCCTGGCCCTGCACGAGGCGTCCGCGCGGTTCGTCGAGGAACTGGCCGTGAAGATCGCCGACACCCGTCCGGACCTGGTGGGCTTCACCACCACGTTCCAGCAGAACACCGCCGCTCTGGCCACGGCCGCGGCGGTCAAAAGGCTGTCGCCGGGCACCGCCACGGTGCTCGGCGGCGCCAACTGCGACGGACCGCAGGGGGAGGCTCTGCACCGCAACTTCCCGGCCGTGGACTACGTGGTGCGCGGCGAGGCCGAGCGGGCGTTCCCCATGCTGCTCGACGCGGTCCGCGGCGAGGTGGAGCCGGCGACGATCCCGGGGCTGTGCTGGCGCGGGGACGACGGCGCGCACCGGGCGAACGCGATGTCCCGGTTCCCGCTCCCGCCGGGCGAGTTGAAGCAGCCGGACTACCGGCCCTACTTCGCCCGGGTGCAGGAGTCGGCGGCCCGTTCCAGGATCGAGCCGAAGCTGGTGCTGGAAGGCTCGCGCGGGTGTTGGTGGGGCGAGAAGCACCATTGCACGTTCTGCGGACTGAACGGATCGTCGATGGCCTTCCGCAGCAAGGCCCCCGAGACGTTCGTGAGCGAGATCGTCGAACAGGCCCGGCTGCACCAGGTGCTCGACGTCCTGGTCGTGGACAACATCCTCGACATGGGATACCTGCGGAGCGTGATGCCCGCCCTGATCGAGGCGGGCCACGACCTCCGCTTCCACTACGAGATCAAGTCCAACCTCCGCTACCGCCATCTGCAGACGCTCGCCGACGCCGGTCTCGTACAGGTGCAGCCCGGAATCGAGAGCCTCAGCAGCCGGGTCCTGCGCCTGATGGACAAGGGCGTCACCGGCTGCCAGAACGTGCGCCACCTGCGGGACGCCCAGTCCGCCGGCCTCTGGGCCACGTGGAACTACCTCTACGGCTTCCCCGGGGAGAAGGACAGCGACTACACCCGGGTGATCCGGCAGTTCCCCGCCCTCACCCACCTCACCCCGCCGGACGGCGTCACCCGCATCGAGATCGAGCGGTTCAGCCCCTACTTCGACCGGCCCGAACTGGGCTTCTCCCCGCTGCGACCGGCTTCCCACTACGCCGTCGTGTACGACCTGCCGGAGGAGGAGCTGTACGACCTGGCCTACCTCTTCGACGCCCCGCACGCCGGCATCGACGAAACCGCCGCGAAGCAGCTCGCCGCCGCCGTCGAGCGGTGGCGCGACCAGCACCTGCACAGCAGCCTCACCCGCTACGACATCGGATCGAGAATCGTGCTGACGAACCGGCGGGAAGACTTCGACTGGACCACGAGGAGCATCACCGACCCGGTCGAGGTGGCAGCGTTCCGGCTCCTGGAGGACCCGCGGAGCGTCCAGTCGCTTACCCACCGGCTCAGCGCCAGGTTCACCGCCAGCGTCTCCCCGGCCCGCGTCGCCGAACTGCTCGCCGAGTGGGGCGAGGCCGGGCTCCTCTACGAGGACGCCGACCGGTACGTCCACGTCGTGCCGCTGGGCACCAACGCGGAGCTGACCCGCCTCGGCGGCTGCGCCCCGGACCTGACCCGGGACTTCGCACGGGCCGCCGGCCCCGGCCCCGAGGACGTCCTGTGATCACTGCCCGCAAGCCGGTGATCGACCTCTGGCGGGACTACCGCGAGCACGCGCGGACGCTTCCGGGAATGCACCTCGGCAGCGTCGCCGTCTCCGACGCCTCCCTGGACGCGGCGCACACCGCCCGTGAGCTGTACCGCACGGGCGTGCGCAGGGCCGAGTTCAGCACCCTCGTGGACCTGTCTCCCGCAGCCGAGCCGGTCTGCGCCGTACGGGTCCTGGACCTGGTCCGGGAGCTGACCGCCTGGGGCGTCGTCGTCGACTGGCGCGTGCGGCTGCCCGAGGCGGGGGCGTGCCCGGCCGGGCCGTCGGCGTTCACGCTCAGCCACCTCTACCCGCCGTCCCGGATCGAGGGACCGGCCGGCGCGGCGGAACTGCGGTCGACCTGGGCGGAGGGTTTCTTCCTGGGCAAGTGCGTCGTCCGCAACGGCCCCGGCTTCCTGGAGATCCGCGACCACCGGCCCGGTGTGCTCAACCGGATCGTGATCGACGACCCCGTGTACCTCGCCGCGGTGGAGGCGGTCCGGGCGGACCCGTCGGCCGACGGCGTCGACCCCGCCGTGCGGGGCGACCTCGTGGCGGAGTCCCTCCTGGTCGCCGTCGGCGACCTGTGGTGGTGGGCCCCCCACCGCCCCCACCGCTGGCCGCAGCCGCCCTTCCGGGTCTGACGGCGGTACACCGGCCCGGGTAACGGCTCAGAACACGGGCAGGGCGGCCAGCGTCGTGCCGTCCATGAGGAACACGCGGTTCGCGTCGCCCGTGATCCAGTAGCGGATGGGGTTCTTGATGACGCGGAAGACCCACGGCGGCCGGTTCTCGGACGAGAGGTCGACGACGTTGATGCCTCCCTCCGTCTTGTTGACGGTGACCGACCACATGCCGTTGCCCTGCACGACCAGCGGGCTGGGCGGGTCGCATTCGAGGAGGCCCCCGAAGTTCCAGTCCGTTCCCCGGCCGGTCCGGAGGTCCAGGCGGACGGGGAGCGTCACAACCGTCGCGTACAGGTGGTCGCCGTGGATGGTCGGAGGGCCCCAGAAGACGGGGGTGCCGTTCGACGGCTTGGGGTTCTCGGCCTTCCAGAGCTCCTTGCCGTCGACGACGTCGACGACGGAGAGGTTCTTGCCGGTCACGCACAGGGTGCGGCCCGACACGGCGACCGCGGCCCGGCCGTCGTCGGACTGCTCCCGGCGTTCCCACGCCTTGCGCCCGTCGGCCGTGTCGAGGGCGAGGACGGTCCCGTCCGTCGCCGTGACGACGAGCCGCCCCTGGGCCGCCAGGCCGCGGGAGGCGGCATCCTTGCCGAGGTCCGCGTCGACGGAGACGGTCCAGCGGATCCTGCCCTCGGACCGGCCGATGCTGCGCACGCGCCGGTCCTTGGTGACCACGTAGACGGCCTCGTCGTCCGCGGCGAGGAGCCATGCGGCATCGGCGGGAGACGTCCACTTGGGCCTGCCGGTCGAGGCGACGAAGGTCACCAGGGTGCCCTCGGCGTCGGCGGCCGCCACCAGCCGGTCGGAGAGGGACAGGTAGCGGTTGGTGGCCACCGCCTCCGCCGCCGTCCACCGGACCGTGCCGTCGACGACGCTGCGCGCGGCGATGCCGCCCTTCGGCGCTCCGACGATGACGACGTCCCGTACGGGGAGGGGCGCGGGCGCGTCGGCCGCCACGGCCGAGGAGATGCTCCAGAGCGGCTCGGGAGTCTCGCCGAGGACGTAGTCGCCCTTCTTCGCGTCCAGGACCGCGGCCGCCGGGACCGGCACGGCGGGGGGAACGTCGAAGGGGCCGGCACGGTTCGCCACGCTCCACCACGCCGCGCTACCGCCGCCGACCGCAAGCACGGATCCGCCGACCGCAAGGCCCGTCAGCAGGCGGCGACGCGAAACGGAGCGCGGTGCGACCCCACCCGGCACGGTGGTCAGCCGGTGGAGGCTGTGCTCCCGGGTCGTGATGTCCTGCGCGATCGCTCCCCGCCGCCAGGCGCGTTCGGCGCCCCGGGGCGGGGCGAACGAGTGGGCGATCACGTCGGGCAGGGGCCGCGCCGCCGGGTCCCTGGCCAGGAGCGGGCCGATCAAGGGGCGGAGTGCGGGCGGTACGCGGTCCAGGCGCGGCTCACCGTGGACGACCTCGTACTGCACGGCCGCGACGTGCGAACCCTCGTACGCGTGCTGCCCGGTCGCCGCGTACACCAGGACGGCGCCCAGGGAGAAGACGTCGGCCGACGGACCGACGCGCTGCCCGAGGACCTGCTCGGGCGCCCCGTACCCCGGGGTGACCGGGACCTGGCCCGTGGCGGTGAGGGTGAGGCCGTGTTCGGGTCGGGCGATGCCGAAGTCGATGACGCGGGGGCCCGTCGCGGTGAGCACGATGTTGGCGGGTTTCAGGTCCCGGTGGACGAGGCCGGCGGCGTGGATGTCGCGCAGCGCCCCGGCCAGCGAAGCCGCCAGGGCCCGTACGGTCGGTTCGTCGAGCGGGCCGTGCGAGCGCACCGCGTCGGAGAGGGTGGGCCCGGTCAGGAACTCGGCGGCGATCCAGGGGCGTCCGCCCTCCGTCTGCGCGTCCAGGACGCGCGCCACGGCCCCGCCGCCGACCGCCCGGGCCATCTGGGCCTCGCGGACGAAGCGCTGGGAGAGGTTCGGGTCGTGCGCCAGGTGGGGGTGCAGCACCTTCACTGCGGCGGCGTGCCCCTCGCCGTCCTGGCCGACGTAGACCTTGCCCATGCCGCCTTCGCCGAGCACGGCGAGGATGCGGTACGGGCCCAGGCGGATCGGGTCGCCGGATTCCAGGGGCTTCATGGGGTGCGAGGCTTTCTGTGAGCTCAGGAGAGGGGGTACGCGGCGGTGTACTCGTCGCCGAGGGCGATGAGCCGGCCGGCGGACGGGTGGGCGAAGTACCGGGCCTTGGCGGCTTTGAAGGGGCGGGTGACGGCGCCGGTCCGGATGTCCGCGGCCATCAGGCCGGACGCGGCCGTGCTGTACGCGTACACGTGCCCCACCCCGACCGCCGGCGGGGTGTCGAGGTCCTCGAACGGGACCGCCCGGCTCTTCTCCGCCCACCGCAGGGTGCCGTTCGAGGCGTCGAGCGCCACCATGCCGCGGTTCTCCTCGACCGCGTACACCACACCGTCCTTGACGGCCGGTGGGCCGAACCGTGCTGTCGGCGCCTGGCCCTGGAAGCGCCAGGCCGGCTTGCCGTCGGCGAGGCCGAGCGCGGTGAGTTCACCGGCCGCCGGGTACACGTGCCGGTCGTCCACGGCCACGCGGGCCCGGCTGAGCGCCGACTGCTTTCCGTCGAGCGGCTTGTTCCACAGCGCCCTGCCCGTCAGCGCGTCGTGCACGACGAGGCGCGGTTCCCCCTCCGCGGACTGCTGGACGAGGACCAGGTGCTTGCCCACCGCGCGGGCGGACAGGAAGTGCAGGCGCTCGGACTTGTCCGGCCGGGCGGGCAGCGGCACCTCCCAGAGCTTGTTGCCCGAGCGGACGTCGATGCCGAGCAGGAACCACGTCTGGTCCTTGCCGAAGCTGGTGCCCGTGTGGGTGCCCCGGCCTCCCACCAGGTAGACGGCGTCAGCCGTCGCGCAGAGCAGTTGGGTTCCGAAGAGGATCGCCCTCAGGTCCTTGAGTTCGCTGAACGGCTCCCGGAGCCTTCCGGTGGCCGGATCGATCACGGAGACGCGCAGCGGATCGCTCTCCACGGTGGTGTAGTCGGCGGCGTAGAGCTGCTTGCCGTCCGAGGCGGCGCGGCGCATGAACCAGACTTCGGGATCCGGCCACTTCACCGCTCCCGTCGCCGGATCCAGACCCTGCATGCCGTTCTCGCCCACGAGGAGCAGTCCGTCCAGGACGAGCGGTGCGGGGGGAATCAGCGGATCGCTGATGCTGTTCTCCTGCACCTGCCAGAGCAGGTCCCACGCGGGTCCCTTGGACGTGGTCGCGTGCGGCTTCGGGTCGTCGGTGTCCTTATGGCCCAGCCATGCCCAGGTGCCGGCTCCGACCGCGGCCGCGCCGAGCACGGAACCCCCGCCGAGGGCGAGGAGCCGGCGGCGCGACAGGACGGACGGGGACGGTGACGGCGGCTGCGAGCCGCTCGGGAGGGTCGCGGCGAGGCCGTGTCCCGGTGGGGCCGGCAGGCGGTGGGGCGCGTCGCTCCAGACGCCGCCGACGCGGCGGGCGATCTCCATGAGCAGCGCTTCGGGGAGGCGGTCGGCGAATCCTCCCTCTCCGGTACGCAGCCGGGCGGCGAGCGCGTCGGTGGTGGGCCGGTCGGCGGGATCCTTGGCGAGGCAGTGCGCCAGGACCGGGAGCAGGGCCGGCGGAACTCCGGTGAGGTCGGGGTCGGCGTAGCGGACGCGGTACATGAGGTCGGCGTGGCTGCCGCTGCCGAAGGGGCCGTGGCCGGTGGCGGCGTAGGTGAGGACGCCGGCGAGGGCGAAGACGTCGCCCGCGGGTGTGTGTTCGAGGCCGGTGGCCTGCTCGGGGGACATGAAGGCGGGCGTGCCGGCGGCGGTGCCGGTGCGGGTGAGGCGGTCGTCGCCGAGGGCGCGGGCGATCCCGAAGTCGATGATCTTGGGGCCCTCGGCGGTGATCATGATGTTGGAGGGCTTCAGGTCGCGGTGGACGACGTCCGAGGCGTGGAGCTGCGCCAGAGCCGCGCAGAGCGCGGTTCCCAGGGCGCGCACCGCAGGCTCGGGGAGGGGGCCCGCCACGGAGACGGCCTCGTCGAGGGACGGGCCGAGGACGTACTCGGTGGCCAGCCAGGGGGTCTCGGCGAGCGGGTCGGCGTCGAAGACCCGGGCGCCGTGGACGGGACCCATGACGCGCGCCGCGTCCACCTCCAGGCGGAAGCGGGTGCGGACGGCGGGATCGGTGGCGATGTGGGCGTGCATCGTCTTCAGCGCCACCGTCCGGCCGGCGGCCGAGCGGGCGAGGTAGACCGTGCCCATGCCGCCGCTGCCCAGACGGGCGACGAGGCGGTGGCCGCCGAGTGCGTGCGGGTCGTCGTGCACGAGGGGGAAGAGCATCAGCGGTCTATCCGGTGAGCAGGAACGGGGAGTTCGGCCGCGAGGACCTGTGCCGACTGGTGCGCGAGGGCGACGACGACGGACGCCGGGAGGGGGATCGGGCTCGGGGTGGCCGTGTCCAGGACGGTGGCCGCATGCGCCGCCGGCTCCGGGTGGGGGAAGAGCTGCTGCGCCTGCGGCCGCCGCGCGGGGTCGCGGGAGAGGCAGGCCGTGACCGGCTCGCGCAGGAAGCCGGGCAGCTCGTCGCGTTCGGGGACGGTGTGCCCGGTCGCGGCGTAGGCGAGCACCGCCCCCAGCGCGTACACGTCGCCCGGCGGGCGGGGCCGGCCGCCGGCCGCCTGCTCCGGGGCGAGGCTGCCGGAGTCGAGCCCCGGCAGGCCGCTGCGGTGCTCGCCGTCGGGCGCCGCGGCCCGTACCGCGCCGAAGCAGCTCAGGCGGGGGCCGTCGGCGGTGAGCAGCACGGCGGCGGGGGACAGGCCCGCGTGCGTGACGCCCTGCGCGTGGGCGGTGGCCAGCGTGCGGGCGAGGGCCGCGCCCAGAGCCTGTACGACCGGGCCGGGCAGCGGCCCGCCGTGGGCCCGCAGGGCGGCGGGCAGCGGGAGGGCGGGGACGTACGGCGCCGTGCACCAGGGGAGTTCGGCCGGGCCGCCGCCGACCTCCTCGACCGGCAGGAGCCCGGGTATGGAGAGCCGGCGCGCCCCCTCGGCCTCGATCGCCCAGCGGGTCGGGTCGGTGCCGTGCCGGGGGATCCGGAGGAGGAAGGTGCGCTCGCCGTCGGCACCTCGGACGATGAAGCGTCTTTCGGCGGCGGTGTGTTCGGGCTCGTCGTCGAGCCGGCCCAGGGTGACGTGGGGCCCGATCCGCGGAGGATCGTCGTGGTGCAGTGCTTGCATCGGCGATCTCCCCCCTGGTCCGCGTTGATCCACGGCCACCCTACTCAAGCTCCCGGCCCCGCCTACGCGTCGGACTCACCGCCAGGCGAAGTCGAGGAGGGCGAGGGGCAGGTAGTCGGACTCGACCTCGACCGGGAGTCCGTTGGCCTTGGCCAGGCAGGCGATCGCCAGCGGTCCAATGGCGACGACGCCGTGGATGATCACCTTCCGGTCCTCGTCGGCGGTCCAGTACTCCTTGTGCTGCCGCAGGGCGTCGGCCAGGGACTCGTTGAAGCCGCTGACGTCACCGCGCAGGTAGCGGTAGAGCATCATGATCGGCGGGCGGCGGAGCTGTGCGATCTCGTCCCGGTCGAGGGTCCGGGCCTGCTCGGGAACGCACAGGTTCACGGCCCGCCCCAGGTGTGCGCCCAGGTCGTCACGGCGGAGCCAGAAGCTCTGGAGGGTCTCCACCCAGGCGTACGCGTACTCGTCCAGCCGACCGCCGAAGGCGCGCAGCAGGGACACCGGGATCCGCGCCAGCATTTCGAGGCGGGCTGCGTCACGGCAGATGATCGCGAGGTAGAAGGCGTCGATCCAGGTGTGGGCGCTGAGGTAGGTCTGCTGCCCGGTGGTGTCCAGGTGGCGCTCTTCGTGGCGGATCCTGCAGGTGACCGTCTCCCGGTCGGGAGCGGTGGTGGCGGCGAAGACGGCCGAGTGCACCTGCATGGCTAGCCGCCAGGACTCCCAGGTCTCCCGCATGGCGGCGCGGGGGTCAGCGGCAGAGCGGACGAGGGCGACGTTCAGCGCAGTCATGACCGCGCCCGACCTGGAGTTGTGCGAGGTCTCGAACTTCTCCAGCGAGCAGGACAGCGACCCTTCCATGACGGGCACCACCGCCGCCATGTCGTCCTTCGGATAGTCCTGCCGGGGGACGATCACGGTCATGTGTGCCTTCGTGGGTAACAGGTCTCCGACTTCGCTGCCCGTGGATCGACCGTGCAGCGGGCCTCGAGATGCAGGAGCGCCTTGCCGAAGTTCCGGCCGAGTGAGTGCGGGTACTGCTCCAGCCTGTCGATGGACTGCGTCAGGTTCTCGCCGGGAGATTCAGCCCACTTCTCTTCCGTGTCCCCCGGTGAACATTCCGACTGACGATGACGGTCACGTGTCGAACTCGCCCAGCCAGGAACGGTCGAGGAGGCGGAGCGGAAGGTAGTCGGACTCGACCTCGATCTCAAGGCCCGCGTCGTACGCGAGACAGGCGATGGCCAACGGGGCGAGGGCGAGGAACCCTGCGATGTCCCCTGCCCGCTCGGGGGTGTTCCAGTAGGACTTGTGGAGTTCCAGGGCTTCCGCCAGCGCCCGGTTGAACCCTTCTTCGTCCTTGCGCAGGAACTGGTAGAAGAGGTTGATCGGAGGGTAGAGGACGCACTGGAGCAGGTCACTGGGCACGCTCGTCGCGATGTCCGGGTGGGACTGCTCAATGGCTGCCGTCAGCTTCTCCAGCAGGCCGGGCTGCTCGTGCCAGTACGTCTGGAGGGCGTCGACCCAGTGGTAGACGTACTCGTCGCCCTCGGCTCCGGATGCCCTCAGCAGATCGAGCGGGACCCGGCACATCTCGTTCATGCGGGGCTGGTCGCGACAGATGATCACGAACCACAGGGTCGTCAGCCAGTTGCCCGCGTTCGCATAGAACTGCGGTCCGGTGGCTGAGATCGTCCGCATTTCGTGCGAGATGCGAGCCTCCATCGATCCCTCGGTGACGGAGGCGGCGGCAAAGGCCGCCGAGCCCACCTGCATGGCAGAGACCGTGGCGTCCCATGTGCCGAACCGGTTGCCGGTCGGGTTCAGGGCCTGGTGGACCTGCACCTGGAGGAGCGCCTCGTTCAGGGCCATGCCGACGATCGCGGGCGAGGCGTCCAGGTTCTTGATGCTCGTCTCGAACTCCTGGGCCAGGCGGGCTGTGACCTGCTCGTCCACCGTAGGAATGGGGTGCCGCTCCACAATCACCGTCACGGATCGCTCCTGTTAGTGGCCTCGAAGGTGAAATCTTCGTCCTTGAACGTGCCGATGTTGAATCGACGACTCTTGAAGCCCCCGTGAGTCGGCCCGTGGGAATCGCCCTTGACGAGGATGTATTCAACCTTGTCCGCTATCAGGGCCTTCTTGAGGTCAGTGTACAACTGGAGCTCGGCGGCATCGCCGGCCTGCGCCCTCTTCCACATCTCGTTCATGATGTCGAGGAAGTATTCACGCGATCCCTGCCTGGCCTTGTAGCCGGTCGGAAGCGTGCGCTCGTTGATGGCCGTCTTGATGTCGCTCTTCGCTTCGATGACGACGAATCCTTCGGATTCCTTACGCCGCCAAACCTGGTCGAATTGGTCATTTCCGTTCTTCGGGCCGGCGGTCGGCTCCCACTTCGCGCCGTCGTAGAACTTCGGGATGACATGGTTGCGGGCCACGGCCTCGCCGTATGCCTCCGTGGCCTTCGACATCGCGTCGTGGTAAGGGGCGTGCTGCGCCTTGAGGGCGTCATATGCCGCTTTGTTCTGCGCTGTTGGGCTGGCTTCCCAGGCCTTCTTGGCGGCCGCGAGCGGATCGTGCAGCTTGTTGTCCGCCGTGACCGCCTCGTGACGCTTACGGGCCGCTTCGTCCAGCAGGTTCTGCACTTGCGGGTTGTTGAGCTGCCCCGCGGTCCCCCGGCGATCCCAGGACGCGTCATAGTACTTCGCCGGAAAGGCCGGCGGCGCATTGTCCTTGGTTATCCAGACGTCGGGGTTCGCCGGGTCCTTGATCAGCTGCTTCGGCGGGAATCCGCTCTCGTCCGCGACATCGACGAGGTGTCGGTAGCCGCGCTCCTCGTAATACTGCTTGAAATAGCCGGGCTCGTAATTGGCGCGGTAGACCTGGATTTCCACGATCTGTTCGGCCGTGAGCGATCCCCGAGGTCCGTAGGGGTTGTCTCCCTCGCGCATGAAGCTCGGAGGGTCGGGGATCACCCGGCTCGGGCTGGGCGAACCGGCCCCCGGCGTGGTCGTGTTCGCCGGTGGGGTCGCGTCGTCGCCCGCGCGCGCTGCGTCGTCGACGCCGCCCGTGCCCGGCGCGTCCGGGAGGGTGTTGCCCGTGCCCGGGGTGTCCGGGCGGGTGCCGCCCGAGCCGGGGCCGTCGCCGTGGTTGCCCGTGCCACCCGGGCCGTCCGCGTGGGTGCCGGCCGTGGACGGGGTGTCCGGGTGGGTGGCGCCCGTCGGGGACGGGGAGTCCGGGCGGGAGCCGCCGGGGTTGTTGAGGTCGTTGCGCGGCATGTTGTCCGGGGCGTGGCCGCCCGGGGTGTGGTCGGCGCCGCGGGGGCCGTTGTCCAAGGAGTGGACCGGGTCGGAGATGTTGCTGCTCAGGTTGATGCCGTTGTCGCCGCCGCGGGCGCCGACGCCGACCAGTTCGCGCTCCGGGACCCTGGCGGTGGACGGGGTGTCCGTCTTGGGGGCCTCGGTGCGCGGTACGCCCGAGTCCGCGTCCGGCTTGCCCGTCGGGGCGTCCTTGACGGACTGGTCGAGGGAGCCGTCTGCCTTGAAGATGTTGCCGTCGGGGTCCATGAACTTCGGCGGGCCGTCCACCGGGAGCTTGACCGTGCCCGGGGGGAACGTGGTGGTGCCCTCGGGCAGTTTGATGTTGCCGTCGGGGAGTTTCGTCGCGCCGTCCGGGACGGCCGAGCCCGACGGGAGGTGGATCGCGCCGTCGGGGAGGTGGATGGCTCCCTCGGGGAGGGCGATCGCGCCGTCGAGGTTGATGTTCGGGACCTGGACCTGGCCCATGCCCTTCAGGCCGGCCATCACGTCGCCGATCTTCGAGAAGCCCGCGCCCGCGCCCTTGAAGATGTACGTCATCGGGTCGATCGCGTGGCCCGCCTTGCCCGCGAAGGACAGGGTCTTGGCGACCGCGCCGGCCTTGCCCGCGCCGGAGACGGCGCCGCCCGCGCCGCCGGTGAAGATCGTGGTCACGACGTTGAAGGTGACCGCACCTGCCGCGCGGCCGGGGTTGGAGCCCCACTGGTCCCAGGCCAGGAGCGCCTTGCCCGTCTCCTTCATCGCGGTACGGGAGTCACGCAGCCACGAGGGCAGCTTGTCGTCCGGCGCGGCCAGGAAGAGGGGGCCGACGCCCGGGATCGTGGAGATCGCCAGGCCGGTGCCCAGCTTGGCCAGGCCCGTCCAGGACTGCTTGAACACGTCCCAGCCCTGAAGGCCGACCAGCCCGCCGAGGCCCTTGAGGGTTCCCCAGATGCCGTCGACCACGACGCCCTTGCCGAACTCCCAGGCGTGCTCCCAGATCTGCCACGCGGGGATGGACTCCTCCACCGCGTCGCCCCAGGGCAGGGACTTGGACTGCTTCATCGCCTCGGCGTCGTAGCCGTACATGTCCTTGGCGTTGGAGCCGTCGTTCACCCGGAGCGGCTTGCCGCCCACGAGTGCGACGATCTTGGCGTAGGCCGCCCGCTCCACTTCCTGGAACTGGGCCCACACCTCGGCGATCTCGTTGCGGCGGTCGAGGTTCTCGTCGATCAGGTCGCCGTCTTCACGCCACTTGTCCTCCTTGGAGACCTTCGTGCGGAACGCTTCCGCCTCCGCCTTCAGGCTCTCCAGCTTCTTGACGATGGGCGCGGCGTCGCGGGAGTAGGTGCCGAGTGCGCCGGCGATGGTGCACATGTCGGAGCTGAGCTTCAGGCCCAGGTCCGAGACGGGCTTCGTCGTCGCGAAGAGCTGGTCCGCCTCCGGTGCCTGGTAGAAGGCCTGCAGGCCGCCGAAGCTCGTGTGGACGTCCGAGGCCTTCGTCGAGACCGTGGCCCCGCCCGACGAGATCAGCTTGACCTTCTCGTCCAGCGTCGCCAGATTCCCCGTGAAGACCGGCACCTCGGCCGGGTCGACCGGCGCGTTCCCGCTCACTTCTTGGTCCCCGTCTTCTCACGCAGGATGTCGAGGTTCACGGCCCGGGCGGCGTCCTGGGCGGCCTTGGCCTGCTCCAGATCGCCCTCCAGGTACTCGTTCGTCGCCGACACCGCGCCGAGGATGCACGCCTCGATCCGCTCGGCCATCGACTTGAACTCCGGCTTGCGGGCCGTCAGGTACTCGCCCAGCGCGGCCGCGACCGGCCCCATCGCCTTCTGGCTCAGGGGCGGCGCGCCGACGGGCACCGGGCCCTGCAGTTTCGTTTCCGCCTGCGAGCCGGGGACGGCCGTCCCCGCGGCCTGAGCCGCCTCAGACATGGCTGTGAGCAGCGCGTTCAACGCCTTCTCCAGCTCGCCCGCGTTCCCGCCGACGGTCTTCAAGTGGCCCTGCACGCCCTGCGGCTTTATGTCCCACGACGTCATCGACGACCCACCCCCGTGAACCCGACTTCCCTACTGACCCGCTGCTCCAGCGATCTGCTGAATCGATCCTGCTCAGCCGATGTTGTCGACCGCGGCCTTCGCGCGCTGGAGCGTCTGGCGCGCCGTCGCGTCGTTCTTCTCCAGCGTCGTGTTCAGCAGCTGGATGATGTTCTTGACCTCCTGGGAGGCGTTCTTCCAGCGCAGTTCCTTGGCGTGGTAGTCGTCCGCCACACCGTCCGCCGCGAAGTCCGACATCGCCGCCGCCACCTGGGCCTCACGCGCCGCGATCACCTGCTCCAACTGGCCGATCACGGCCTTGATGCCGCCCTGCGCCTCCGTCGAGGCGCCCACGTCGTACGCACGACGGTCCGTCCCACCTGCACCCATGCCAACCACACTCCCCGTGAAGAAGAAGACCCGAAAAGAAGACCCGGAACCCGGCCCGGCCGGCCTAGCGGCCGCGGAAGCGGGCGGCGTCGAAGTTCGCCGAGCCCTGCGTCTGCCGCGCGTTCTCGCCCTGCTCCTGGTCGCCGGACCCGAACGCCTGCTCCATGCCCGACTGGCCGCCCAGGATCGCCGCCAGCGAGGCGTTCAGCTCCTTCGCGATCCCGTCCGCACGCAGCTTGAACGAGTCGAACGCGACCTTGCCCTGACCCTGGAACTTGCCCTCCAGCGGCTGCGCCGCGACCACCAGCTGCTTGACCAGCGATCCCAGGTCGGTGTTCGAGTTACGCGACCCCGACATCAGGTTCGTCAGAACCTGAGTCCCCATGTCGAACTTCATCCCGGACTCCCCCGCACTCTCGAAAGAACATCAACCGATCTCAGTATGACCAGTTCTATCAACATACATCGCACCTGCAACGAGCAACGAGCTAGTTGTGACTCATCCATGACAAACCACCAGGCATCTTCACGATCCCTTCAGATGCCGTGTCAGCCGCTCGAAGTCCGCCCACCCCGCCAGGTCCGACGGATCGCCCGGCAGCGGGTAGTAGTAGCCCGGGCGGGACTTGGGCCCCAGCCGCACCGGCGCCTCGGCCAGCGGGGTGTGCCGGGCCCGGTCGTCCGGCATGCCGCGGACCTCCTCCGATCCCAGTACGAAGGCCAGCGGCACCCCCGGCCCCTCGAAGCGCGGCGGCACCAGCAGGTCGCGACGGGCTTTGCGGAGCTGTACGAGCATCGACTGGAGGCGGTGGCGGGTCACCAGGGCTTCCGCGACCCGGGGCAGGGCGTCCAGGGGCGGCTGCTCGCCGTCGCCGTAGCCGAGCGCCATCGTCACGGTCTCCTCGACACCCGCCTTCGTACGGCTGATCCGCACCGTGGCGAGACCGGGCCGTTCCGGGCTGCCCACCACCACGAACCAGGTCGGCTCGGGGGCCCGGGCGAACGCGACGTCGGTCAGCCGGCCCGGCGACCAGGGCAGGTTGGCGGGCTCGGCCGTGCCCCAGCCCGCCGGCGGGGCGCCCGTCAGCTCGCGCCACACCGTCTCCAGGGCCCCGCCGAGGACCAGCCGGTCGTCCGCGGGGTGGATGGTGCGGAAGGTGAGGGCCAGCTGCCGCTGCGCCGTCTCCTCGACCTCCTGGTACGAGGCGGCCACCGCGGTCCGCGGGTCGTCCTCGGTGGCGTCCGGCGCGACGACCGTGGCGAACATCCCCTCCTGCCAGCGCAGCACCGCGCCCGAGAGGCCGTCGTAGTAGCCCTCCCGCTGGTCCTGCACGACCCACCGCGAGGGCCACTCCGGCATGTTCGCCAGCACCGCCGGGGACAGCACCGTCCCGGGCGGGGTGACAATCTGCAGGCCGCGCTCGGCCGCGGCGGCGGCCCGGAAGGCGTCGGAGAGCCAGGCCGTCATCGCGACGACCGGGCGGTCCATGATGACCACGGCGACGTTCTTGGTCAGCACGTCCACGGCGGGCTGCGCCGCGGCCGGCGTCGGCGCCACGCTGATCCCGTCGCTCTCCACCACCGCCACCGACCGTGCGGCCTCCGGCGGCCAGGCGCTGCCCGAGGCCAGCGAGGCCAGCCGGGCCGCGAAGGTGCCCGCGAGGCGCTCGGCCTCGGGCACGCCGGTGGTGGCGCGGGCCTCGGTCCACCAGTAGGGGACCCGCGGCGGGGTGGCGCCGAGCAGCCGCTCCGCCTCCCCCTCGACCTGTACGAGCAGCGGAGCCTCGACCGAGACGAGCGGCCGCCCCTGCTCGTCGCACAGCTGGATGACCGCCCCCTCGCCGACCGTGTCCACCAGCTTGTCGGGGCCCCCGGAGAGGAGGCCCGCGAGCACCGCCCAGGGGGCGGGCATCTGCTGGGTCAGGGCGATGACGTCCTTGGTCATGTGGTCCTGCGGCCCTTCACTCGGCGGTGTACACGGTCTGGATCAGGCGGTTGGACTGGCCCCTGCGGACGAGGACGCCGCGCCCGGCCGGGTGCTGGGCGGCGTACACCCCCGGGAACAGCTGTCCCTCGCTGCGGTCGCCGGCCATGACGACCGCCGAGGCCCCCGATTCGCGCAGGCCCTGCACCAGCGGCTCGTACATGCCGCGCGAGGCGCCCGCGACGCGGCGGGTCAGCACGAAGTGCAGGCCGATGTCCGCCGCCGACGGGATGTACGGGACGAACGGGGCCAGCGGCGACTGTCCCGCGGTGGTCAGCACGTCGTAGTCGTCGACGAGGACCACGATCCGCGGGCCGCCGCCCCAGCTGCCCGGCTCCAGGTCCTCCAGCGGGGCGCTGTCGTCGGGCATCCGCCGTTCCAGCTCGGAGGCGATGCCCGCGGCCAGCCCGGCGCACATCTTGGCGTTGTAGGCGTAGCCGCCGTTGAACTCCTCGGGGACCACACCGCGCAGGCTGCGCCGCGGGTCCATGATCGCGAAGACCAGCTCGTCCTCGCCGTAGCGCTCGATGAGGCCGCCGGCGATGGTCTTGAGCAGGTTCGTCTTGCCGCATTCGCTGTCGCCCATGACCAACAGGTGCTGGTCGTGGTGGAACAGGTCGAGGAGTACGGGCGCCAGCGCGGTCTGGTCGAGGCCGATCGGCACCCGCTTCGGCTCGGCGACCGGGCCCGGCAGCAGGTGCGGCTCCAGCAGGTGCGGGAGCACCCGCACCGGCTGGGCGGCGTCGCCGCTCCAGGTGGCGCGGATCGTGCGGGCCGTGCGCTCCAGGACGGCGCCCAGCTCCGAGGTGTCGGAGAGCCCGTCCGTGCGGGGCAGCGCCACCTGCGCGAAGAGCTTGCCGTCGGTGAGGACGCGGCCCGGCTCGTCCGGCGAGAGGGTCTCGGCGAGCTTGCGCTCGATGCTGGACTCGCTGGGGTCGTTGAGGCGCAGCTCGACGCGGGTGCCGAAGTTCGACTGGGTGGCGATGCGGACGTCGTTCCAGCGGAGCATGCCCGCGACGACGTGGATGCCGTAGCCGCCGCCGCGCTTGAGGATGTCGACGACGGCGTCGTCGAGCTCCTCGAAGTCGTCGCGCAGCGCGCCGAACCCGTCGATGACCAGGACGATCTCGGCGGAGGCCAGCTGCGGCAGCCGGCCGGCCGCGTGCAGGGTGCGCAGCTGCTCGACGGAGTCGATGCCGTGCTCGCGGAAGAGGTCCTCGCGCAGGGCGAGCATGGTGCGCACCTCTTCGACGGTACGGGCCGCGCGCTCGCGGTCGGCGCGTCCCGCGATCCCGCCCACGTGCGGCAGCCCCGACAGGGCCTGGAGGCCGCCGCCGACCAGGTCGAGGCCGTAGACGCCGACCTCCTGCGGGGTGTGGGTCAGGGCGAGCGAGAGGACCAGGGTCCGCAGCAGGGTGGTCTTGCCGGACTGCGGGCCACCGATGACGGCGGCGTGGCCGCCCGCGACGGTGAGGTCGAGGTACCACCGGCCCTGCCACTGCTTCGTCGGGTCGTCGAGCAGGCCGAGCGGCACCACGAGCCGGTCGCGGCGCTTGGAGAGCTGCATTCCGCGCACGCCCACGTCGAGGGGGCCGGCGACGGAGTCCAGGGAGATCGCGTCGGGCAGCGGGGGCAGCCAGATGCGGCGCACCGGACCGGCGGCGTGCTGCAGCTGGTCGACGATGACGCCCATCTCGGTGGGGCCGGTCTCGCGGCGGCGCGCCGAGGGCTCCTGGCCGCCCGTGCCCTCCGGCTCGGACAGGGAGTTGAAGGCCCCGTACTCCAGGGCGAGCGGGCCGCTGTCCGCGTCCTCGGCGCGCTGCACGGGACCCCGGTAGGCGCCGGAGACGTAGCTCGCCTTGAACCGTTCGTAGTGGCTGGTGTCGACCTTGAGGTAGCCGAAGCCGGGCAGCGGCGGGAGGTGGAAGGCGTCGGTGGTGTCCAGGACGGTGCGGGACTCGTCGGCGGAGAAGGTTCGCAGGCCCAGCCGGTAGGAGAGGTAGGTGTCCAGGCCCTTGAGCTTGCCGCCCTCGATGCGCTGGCTGGAGAGCAGCAGGTGGACGCCGATGGACCGGCCGATGCGGCCGATGGACAGGAACAGGTCGATGAAGTCGGGCTTCGCGGTGAGCAGTTCGCCGAACTCGTCGATGACGACGAACAGGTGCGGGAGCGGGTCCAGGTCGGGCCGGCGGTCGGCGCGCAGCGCGGCGTAGTCGCCGATGTCGGCGACGTTGCCCGCGTCCTTGAGGACCTGCTGGCGGCGCTTGACCTCGCCGGCGAGGGAGGCGTGGACGCGCTCGACGAGACCGGCCTGGTTCTCCAGGTTGGTGATGACTCCGGCGACGTGCGGGAGGTCGGCGAACGGCGCGAAGGTCGCACCGCCCTTGTAGTCGACGAGGACCAGGGCGAGGTCCTCGGGCGGGTGCGTGGCCACCAGGGCGAGGACGAGGGTGCGCAGCAGCTCGGACTTTCCGGAACCGGTCGCGCCGACGCACAGGCCGTGCGGGCCCATGCCGAGCTCGGAGGACTCCTTCAGGTCGAGCAGCACGGGCTCGCGGGCGTCGCTGATGCCGATGGGCACGCGCAGGAAGGCGCGTTCGCCGCGCGGGGCCCACAGGCTCGCCAGGTCGAGGCGGGCCACGTCGTCGATGCCGAGCAGGTCGGCGAAGTCGACGGGCCCGGACAGCGGGGCGTCGATGAGGGACTCGGCGGACAGGCGCAGCGGGGCGAGCATCCGGGCCAGGCCCTCGGCGAAGGGGATGCCGACCTCGTCCACGGTGCCGTGGGCGCTGATGGGCTCGTCCTGGCGCAGGTCCTCGATGAGCACCTGGTCGCCGTCGACGGTGATGCGTACGCCGACGTGGCCGGGCTCCTGGATGCGCTGTTCGAGCAGGTGGAGGACGGTGACGCCCATCTCGCGCAGGCCAACCGCGTCGTCGGGGCGCGGCAGTTCGACGGCGTCCTCGCCGTGCCCGTCGGTCACGACCAGCAGCCGCGACGTCATGGAGAGGGCGTCCTTGCCGGACAGCCCGCGGCGCACCTCGGCCGCGTAGGAGGCGCGGCGGCGCAGTTCCGGGCCGATCTGCCGGGCGAGCTGGTCGGCGGAGGGGGCGATGCGGCGGGCGGCGACGGGGCCGTCGAGCTGCTCGGTGTCGAGGAGGTGCGGCATCCACTTGGCCCACTCCCAGTCGGGGAGCCGGTCGCCGGGCGCGGCCAGGGCGATCGCCACGTCGTCGGGGGCGTGCATGGCGGCGGCCTGTACCAGCAGGGCGCGTGCGACGCGCAGGCAGTCCTCGCGGGGGCCGATGACGCTGATGTTGCCGACGCGGTCGAGAGGCACGGTGAGCGGGAGCTCGGTGCCGTTGCGGAAGCGGGCCGTGAGCGCCGAGGCCTCGTTCAGCATGAACTGGTCGGGCGGGGTGAGGACCGTGGAGCCCTGCTGGCCGATCTGCAGATCGCGGACCGGCATCTCGCCGGTCCCGACGCGCACGCGCAGGAAGTCGCCGTCGGTGCGGCGCCGTTCCCACAGCCGGGCCGGGTCGCGGACGATGTCGTACAGGGCGTGCGGCGGCGGGTTGAGCACGTCGGCGTGCTCGCCGCGCTCGCGTTCCTCGGCGGAGAGCTCCTCGCGCAGGTCCTCCAGGTAGGCGAGGTAGGCCTCGCGCTGGGTGCGGCGGGTGCGCTGGGCCTTGCCGCGCTGCGAGAAGACGAGCGCGATGGAGCCGACGATGGTGACGACGAGGATCAGCGCGCCGAGCGCGGCGAACTGGCTGTTGCGCACGACCGTCATCATCACGACGGACGACATGACGCCGGCCACGGGCAGCAGCGACATCGCGATGCTGCCCGCCTTCCCCTCGGGGAGGTTGGGCGGGGCCTCGATGGTGCGCGCCTCGGGGGGCGCCGGCGGCCTGACGGTCCGTGCCGGGCGGTGGATCAGTCGGGTACTCATCGTCAGTGGCGCTTCTGGGAGAGCTGGAAGACGTCCGCGGCGAGCCGGGAGGCGGTCTGCCGGGTCGAGTGGGCGAGCAGTTCGGTGCGGATGCGGCCGCCGTCCGCCAGGTGGCGGTCGTAGGGCAGGACGTGGACGCTCGGTCCGGCGGCCTCCAGGGTGCGGACCGCGTCGGCGAGGTCGACCCCGGAGTGCGGGGCCTGCTCGGTGATGACGACGGCGGTGCTCGCCAGCATGTGCGGCGGCAGGCCCTTCATCCACTGGAGTACCGCGAAGGTGCTGCTGACGCCGTCCAGGGTGGCGGGGGTGGCGAGGACGCGGGCCTGGGAGGCGGAGAGGGCGACGCGGGCGACCTCGGCGGGGAGCGTCTCGCAGTCGACGACGGCCACGCCGAAGTAGCGGCGCAGCGCCACCATGGCCCGTTCGTAGGAGCGGGTGTCGAGCATCGCGCCGATCTGGCCCTGGCTGCCGGGCAGCAGCCAGGCGTTGTCGCGGAGCTGGACCAGGTAGCCGGTGATGTCGAGCAGCGACATCTGGGGCTCGACGATGTCGGCGACGTCGCCGGTGGTCCAGCGCAGGCTCTCGGCGCCGAGCCGGATCGGCAGCGAGCCGAGCGCAGGGTCGGCCTCGACGAACAGGACGGGGTCCTGCCGGTAGTGCGCGTACGTGGTGCCGAGCAGGGCGGCGACCGTGGACTTGCCGGCGCCGCCGCGGATGGAGGTGACGGCGATCTGGCGGCCGGTGGTCACCGGCTGCTGGAGCAGTTCGGCGGCGCGGGTGGCTTCGGCGACCTCGCGGGCGGCCGAGGAGGAAACGGTTCTCCGTACGGCGCGCAGGGCGCGGGCGCTGAACGGCTCCCCGTGCCGGGGCTTGCGGCCGGTCCCGGAGAGCTGCCGGTCCACCGCGGGCTTGGAGTCGGGCGTACGGGGCCGCTGCCCGTGGCCCGCGGCGGCGTACGCGCCCTGGGGGCCGGCGGGCGCCGGGGCGGCCGCAAGCCCCGGCACGGGGCCCTGGTGCGGGTACCCGTACGCGGGAGCCTGGGCGGGAGCGGGCCCACCGGGGCCGGCCACCGGCCGGTGCGCCGCGCCGGCGCCCTGCGGTCCGGCGCCCGGGACCTGGTGCGCCTGCGGATGCCCGTGCGCGGGGGCCTGCCCGGCAGGACCCGAGGCCGGCTGCTGCTGCGGCCCCGTCTGCCCCTGCGCCGGAGGCTGCGCTCCGCCCCTGAGGTCGCGCAGGACGTCGCCCTGCCAGTTCTCTGCGTTCGGCATGTCTGCCCCTGCCCCTCTTCCTCAGAACTTGTTGAGCAGTTGCCCGTACACGCCGAACACGCCGACGGCGAGCGGGAAGAGCCCCACCATGCCCACCGATTCGATGAGGTCGGCCGTGCGCCGCAGGCGGACCTGCACGTGGTCCGGCGGCTGCACCGCGAGGACGAGCAGCGGCAGCAGCGCCGCCACGACCAGGACGGCCAGCGGACCGGCGCCCCCGTCGTGGCCGGTCCACAGCATCACGAGGCGTACGACGAGCAGCGCCGCGGCGGCGATCAGCGCCACGACCTCGGCCACCAGCGGGAAGGCGCGCGCCCTCGACAGCAGTACGACGGCGACGAGCGACGGCAGTGCGACCGTCCACACGGACGGCTTCTCGGCGAGCGTCAGCAGCCAGCCGGCGGCCGCGGCCGAGATCGCGGTGACGATCGTGGCGAGCGCGAGCCCGCGGTGCGTGGCGGCGAGCGCGTTGCCGACCTCGTGGCGGCTGACGGAGGCGCCGCCCGAGCGGCGGTCGTCGAGGGCCGTGAGCCCCGAGGCCATCAGGGCGAGCCGCGGCAGCAGGCCGAGCAGCACCACGGAGACGAGGGCCATGACCGCGCCGAGCCGGGCCGGGTCGCTCTGGACGGCGGCGACGACCTCCCACAGGGCGGTGATCACGGCGGTGGCCACGGCGCCGAAGAGCCCGCCGCGGCCGAGCGGGGAGCAGTAGCCGAGCAGGGCCAGCGTCAGGACGAGCGCGCCCGCGACGGCGGCGAGCCGCGCGGTTCCCGGCCAGTCGTAGGCGTCCGCGGCCGTCCACGCGGTCAGGACGCCCAGTCCGCCGGATGCGAGCAGGAGCGCCGTCGCCAGGCCCCGGTTGCCCTGGCCGATCCGCGAGACGACGGCGCCGGTCGCCATCAGGACGAGCGTGACGGCGGCCAGGGCGCCGGCCAGCGAGTCGAGGGCGAACTCGTGGCGGGCGAGCAGGGCTGCGGTCACGGTGAACGCGACGGTCGCCACGCCCGCGCTGCCCCGCCGGGCGGCGGGACGCCAGCGCCAGGCCTGGAGGTCGAGGTCGTCGGAGACCAGGTCGGTGACGTCGTGGACCACCGGGGCGGGCGGTGCGGAGTGGCTCCTGACCAGGCGCAGGACGGCTCCGTCGGCTATGCCGGCCGTCGCGAGCGTGCTGTCGTGCGGCAGCGCGGTACCGTCCGGGGCGATCAGCTGACGGGTCAGCGGGCGCGAGGCGGCCCGGTCGTCGAGCAGCTGGAGTATGTCCGGGAGCAGTTGACCGATCGGCGTGTCGGACGGCAGGACCATGTCGGCCCGGCGGCGCTCGCCGATCAGGGTCACCCTGCTGAGTTGCGCCCGGGAAGTCGTTGCTGTGCTCACCACTTGCGGGAACCTATCATCGCGGGTTTGCGACCTTTCGGGGCCAAAGGGGACATGGCGCTGCTGCCGGACCGTGAAATCTCCCGGATCTGCACGCCTGATGCTTCTTCCTCTACGACTGCACCGGCGCGGGCGACTTGGCCGAGTGCGAGGGCGTGGGCTGAGACGTCTTCGTCGGGTTGGGTGACTTCGACGGCTTCGCGGACTTCGCCGGCGACGGGCTCGCCGGGGTGGACGGCTGTTGCGAGGTGCCGGGCTGCCCGAGCGGTTGCAGCTGCCCCTGTTGTTGCTGTTGCTGCTTCTGCTGCTCGGCCTTCTGCTTCGCGAGCGTGTGCTGGACGAAGGACCAGCCGACGCAACCCGCGCACAGGACGGCCGCGATGGCGATGCCCGCGAACAGCTTCCCGAGCCGTTCGTCCGCCGTGCGCCGCGCCCGCTGGGCGCCGAAGAGGAGGGCATCCCTCATCCTGCGGCGGCGTACCGCCACCGACTCCAGAAGCTGGCTGTCGTAGTCCCGTGCCATCTGTCGTCCGTCGCCCCAGTCCCGGCTCGTCGAGCGCCTGCCACCGCTCCAGGGCGCGGCTGCTGAGTGTGCGCCATGCCGAACCCCCGTGTTTTGCCTCTGCAACATAGAGCATGCATGCGAATCCAGCACATCCGGACCGGGGAATGAACCGGAGCGGGAAGCGGAGAGCCGGCGGCTGCCCGGCCGGTCACGGCCCCGGTGCCGGGTCCTTGGGCTCGCCCGCGAGGCGGACCGTGCTCATGATGCGCATGATCAGGGCGTCGCCGACGGCTCCCGGGACGCCCGTACGGCCGTAGAAGTTCCAGGCGACGAGGTCGCCCCGGGAGTTCTTGAAGCCGAAGACGACCGCCCGGCCGTCGCCGGCGCAGCGGTTGGGCCGGGCGGCGCCCTCCGAACGGGCTGTGACGTAGCTGCCCTTCACCCCGGTCCGCGTCGTGTACTCCTTGGGCTTGTCCCACTTCACGACGCTCTTGTCCGGCTGCGTGTACGCGGCGTAGACCCAGGTCGGTGCGGTCTTCTCGGCGACCTCCGCGGCGTCCTTGGCGCCGACCGCGCCCTTGGTGCCGGTGTTCGCGAGCCTGACGTCCGTGACCTGGCCGTCGCCGTCCCCGTCGATGCTGCACCACCTCGACTTGTAGAGGGCGGGCGCGGTGTGCCCGATGAGGACCTTGTCCGGGTCCACGTCGTCCACATGGCCGCTGAAGACGGTGGGGGCGAGGACCTCCCAGTCCGGTGGGACGTCGAAGGCGGTGCCGTGCTGCGGGTTGACCACCGTCTTCCAGCCCGCGACGATCGGCTTCGACGGGTCGGCGGGGGCGGCCGGCGGGCGCTCCCCGTCCCTGCGGAAGAGGACCACGGCGCCGGCGGCGGCCGCGAGCGCCACGGCGGTCAGCGCGCCGACGCCGGCGATCGCCGCCCTGCTCCTCCTCTTCTTCACGGGTGCCTGCGGGGCCGTCTGCGGGGGTGCCGGCGGGGGTGGGAACTGGTACGGGTTCGGGGTCTGCACGTCGCCCTCCTGGTCGACCGGCTGTCTACGGGGCTACTTGCCGAAGGAGAGGATCGCCCGGCTCGTCTTGCGCGGCTCCGGGCTGTGGACCCGGCCGTTGACCATGAACACCCGTCCGCCCGACCAGGCGAGGCGGATGCCGTGCGCGTAGAAGACGCCCTCGGCGCCGCGGGCCACGGCCGGGCTCTGCAGGACCGGCTGCGCGGAGCCGTCGGCCGCGGCGAGGGACACGACCGAGGCGGCCTGGCCGCTGCCGGGCGAGACGTAGGCGACGACGCGCCCCTGTTCCACCGCGAGCGGCCACATGGTGCGGCCCTTGGGCTGCTCGGCGGTGCGCCACTTCTCCTTGCCCGTGTTCAGGTCGACGGCGACGACCTGGTTGGTGTCCTCGGTGTCGAGGGTCTTGGCGGGCTTGCCCGCGCCGAGGTAGAGGGTGTCGGCGTCCACCGCGGCGGCGTAGCACTCCTGGTGGCCCGTGGAGTTGCCGAAGCCGTTGCACCGCCCGCTCACCCCGAACCCCGGGGTGTTCTGCGAGCGGACCCGGCCGTCGGCGGCGAACGCCGTGACGTTCCAGGTCTTCTTGTCCTTGTGGTGCGCGGTGACGACCAGCGGGTCCACGGAGAGCACCCGGCCGACGGTCCAGTCCTTCTCGTACGTGTGGTTCCACCGGGAGGCGCCCGTGGCCGGATCCAGCTCCTCGACCATCGACCGCCCGCCGGCGAGGGCGTCGCCGCGGTCGAAGCAGTAGCGCAGGGCGACCAGCCGTGCCCCGCCGGCGAAGGCGGCCGGGGTGCAGCCGTTCGTCTTCGAGGTGCCGAACAGCTTGCGGCCGTCGCTGACCGAGAAACCGCTCATGACGGCCGTCCGGGCGACGGCCACGGTGTCGCCGGCGATCGCCATCTCGAAGGAGAGCGCGCTGTCCTGGTCGTTCTCCGGGGGCACCCGTACCTTCCATCCGGCCTTGCCGGTGGTGAGGTCGATCTGTTGGAGGTCGGTGCAGTGCGCGCGCTCCGAGCCGGTCTCCTTCACTCCCACGACCAGTTTGCCGTCAGCGGACGGGGCGTGCGGCAGCCCGCACATCGGTGTCTGGAGGGGCAGCTTCCACCGCTCCTTGCCGTCGGCCGCCGCGTGGGCGACGAACTCGGCCTCCGTCGCCCTGACCACCACGTCTCCGACCCGCCACGGGCCGTACTGCGAGGCTCCGCCGCCGGCGACCTCGCTCCGGTTGTCGCTCAGCCAGACCCTGGCCTCGCCGGGCCGGATGCCGGCGTTGGGGTCGTAGACGTGCGGTCCGACACCGGGGCCCTTGCCGTCGCCCTGGTCGACCGGGGGCGTACCGGAGGGCGCGGCGGCCGGGTCCTCGCCCGCTGCGCCGCCGCCGCGCACCGCGAGGTACGCCCCGGCGCCTGCGACGAGCAGGGCGGCGGTCAGACCCGCGATCACGGTGACCCGGCGCCGGCCGGGGGAGCGGCGGCCGGCCGGTCCCGCGCGTCGCTGGTCGAACGCCGGCGGCGGCGGCCCGAAGCCGGCCTGCGGGGGCACGGCGCTCGGCCGCTGCTCTTCGGGCTCCGGCGGTGCGCCGGGTGTGCGACCGGTCATGGGGAGAGTCTCGCCTCCGCGAAAGCCTTTCTAGAACAGATATTCAGACTTCTTCGGGGCCCGGGCGACCCGGGTCGCCCGGGCCCCGACACGGGGTTAGCGTGGATTCCGGGTCTTCGTCCTGTCGGGTGAGGAGGCCGGACATGAGGACACGCTGGCGCAGCGCGGCCGTGGCCGCGGCGGCCCTCGGCCTGGTGGTGTCGCCCGTGGGCGCCGGTGCGGGAGCGGCGTACGCGTGGGGCGCGGCCGCCCCGGCGTGGCCGGCCGTGACGGTCCTGGCTCCGGACCCCACCCCCGCCGCCGAGGAGTTCCCGCAGCTGACCCCCGCCGTGGCGCGGGAGTTGGACGCCGCGATCCGGAAGGTCCTGACCGAGGCGAAGGTGCCCGGGGTGATCGTGGCGCTGTCGGCGCCCGGCAAGGGGACGTACGTCCGGGCCTTCGGCGTGGCGGACGAGTCGACGGGCATGCCCATGTCCCCCGGCCTGAACACGCGGATCGGCAGTGAGACGAAGACGTTCACCGTGACCGCCCTGCTCCAGCTGGTCGACGACGGAAAGGTCGGCCTGGACGACCCGATCGGGAAGTACGTCGACGGCGTCCCGAACGGCGACCGGATCACCCTGCGCGAGCTGGCGGGCATGCGCAGCGGCCTGTTCAACTACTCGGCCGACGAGGACTTCGGCAGGGCGTTCCTCACCGATCCCGGACGGCCCTTCACCCCGCAGCAGCTGCTCGCGTACTCCTTCAAGCACCCGGTGCTGTTCGAGCCGAACGCGAAGTTCGACTACAGCAACACCAACCTGATCCTGCTGGGGCTGGTGGTGGAGAAGGTCACCGGGCTAAGGCTCGACGACTACATCAACCGCGAGGTCGTCGCGGCCGCCGGGCTGAAGCACACGCTCTTCCCGGTCGGCGCGGAGTTCCCCAGTCCGCACGCCCAGGGCTACACGGACCAGACGCTGTCCGGGAAGACCGCGAACGCCACCGACTGGAACCCGTCCTGGGGATGGGCGGCCGGCGCGATGATCTCGAACCTCTCCGACCTGCGGAGCTGGGCGAAGACCGTGGCCACCGGGACCCTGCTGAAGCCCGCCACCCAGGCGGAGCGGCTGAAGGTCGTCCCGTCCCTGCCGGGGGCGGGCTACGGCCTGGGCATCTTCAACGTCCAGGGCTGGATCGGCCACAACGGCTCCCTGCCCGGCTACCAGTCCCTGACCGTCTACCTGCCCGGCCCGCAGGCCACCCTGGTGGTGCTGCTCAACACGGACACCGACTACCGGGGCAGCGCGCCCAGCACCCTCTTCGGGCAGGCGATCACCAAGATCGTGACCCCCGGCCACGTCTTCACGCTGCCGGCCCAGCCCGTGACCGGGCACTGAGCGGCCACCTTGCGGAACTCCCGTCGTAGCGTGGGTGCGTCGGGGCGGCTGCCGCCGTCCCGCGCGCGACGCACACCCCAGGGAGAGGCGCATGACCGGTCAGGCAGCGCAGCAGCAGGCCAACCAGCAGCAGGTCAACCAGTCCGCCACGCAGGCCGATCCGGCCGTCGTGGTCCGCGAGGCCGGCGAGGCGGACGTCGAGACGGCGGCCACGCTGTTCCGCGGCTACCTCGACTTCTACGAGGTGGACGTCGAGGACCCCGACGCCCCGCGGGCCTTCCTGGCCGAGCGCATCGCGAAGGACGAGTCCCTGGTCCTGCTCGCCGACGTCCCCGGGCACGGCACCGTCGGCTTCGCGCAGGTCTACCGCGCCTTCTCCTCCCTGACGCTGACGACCGCCTGGATCCTCAACGATCTCTACGTCGCCCCCTCCGGCCGCCGCACCGGTGCCGGCCGGGCGCTGCTGCGCGAGGTACTGCGCCGGGCCCGGGCGGCCGGGGTGGCGGGCGTCCAGCTGGAGACCGCGTACGACAACACGGTCGCGCAGGGGCTCTACGAGGCGGAGGGCTTCGTCCGCGAGGAGTTCCACGTGTACTTCCACGACTTGGGCGCAGCAACCTCCGCCGAGGGGTGAAACATTCCCGTGGGGCCGTCGCGTCAATGGAGTGAGACGGACGCGAGGGGGAGTGGATGCGACAGGGTCGCAGGGACGGGTTCCGTGAATTCGCGGCAGGCCGGTCGGGGCACCTGTACCGATCGGCATGTCTGCTGGCGAGCGGGGACACGCATCTCGCGGAGGACCTGGTGCAGGAGACCCTGGGTCGGATGTACCTGCACTGGGGCCGGATCTCCCGCATAGACAATCCTGCGGCGTACGCGCAGACGGTGCTGGTACGGGCCTACCTCACGCACCGGCGCCGCCGGTCTGCGGGGGAACACCCGGTCGGGGAGTTCCCCGACACGGGAGCGGTGGCCGCGGGAGGCGGTGACGCGGCGCTGCGGATGACCCTGCTGGGGGCGCTGGGTCGGCTCGCACCCAAGGACCGGGCGGTGCTGGTGCTGCGGTACTGGGAGGACCGCAGCGTCGAGGAGACCGCCGACGCGATGAACGTCAGCTCGGCGGCGGTCCGTACCCGGACCTCGCGGGCGCTGGCCCGGCTGCGGGAGCAGCTGGGCGGCAGCCTGACCGCCTTCGCGGAACTCTGAGAGCGACGGAATCCCGCGCTCGCGCACCGCCCATTCCCACCCTTGAAACGGAAGGTCTAGTTCCTCATGCCCTTTGAAGATGATCTCGGTGCGGCCCTCCGGCAGACGGGGGACGGCTTCACGGCCGACCGGCACGCCCTGGTGGACGCCGGCGAGGAACGCGGCCGGCGCCTGGTGGCGCGCCGCCGGGCCGCGGTCGTCGGGGGATCCGTGCTGGCCCTGGCCCTGATCGCGACGGCGGGCGCCTACACCGGCGGACTCCTCGACGGCGGGGGCGCCGCGGACGCGGTCCACGTCGCGTCGCCGCCGACGCCGGACGGCGGTTCGGGCGGGACGGGCGGCGGTCCCGACGCCGGCTCCGGGAAGGGGCCGAGGACCGGCAGCGGCGCGGTCGGCGCGGAGCGGATGATGGTCAACCTGGAGAAGGCCCTGGCGGGCGGGAACGGGAAGCTGACCGCCATGGAGGCGCGCGGCACGGAGAGCGAGGGCGGAGCGGCGGTCTCCGGCGTGTACGACGACGGGAAGGGCAAGGCGGCCGTCTCCGTCGGCCTCTCCCGGGTGGACCCCAAGGGCAGTCGGGCCGACCAGCTCACCCAGTGCGGGGACAAGAACCTCCAGGGCTACGACGACTGCCGGACCGAGAGGCTGCCGGACGGCTCGAAGCTGCTGATCTTCAAGGGGTACGAGTACCCCGACCGCCGGGTGGACACCAAGTGCTGGCGGGCCGTGCTCGTGACCCCGGCGGGCTTCCTGGTCGAGGCCTCCGAATGGAACGCCCCGGCGGAGAAGGACGCGGCCGTCTCACGGCCCAACCCGCCTCTGGACGACGCCCAGTTGAAGATCCTGGTCACCTCGCCCGTCTGGCACCCGGCGCTGAACGACCTGCCGGCCGCCGAGCCGGAGCCGGTGCCGCAGGGATCCGGGTCGGGCACGGCGCTGAAGGACCGGAGCGCCGCCGACGCCCTGGAGTCGCTGCTGGTACCCGTCGGGATCCCGATCGCCTCCCGGGGTGGGGAGGGTTCGTACGGATACGCCGTGCTCGACGACGGCAAGGGCCCGTCCTTGGTCCAGCTCAACGTCTCCCGGGGCGAGAGCACCTCGGGCTTCACGGGCGCCGACGTCACCACGCAGCCCGACGGTACGAAGGTCAGGATCACGCAGGGTCCCGCCGAGAAGGGCAAGGGCGTGGTCCAGTGGACCGTGGACACCCTGCGCAAGAACGGCCTGCGGGTGACGGTCTCCGGCTTCAACACCGCCAACCAGAGCGGCGCCGCCACCCGCCCGACGCCCGCGGTCACGCTGGAGAAGCTGCAGGCGATCGCCCTCGCGCCGGGTTGGAACCGGGACCGCAACTAGTGCGCTGCCGAGTTCACTTGGCGTCCGCGTAGCACTCCACGACCGCCGTCGTGAACGGGAAACGGACCGGGGTGTCGCCGAAGGCGATCCGGCCGGCCCGTTCGCCGGCGGCGCGGATCGCCTCCGCCACGTCCCCGGCCTCCTCGGCCGGGCAGTGCACGATCACCTCGTCGTGCTGGAAGAACACCAGCTCCGCCCGCATTCCCGCGGTCGCCTGCCGCAGGGCGGCGAGCAGCAGCAGTGCCCAGTCGGCGGCGCTGCCCTGGACGACGAAGTTGCGGGTGAACCGGCCGCGGGCCCGGGTGTTGGTGGAGGCGTAGCCCGGGGTCCAGGCGTCCTCCCGGTCCTGCCGGGGCCCGGCCCCGCCGTCCGGTTCCCCCTCGCCCGGGTCGACGCCCCCGTCCCCGGCCTCCTCCTCGCCGGAGCCGGCCGGCGGCGGGCAGGTGCGGCCGAGCCAGGTGCGTACGAGCCGGCCCTCCTCGCCGGCCTTCGCCGCGTCGTCCACGTACGCGACGGCCCGGGGGAAGCGGCGGCGCAGCGCTGCCAGGTTCTTCAGGCCGTCCCCGGAGGTCTGCCCGTAGACGGCGCCGAGGACGGCCAGTTTGGCCTTCTCGCGGTCGCCGGAGAAGCCCTGGCGGGAGACGGCGGTGTAGAGGTCCTCGGGCCGGCCGGCGACCTCCATGAAGGCGGGATCGCGGGAGATCGCGGCGAGCACGCGCGGCTCCATCTGGTCGGCGTCGGCGACGACGAGCCGCCAGCCCGGGTCGGCGACGACGGCCCGGCGGATCACCTTCGGGATCTGCAGGGCCCCGCCGCCATTGGTGACCCAGCGGCCGGTGAGCGTTCCGCCGGGGATGAACTCCGGGCGGAAGCGGCCCTCGTGGACCCAGTCTGCGAGCCAGGACCAGCCGTGGGCGGTGTAGATCCGGTACAGCTTCTTGTACTCGATCAGCGGTTCCACGGCGGGGTGGTCCAGTTCCTGGATCTCCCAGCGGCGGGTGGACTTCAGCTTGATCCCGTCCTTGGCGAAGGCCCGGACGACCTCGGCGGGCAGGTCGGGGCGTACGCGCCGGCCGAAGGCCGCCGAAACGCGGTCGGCCAGCTCGGCGAGGCGCCGGGGCTCCCCGCCGCCCGCGTACCGCTCGCCGAGCAGCTCGGTCAGCAGGGCCCGGTGCACGTCGGCCCGCCAGGGCAGACCGGCGCGGTTCATCTCGGCGGCGACGAGGAAGGCCGCGGACTCGGCGGCGACGAGCAGCCGCATCCGGTCGGGGTGGGCGGTGGCACCCTGCCGTTTCGCCTGGTCGGCGTGGACGGCGAGCAGGGCCTCCAGGGAGACCGGGGCGGGCTGCGGGTCGAAGAGGGAGTCCTGGGCGCGGGGGTCGGCGGCGCGCTGCGGCGGATCCGGCGGCACGGGGGCGTTGTTCAGCCGGGCCCAGGCGGCGGCGGCCGAGCGGGGCTCGCCGGAGCGGCCCTCGTGGCCGAGGAGCAGCAGCTCGGCGGCCTCGATGTCGTGGCACCGCTCGACGCGGACGCCGGCCGCGAGCAGGCGCGGGTACACGGCGGCGGTGGACCGCCAGACCCAGCGGGTGCCGGGCGGGGCGGAGCGGATGGCGTCGGCGGGGTCGCGGACGCGCATCCGGACTCCGTCGGCGGGGTGTACGGGTGCGGCGTGCCACCACCCGTCGCCGTCCTCGGCGAGGGCCCACCGGGGAGTGCGGTCGCTCATGGGTGCGAGTGTCCCATCGGGGTCCGACAGCGGCGGGACGGCGGGCCGTGGACGGGGTGCGGCGGCGCCGCGGAAGCCGCTGCGGGGGGCGCTGCCCCCCGCGCCTCGAACTCCCCCGGCTGCCGCTGAGGGCGAGGGCCTCCCCAAGTGGTCGCCGGAGCACCGCCCGCGGATCGAGGCAGCCCGCCGGGAACGGGACGCGAAGGCGGACATGCCAAGCTGAGAGGTGTGACAGACCTTGCCGAGACCGTCGACCGAGCCTTCGCCGGAGCCCTCTACGCCCAGGACGACGCCGGGCTGGACACCGGGGCCTCGCTGCTCGTCGCCGATTCCCGGCGCTGGTCCGGAGTGGGCCGTGAGCTGCTGGCGCGCGGGGAGGCGTACGTACGGCAGGGCTGGGAGCGGGGCTGGCAGCCGGCCGACGTGCTGCGGCTGGTCCGCCGGGACCTCGACGAGCGGCACCTGCGGATCACCGGGGACCTGATCGCCGCCGAGGCGCGCCGCTACGCCAAGCTCCCGGAGCGCTGGACCACCGCCGAGGTGTGGTGGAAGGGCGACGAGGAGTACGCCGACGGGCTCGCGCGGCGGGAGCGGGCCGACCGGTTCACGCTGGCCACTGCCTTCCTTGAGGTGCTGCGGCTGCTGATCCGGCTGCCGTCGATCGAGCCGGTGGGTCCGCTGCCCGGCGACCCGGTCGACGCCCTCGCGGAGCACGCACACATCGAGCCCCGCATGCTGGGCCGGATCCGGGCCCTGCTCGCCAAGGCCGAGGCGACCACCTACCCGGACGAGGCCGAGGCGCTCAGCGCGAAGGCCCAGGAGCTGATGGCCCGGCACACCGTGGACGAGGCCCTGCTCGCGGCCAGCGGCAAGGGCCCCGCCCAGGTGCCCGCGGCCTGCCGGATCGGTGTCGAGCCGCCGTACGAGGAGGCGAAGGCGGTCCTGCTCGACGCGGTGGCCACCGCCAACCGCTGCCGGGCGGTGTGGAACAGCGGCTTCGAGTTCTCCACGGTGGTCGGCTTCGAGAGCGACCTGGAGGCGGTGGAGCTGCTCTACACCTCGCTCCTCGTGCAGGGAACGGCCGCGATGACCCGCGCGGAGGCCGCGCAGCGATCGGGAGGGCGCAAGCGGACCAAGACCTTCCGCCAGTCCTTCCTGCTGGCCTACGCCAGCCGGCTCGGCCACCGGCTCGCCGAGACCGCCGAGCACACCGCGACGGAGGCCCCGGACAACCTCCCGGCCCTGGTGGCGCGCGACGTGGCGGTCACCTCCCGGGCCGAGGAGATGTTCCCGCGGACCACCACCACCCGGCTGCGCGGCGCCACCGACCACGCGGGCTGGGAGGACGGCACGGCGGCCGCCGACCGGGCCCACATGGGCGGCCGCCGCCGCCCGCTCCCCAAGTCCTAGAGACGGCTCAGGGGTGTCCGGCCCGATCGGCCGGACACCCCCTGAGCTGAGCCCGGCCGTCGGCTACGGCGGCGTGTCGTCCGTGCGCAGGGCCCGGGCCTCCGACTTCAGGATGCGCGTCGACTTCCCCTCGCCGCCCTGCGCCCGCCGCCGGAGCGGCCCTGGCCGCGCCGGGCCGCAGCACCATGCTCCTGGAGGCCCGCCTCCCGGAGCGCGGCCACCGGCCGGTCCCGGCTCCGGCTCCGGCCCCGGCCCCGAGCCGGGTCCCGGTCCTGCTCCGGAGGTGCTGCGCGGGGCGGCCGAACAGCTCCCGGCCTCGCTCGACGAGGTCTCGGACGCCCTCCGCCCCTGAGAACGGACCTGTCTGTGATCATCGGAACACCCCGCGTGCACGTGCATCTGCGCATGCAGCAGCTGGTGAACACAGCTATGATCCGGTGGAGTTGACATCTGCACTATCGGGGGCTTCCTGTGGACCACGCGTACAACGGGATGGCAGCTGCAGAACTCGCTTCCTTGTTTGAGCTGACGTGGCAGAAGAGCAGACACAGCAACTCGCAGGGTTCCTGCGTGGAGTTCGCGAAGCTGCCGGGAGGCGACGTCGCCATGCGCAATTCGCGCTTCCCGGACGGTCCGGCGCTCGTCTATACGCCGGCCGAGATAGAAGCCCTGCTCCTGGGCGTCAAGGACGGCGAGTTCGATCACCTGATCGGCTGACGGAACGGCGCACTCATCAAGCCATGCACGTGCACTGGCCGGGACCGATCGCAGTGATCGGTCCCGGCCAGTCGTCTTGAAGCAGGCCGCTCGGTCGGCTCAGTCGTGGAGCAGGAACAGCGCCCAGACCACCTTGCCGGTCAGCCGTCCCGCGAGCGGGTGCCAGCCCCAGCTGTCGCTGTACGAGTCCACCAGGAACAGCCCGCGCCCGGACTCCAGGTCGAAGTTCTCCTCGGTCCGCTCCGGCGAGAACGCCCCGCCGGGCCGGTCCTCGCTGGGGTCGCGCACCGCGCACACCAGCCGGGTGCTCCACCGCATCAGGTGCAGCCGCACCGGCGGCTCCGGTTCGGCGCCGGGCCCCCTCGAATCCTCGGGCAGGGCGTGGCGCAGGGCGTTGGTGACGAGCTCGGAAACGACCAGCGCCACATCGTCGAAGCGTTCGTCGAGGCCCCACTGGGACAGCGTCGAGCGGGTGAAAGTGCGCGCGCCCCGCACCGCATCGAACCGTGCGGGCAGAGCGCATGAGGCGGACCCGGAGACAGCCGTGGGGTCGACCGGGGGAAGCCCCTGCCGTAACGGCTCGAGCATGGTCGATCCATTCGTCCCCATGCGAGGCACTCCCGGGATTCGCGGACGAAGCGGTGGCTTGTGTCCAAAGAGAACTGCGGGGTGGGTCCCGCGCCGGCGCGAAGAGCACGCAGGTGCGCGGGGACCATGGTTCCGAATGCTCCGGCCGGATGCAAGGGCAGATGCACGTGCACGCGCCGGACCTGTCCACTCACGTGACGGTTCTTGCTCATTTCTTCCTACGCATACTTACGGACTTCTTTTCCCGCAGGCGGGATTCCGTTACAGAACGAGTACGGCCCGATGCGTTTTGGTGGCAGACTGCGGCCCCTGGGGTGCGGGGGCCCCGAGCACGCGCACACCACGCGCACGCCAATGCGATGGGGAGGGCAGTACTAGTGACCGCAGAAGCAAGCGGTTCTGTGGTGCGCCGCATCCTCCTGGGCTCCCAGCTCAGGCGACTCCGAGAATCCCGCGGCATCACCCGTGAGGCGGCCGGCTACTCGATCCGCGCATCCGAATCGAAGATCAGCCGCTTGGAGTTGGGAAGGGTGAGCTTCAAGGCACGGGACGTGGAGGACCTCCTCACGCTCTACGGAGTCACGGACAGCACCGAGCGCGAGTCCCTGCTGGGACTGGTCCGCGAGGCCAACGCGACCGGCTGGTGGCACAGTTACGGCGACGTGCTGCCGGGCTGGTTCCAGACGTACATCGGGCTGGAGGGCGCCGCGTCGCTCATCCGGATCTATGAGGTGCAGTTCGTCCACGGCCTGTTGCAGACCGAGGCCTACGCCCACGCGGTCGTCAGCCGCGGCATGCCCGGCGCCACCGCCGCCGAGATCGACCGCCGCGTCGCGCTGCGCCTGGAGCGACAGAAGGTGCTCGTCTCCGAGAGCGCGCCCGTCTTCCACGCCGTCCTCGACGAGGCCGCGCTGCGCCGCCCGTACGGCGACCGCGACGTCATGCGCGGTCAGCTGGAGCACCTCATCGAGGTCTCGCAGCGGCCCAACGTGCAGCTCCAGGTGATGCCCTTCTCCTTCGGCGGGCACGCGGGCGAGAGCGGAGCCTTCACCCTGCTGCGCTTCCCCGAGTCCGACCTGCAGGACATCGTCTATCTGGAACAGCTCACCAGTGCCCTCTACCTGGACAAGGACGAGGAAGTGGGGCAGTACGAGCGGGCGATGGAACGCCTCCAGGCGGACTGCCCCGATGCCGACCGGACCAGGGATCTTCTCCGCGGCCTACTCCAACTGTCTTGATCCGCACGTAGTATGACGTCTGATCAGTGCATGATGACCGATCGGTCTCCGGTGCAGCGCACGGGTGCGCGCTCGCAGTAAGGGATGGCATGTCCATATTCAGCGACCTCGCTCACCAGTACATCGACGGCGAATGGCTGGCCGGCAACGGTTCGTGGGACATCATCGACGTCAACCCGTACAACGGGGAGAAGCTCGCGGCCATCACCGTGGCCACGGTCGAGCAGGTGGACCAGGCCTACCGCGGCGCCGAGCGCGCCCAGCGGGAGTGGGCCGCCACCAGCCCGTACGTCAGACGCGCGGTGCTGGAGCGCGCCCTGCGGATCACCGAGGAGCGCGAGAAGGAGATCGTCGAGGCGATGATCGACGAGCTCGGCGGGACCCGCCCCAAGGCCGAGTACGAGGTCCACCTCGCGATGGAGTTCATCCGCGAGTCGCTGCAGCTGGCCGTCCGCCCCGAGGGCCGCATCCTGCCCTCGCCGGTCGAGGGCAAGGAGAACCGGGTCCAGCGGCTGCCCGTCGGCGTCGTCACCGTGATCAGCCCCTTCAACTTCCCCTTCCTGGTCACCCTGAAGTCGGTCGCGCCGGCCCTGGCCCTGGGCAACGCGGTCGTCGTGAAGCCCAACCAGAACGCCCCCGTCGTGGGCGGCGGGGTGATAGCCAAGATCTTCGAGGACGCGGGACTCCCGGCCGGCCTGCTGAACGTGCTGGTCACCGACATCGCCGAGATAGGCGACGCGCTCCTGACGCACCCCGTCCCCAAAGTGATCTCCTTCGCCGGGTCGGACCGGGTCGGCCGGCACGTCGGCGCGGTCGCCGCCCGCCACTTCAAGCGCACGGTCCTGGAGCTCAGCGGCAACAGCGCGCTCGTCGTCCTCGACGACGCCGACCTCGACTACGCGGTGGACGCGGCCGTCTTCAGCCGCTTCGTCTACCAGGGCCAGGTCTGCATGGCCGCCAACCGGATCCTGGTCGACGCTTCCGTCGCCGAGGAGTTCACCGAGAAGTTCACCGCCCGCGTACGGAGCCTGAAGACGGGCGACCCGCACGAGGCCGACACCCACATCGGCCCGCTGATCAACTCCTTCCAGGCCGACGCCCTCACCGCGCTCGTGGACCAGGCCGTGGAATCCGGCGCGCAGGCACTCGTCCGGGGGTCTACGCGCGGCAACCTGGTCGAGCCGACGGTGCTCGCCGGGATCCCCGAGGACTCCCCGCTGCTGGGCCAGGAGATCTTCGGACCGGTGGCCCTGCTGGTGGTCTTCGACGGCGAGGACGAGGCCGTACGGCTGGCCAACGCGACCCCGTACGGGCTCAGCGGCGCCGTGCACACCCGGGACGTGGAGCGTGGCGTCCGCTTCGCCCAGCGGATCGAGACGGGGATGATCCACGTCAACGACTCCACGATCGGGGACGAGCCGCTGGCCGCCTTCGGCGGGGAGAAGGCCTCGGGTCTGGGCCGGCTCAACGGCGAGGCCACGGTCGAGGCGTTCACCACCCAGAAGTGGATCTCCGTACAGCACGGGCGGACGGCCTTCCCGTTCTGATCAAGGGTCCGGACACCCCTAGACTCGACCGGGCGTAGGCAGCCGCCCGGGGGAGATCGAGTTGAGCAACATACCGGAGACCGGCCGGACCCCTCGGGTCCAGAACCGGCTCGTCGTCATCCAGGTCGTGGTCTTCTCCCTCCTGCTCACGCTGGGCGGACGGCTGTGGTACCTCCAGATCCGCAACGGCACGGAATACACGGACGAGGCGAAGAACAACCACGTCCAGCAGGTGGTCCAGCCGGCCGTGCGCGGCTCGATCCTCGACTCGCGCGGGGTCCCGCTCGCCGACAACGCCACCCACCTGGTGGTCTCCGCCAGCCGTACCGAGCTGCTGACCATGAAGGACAAGGGCAAGTCCGTCCTGACCCGGCTCGCCGGTGTCCTCGGCATGGACCCCCAGGAGGTCATCGACAAGGTCCGGCTCTGCGACTCCAAGACCAAGCAGCCCTGCTGGAACGGCTCCCCCTACCAGCCGATCCCGGTCAGCGACGAGGCGACCACGGAGCAGGCCCTGCAGATCCGTGAGCACCCCGAGGACTTCCCGGGCATCACGGCCGAGGCGACCGCGCTGCGCCGCTACGCCGCCCCGGACCAGGCCAACACCTCCCAGGTGCTGGGATACCTCTCCCCGGTCACCGACGAGGAGATCGCCAAGGCGAAGAAGACCGACTCCCCGTACCTGCGCTCCGACCAGGTGGGCCGCTCCGGGCTGGAGCGCACCTACGACAAGGACCTGCGGGGCAAGGCCGGCATCACCCGCTACGAGGTGGACAACCTCGGCCGCGTCATCGGGCAGGGCCAGACCGACCCGGCGCAGCCCGGCTCGAACGTCGTGACCTCGATCGACTCCCGCGTGCAGGCGGTCGCCGAGCGCGAGCTGAACAACGCGATGATCGACGCCCGAAAGGTGCACGACAAGAACACCGGCCGCAACTACGAGGCCGACTCGGGCGCGGTCGTGGTGATGGAGACCAAGACGGGCCGGATCGTGGCGATGGCCTCGAACCCGACCTACGACCCCAACGCGTGGGTGGGCGGCATCTCCGCGAAGGACTACGCCTCCCTCACCGACAAGGAGTCCAACTACCCGCTGCTGAACCGGGCGATCCAGGGGCAGGCGGCGCCGGGCTCCATCTTCAAGGTGGTCACCTCGACCGCCGCGGTCAACGCCGGCTACCCCTTCAACAACCGCTACCCCTGCCCCAGCTCGTACTCGGTGGGCAACCAGACCTTCACGAACTTCGAGTCGCAGGGCCACGGCGACATCACCATCGGCCGGGCCCTGGAGGTCTCCTGCGACACGGTCTACTACCTGATCGCCGACCAGGAATGGAAGAAGGACGGGGGCATCAAGCCGAAGAAGGACCCGAACGACTGGTTCTTCAAGACGGCGCACGACTTCGGTCTGGGCAAGCGCACCGGCGTCGACCTGCCCAACGAGGTGCCCGGCCGGATCCCCGACCGGAAGTGGAAGCAGGACTTCTTCGACGCCAACAAGGACGCCTGGTGCCGGGACGGCAAGAAGAACGGCAGCTTCGCCGAGAAGATCGCCTACGAGAACTGCCGCCAGGGCAACCAGCTGCGCGAGGGTGACGCGATCAACTACTCGATCGGACAGGGCGACACCCTCGTCACCCCGCTGCAGATGACGTCCGTCTACGCGGCCATCGCCAACGGCGGCACCCTGCACCAGCCGAGCGTCGGCAAGGCGATCGTCAGCGCCGACGGGACGTCGGTGAAGGAGATCGCCCCCAAGGAGGCGGGCAAGCTCCCGATGGACGCCAGGACGCGCGACAACATCGACAAGGCCCTCGCCGGCGTGGCCACCGACGGCAGCGCCGCCTGGCGCTTCGGAGGCTGGCCGCAGAAGCAGATCCCGATGCACGCCAAGACCGGCACGGCCGAGGTCCAGGGCAAGCAGACCACCTCGTGGTTCGCCTCGTACACCGAGGACTACGCGATCGTCATGACGATCTCCCAGGGCGGCACCGGCTCCGGGGCCTCCGGGCCGGCCGTCCGCAAGATCTACGAGGCGATGTACGGGCTCGACCCGACGGGCAAGCAGGACCTCACCAAGGCCCTGCTGCCGAAGCCCGCCACCGCGCTGCCCGCGATCCGGCCGGACGATCAAGTCTCGCCGAACGGAACGGCCAACTAGGACAGGAACTGACCGCATCGCTCCGTAATGTTGGGGTTGTCGGGGGAGACGCCCCCGGCGACACCACGCAGAGGCGGTCCGGTCATGGCCCAGATTTCCACCGAGGTCCTCGGCGACGAGCGCGGCACGCTCCTCGCCTTCGTCGAGGCCCAGCGCACGGCGATCCGCGAGGCGCTCCTCGGGCTCGACGAGGAGCAGGCGGCGAGCCGCCCGAGCGCCAGCGAGCTCAGCCTGTCCGGGCTGCTGAAGCACGTGGCGGAGGTCGAGCTGAACTGGCTGCGGCTGGCGCAGCAGCGGCCGAACGAGCGGCTGCGCGACGAGGCGAGCTACGGCGACAGCTTCCGCCTCGTCGACGGCGAGTCCATCCCGTCCGTGCTGGCCTTCTGGGACGGGGTCCGACAGGAGACGGAGGCCTTCGTCGCCGCCGTGGCGAGCCTGGACATGACGTTCCCGCTGCCGCCGGCGCCGTGGTTCCCCAAGGACGCAAAGGTCTCGATCCGCTGGATGCTGCTGCACCTGGTGGAGGAGTTCGCCCGGCACGCGGGCCACGCGGACATCGTCCGCGAATCCATCGACGGCACCAAGGCGATGGGCTAGGCGAAGAGCCGGGCGAAGGGCCGGGCGAGGGGCCTGACGGCCGGGGCTTAGCCTGGCCCCATGTCAGCGATCCGGCTTCTTGTCCTCGGTGCCGTCCGCCAGCACGGGCGGGCCCACGGTTACCAGGTGCGCAACGACCTGGAGTACTGGGGCGCCCACGAGTGGTCGAACACCAAGCCGGGATCGATCTACCACGCGCTCAAGCAGATGGCGAAGCAGGGCGTCCTGCACGCCCACGAGGTGGCGCCGAGCGCGGCGGGCGGACCGCCGCGCACCGAGTACGAGGTGACGGACGCCGGCCGGGAGGAGTACTTCAGGCTGCTGCGCGAGGCGCTCGCGGCGTACGACCAGAAGACGGACGTGCTGTCGGCGGCGATCGGCTTCATGGTCGACCTCCCGCGCGAGGACGTGCTCGGGCTGCTCCGGGAGCGGCTGGCGAAGCTTGCGGGGTGGCGGTCGTCGGTGACCGACTACTACACGCCGGAGGGCGGCCCGGAGGAGCTGGGCCACATCGGCGAGATCATGCACATGTGGGTCCATTCCGCGGACGCTGAGGCGGAGTGGACGCGGGGGCTGATCGCCCGGATCGAAGGGGGCGCGTACTCCTTCGCGGGCGAGGGCGGCGAACCGTTCGTGGGGGTGTTGGCGGAGGGCCAGGAGAACCCCTACGCCTAATCAAGTTTGACTAGCCCGCGGGTGGGCATTACCTTTGCGGCTCGCGGTAATCAAATTTGACTAGTGATGGGTGGGGAGTGGCTTTGGCGATCTCCGTCGAAGGTGTCCACAAACGCTACGGCGACAAGCAGGCCCTGGCCGGGCTCGACCTGGAGGTGGCGCCCGGCACCGTGCACGCGGTGCTCGGCCCCAACGGCGCCGGCAAGACCACGGCCGTGCGGATCATGAGCACCCTGCTCCGCCACGACGAGGGGGTGGTCCGGGTGGCGGGCCACGACGTGCGCAAGGACCCGGCGGCCGTCCGCTCGCGGATCGGGCTGCTCGGCCAGCACGCCGCGCTCGACGAGGAACTGGCCGGCCGGCAGAACCTGGAGATGTTCGGCCGCCTCCACCACCTGGGCGCCCGCCGGGCCGGACGGCGCGCCGACGAACTGCTGGAGCGCTTCGGCCTCGCGGACACCGGCCGCAAGGCGGTCAAGCAGTACAGCGGCGGCATGCGGCGCCGCCTCGACCTCGCCGCCTCCCTGATCACCGACCCGCAGGTGCTCTTCCTGGACGAGCCGACCACCGGCCTCGACCCGCGCGGCCGCGCCGAGGTGTGGAGCGCGGTCCGCTCCCTGGTCGGCGGCGGCACCACCGTCCTGCTCACCACGCAGTACCTGGAGGAGGCCGACCAGCTGGCCGACCGGATCGCCCTGATCGACGGCGGCCGGGTCGCGGCCGAGGGCACGGCCGACGAACTGAAGGCCCTGGTCGGGGCGGACCGGATCGTCGTCGTCCTGCGGGACGCCGCCCGGCTGGCGGAGGCCGCGCGGCTGCTGCCCGACCCCACCGTCGACCCCGACACCCTGACCCTGAGCTTCCCGGTGGCGGACCGCATGGCGGGCCTGGCCCGGACCCTGCGGACGCTGGAGGAGGCGGGCGTCGAGGCCGCCGACCTCGCCGTCCGGCGCCCCACGCTGGACGAGGTCTTCCTGCACCTGACCGACCGCGAGGAGGTGGCCGCATGAGCGCGGCATGGGTGGTCCCGGACTCCTGGACGATGACCCGGCGCGAGCTGTCGCACTGGGCCCGCCAGCCGGTCCAGATGCTCGTCGGCCTGGTCTTCCCCGTGATGATGCTGCTGATGTTCGGCTTCCTGGTGGGCGGCGGCCGCGGCATCGACGGCGAGTACGTCGAGTTCCTGGTCCCGGGGATGCTCGCCCTCACCATGGCCTTCGGGCTGGAGGCCACCATGACGGCCGTCACCCAGGACCTGAACAAGGGGGTGATCGACCGCTTCCGCGCCATGCCGATGTCCTCCTCGGCGGTCCTGGTGGGCCGCAGCGTCGCCGACATGCTCCAGTCGGCCGTCGGACTGCTGGTCCTGGCCGGGGTCGGGCTGCTGCTCGGCTGGCGCTGGCACGGCGGCGCGGCCGCCGCCCTGCTGGCCTTCGGGCTGCTCCTGCTGCTGCGCTTCGCGATGCTGTGGATCGGGATCTGGCTCGGCATGGTCGCGGGCCGACCGGAGCTGGTGCAGGCGGTGCAGATCCTGGTGTGGCCGGTGGGCTTCCTGTCCAACGCGTTCGCCACGCCGGAGTCGATGCCGGGCTGGCTGGGCGCGGTGGTGGAATGGAACCCGCTCTCGGCGACGGCCACCGCCGTCCGCGACCTGTTCGGCAACCCGGCCGCGGCGCCCCCGTCATGGGCCGCCGACCACGCGGCCCTGCTGGCGGTCGCCTGGCCGCTCCTGCTGCTCGCGGTCTTCTTCCCGCTGGCGGTGGGCCGCTACCGGGGCCTGAGCAGGTAGCCGCCGAAGAGGACTTGCACCTCACGCGGCGTGAGGAACCACAGTGAAGGGCGTACCCGAGCAGAGGAGGGAAGAAATGGGCTTCTCCGTGGGCCAGGTCGCCGGTTTCGCCGGGGTCACGGTGCGCACCCTGCACCACTACGACGGGATCGGCCTGCTCTCCCCGAGCGGCCGCAGCAGCGCGGGACACCGGCGGTACGACGACGCCGACCTGGACCGGCTGCAGCGGATCCTGTTCTACCGGGAGCTCGGCTTCCCCCTCGACGAGGTCGCGGTCCTGCTGGACGACCCGCAATCGGACCCACAGGAGCATCTGCGCCGGCAGCATGCCCTGCTGACCGACCGGATCGCCCGGCTCCAGCAGATGGCCAAGGCCGTTGAGCACGCCATGGAGGCGAAGAAGATGGGCATCAACCTCACGCCCGAGGAGAAGTTCGAGGTCTTCGGGGACCAGGACCCGGAGCAGCACGCGCAGGAGGTCGAGGAGCGCTGGGGCGACACCGAGGCGTACGCCGAGTCGCAGCGCCGGGCGGCCTCGTACACGAAGGACGACTGGCAGCGGATCCAGGACGAGTCCGCCGAATGGGGCCGCCGGTACGTGGCGGCCATGGACGCGGGCGAGCCCGCCGACGGCGAGCGCGCGATGGACCTGGCCGAGGAACACCGCCTGCACATCCACAAGTGGTTCTACGACTGCCCGTACGAGATGCACACGTGCCTCGGTGAGATGTACGTGGCGGACGAGCGCTTCACGGCGTTCTACGACGCGATGAAGCCGGGCTTCGCCGCGCACCTGCGCGACGCGATCCTCGCGAACGGCGTGCGCAACGTGTAAACGGAGCATCACGCGGACGACCCCCGCCGGTACCTGGAACCGGGCGGGGGTCGTGTGCGTTGATAATTGAAACGCCCCCATCGGCACTTCCCCTCGATCCAGGAGAGCCCGGAACCCGTGTATACGCTTGCGCTCGGCCCTGAGTGGCTGTCCCCGGACTACCTGATCTCGCACTTCGGTCTGATCGGCATCCTGGTCATCGTCTTCGCCGAGTCGGGTCTCTTCGCCTTCCTTCCCGGCGACTCCCTGCTCTTCACCGCGGGCCTGCTGGTCGCGGACGGGCAGTACATCAAGCAGCCGCTGTGGCTGGTCTGCACCCTGATCGTCGCCGCCGCCATCATCGGCGACCAGGTCGGCTACATGATCGGCAAGTACTTCGGGCCGAAGCTCTTCAACCGTCCGAACTCCAAGCTCTTCAAGCGGGAGAACCTGGACAAGGCGCACGAGTTCATGGACAAGCACGGCCCCAAGGCCATCGTGCTCGCCCGCTTCGTGCCGATCATCCGCACCTTCGCCCCGATGGTCGCGGGCGCCGGCACGATGAAGTACCGCACCTTCCTGACCTACAACGTCATCGGCGGCATCGGCTGGGGCGCGGGCGTCACCATCGCGGGCTACTGGCTCGGCCAGATCGAGTTCATCAAGACGAACGTCGAGCCGATCCTCGTCGGCATCGTCCTCGTCTCGGTCATCCCGGTGGTCTTCGAGGTGCTGAAGGCCCGCAAGGAGTCCAAGGCGAACGCCGGGCAGGCCGCGGAGGCGGTCGCCGCCGACGGCACCGGCCCGCAGTCCCCGGGCCAGCGCGGGCGCCACGCCAAGCGCTGAGACCGCACGCGTCGAACGGGCCGCACGCCCGCCCCGCCGGGGCAGGGGTGCGGCCCGTTCCGCGTGTCCGGCACCCGGAGCGAGGGCCGTCGGCGGCCGCCGGCACGGTCGGTGCCGTCAGTAGCCGCGGGTCCGCTTCGCCGCGGCACGGCCCTTGGCGCTCGCCGCACCGGGGATGCGCATGAACAGCCGGGAGGTCTCCGACCCCAGGTTGACCCCGATCGCGATGGCCAGCGCGATGGCCGCGGCGTTCACCAGGGAGCCAAGCCCCTCGTTGAGCCGGTCCTCGGCGATCAGCAGCAGCCCGTAGTACGTCGCCGAGCCGGGCAGCAGCGGCCCGATGGCGGCCGTGACGTACGGCAGGGCCGAGGCGAAGCGGTAGCGGGAGAAGAGCTGCCCGAAGAGGCCCACCAGCCCGGCCGCGATGGCGGTGGACGGCACGGGCGGGATCCCGCCCGCGTAGTGCAGCGCCCCGAAGGTCACCCAGGCCACCCCGCCGTTGAGGGTCACGATCCACACCGTGGAGCGTTCCTGCTGGAGCAGGATCGCGAAGGTGAAGACGAGCACCATCGACGCCGCGATCTGGATCAGCGGCCGCTGGGTGATCTGCAGGACCTCCTCCGGCTTGGGCGAGGCGCCCAGCTGGAGCCCGAGGTAGAGCACGACCAGCACGCCCATGATGATGCCGATGAAGAGGTACATGACCTCCAGGAGCCGGGCGGCCGCGGTGATGTAGAAGCCCGTCAGGCCGTCCTGCACGGCCGCGACCAGGGCCCGCCCCGGCAGCAGCGCGAACAGCCCGCCGGTGATCACGGCGGAGGCCTTGATGTTCTCGATCTCCGCGAGCTTGAGCGCCACCCCGAAGGCGGCCGGCGGCATCGCGGCGGCCACGAACTGGTAGAACTCCGGCAGCCCGCGCCCGGCGCACAGCCAGGCGAGGCGGTCCCCGAGGACCGCGCCGAGCGCGGCCGCGAAGAAGACCAGCACCCCGCCGCCGACCAGGATCGAGGCGGCCCCGGCGAGCAGCCCGGCGGCCGCCGTGAGCACCCACGTGGGGTACGGGTGCCGGTTGCGCCGGATCTCGGCGAGGCGCCGGTAGGCCTCCTCCAGCGAGATGTCGGTGTCCGGTGTGCTGATGTCGGCCACCAGCCGGAACACGGCCGCCAGGCGGGTGTAGTCGGTGCCCCGGCGGCGCACCGTCCGGCTCGCCGAGACCGGGTGGTCGACCAGCGAAGGCTGGTGCGTGATCGACAGCATGGTGAAGGTGACGGTCGGCTCGCAGCGGTCCAGCCCGTAGGAGCGGGCCACGGCGAACATCGCGGCCTCCACGTCCTCGGAGCCCTCGCCGCCCGACAGCAGCAGCTCGCCGATGCGCAGCGTCAGGTCGAGTACGCGGCCCACGGCGGGCCCCGCCTCGCTCGGCCGCTGCACGAGGTCCGGTACGGGGCGCACGTCGACCGGCATGCGCAGCATCGTGCGCATGCGGTCCTGCCAGGGCGACTCCTTCATCTGGGCGACGGGGAAGCCCTGGCCGGGGGTGTAGGCGGGCGGGGACTGCGCGGCGCTGTAGGTGGCCGGCGCGGCGAACGCCGAGCCCTCCGGCTCCGGGGGGACCGGTCCGGTGTTCGGCGGGCGGACGAACTCCGAGGTGGGCTGGTCGTCGCCGGACACCTCCGGCTCGATGCCGGCAGGCGGCGTGAAGGCGCTGTGCGCTTCGTCGGACTGGGGCTTCCTGTCCTCCGCCCCGTCGGCCTCCGCCACGCGTCCTCCAGTTCGTGATCACCCGGAGTATCAGTATGCGGAACCGTTTCCTCCCCGTCGAAACCTGGTTCCCCGGCCCGGGAACACGACGGCGGGCGGCATCCCCCGAGGGGATGCCGCCCGCCATGTCACGGGGGGCGCGGAGCAGTGCCCCGGCCCGTCACCGCCGAGCGTGAGCTCAGTGGTGGCCGCCCTGCGCCTCCAGGCGCTTGTACGAGGCCTCGATCTCGGCCTCGGCCTCGGTGCGGCCGACCCAGTTCGCGCCCTCGACCGACTTGCCCGGCTCCAGGTCCTTGTAGACCTCGAAGAAGTGCTGGATCTCCAGGCGGTCGAACTCGGACACGTGGTGGATGTCGCGCAGGTGCTCGACACGCGGGTCGGAGGCCGGCACGCACAGCAGCTTGTCGTCGCCGCCCGCCTCGTCCGTCATGCGGAACATGCCGATGGCGCGGCACTTGATCAGGCAGCCCGGGAAGGTCGGCTCGTCAAGGATGACCAGCGCGTCCAGCGGGTCGCCGTCCTCGCCGAGGGTGTTCTCGACGAAGCCGTAGTCGGCCGGGTAGCTGGTAGAGGTGAAGAGGCGACGGTCCAGACGGATCCGGCCGGTCTCGTGGTCCACCTCGTACTTGTTCCGCGAACCCTTGGGGATCTCGATGGTGACGTCGAACTCCACGTCCTGCTCCTCCATGATCAGCTTCATTGCTTCGAGACGGCATTGATTCAACTGCGTGCGCGTCCGGCCCGTCCCTGTCGGGTGGGGTGCCATGCTCGCGGCAAGACGCAGTGGTTAAGTGTCCCTCACGCATATGTGTGATCGCGAAAGGGGCTGGTCCGAGGTGCCATTGGTCAAGACGTGGCAGCTCACCGCGGGTGCGGCCGTCGCCGGCCTCGCCCTGTCGGTGGCAGCGGTGACCGCCGCCGGTCCATGGGACTCCGGCCAGCGTAAGGCCGAGCGGGACAGGGCCGCCTCCTGGGGCCGTACGGGTGGCGCAGATCACGGCGGCACGGCCGGTGCCGGACCCCTCCCGCAGGCCGCGCCCAGCGCCCCCGGAGTGCTCGGCGCCGTCGGCCCCGGCGTCCCGCGGGGGCAGGCCGCAGCGGCCACGCCGTCCGACGCGCTGGCCGCCAGGCTGAAGCCGCTGCTGGCCGACCCGGCGCTCGGCACCGTCCGTACCGCCTCCGTCGTGGACACCGCCACCGGGCAGGTGCTCTACGAGTCCGGGGCCCGGGACGCCATGACCCCCGCCTCCACCGTCAAGATCGCCACCGCGGCGGCCGTACTGGCCGCCCTCGGGCCCGAGCACCGGATCAGGACCACCGTCGTGCCCGGCGCCACCCCCGGCCAGGTCGTCCTCGTCGGCGGCGGCGACCCCTCCCTCACCGCGAAGAAGAAGAGCCCCGCCGGATCCGGCGGCAGCCTCGTCGCCCTCGCCGCCGACACCGCCCAGGCCCTCAAGGCCGCCGGCACCGACACCGTGACCCTCGGGTACGACGACAGCCTCTACACCGGCCCCGTCCGGCACCCGATCGGCGTCAACCCCAACATCGCCCCCGTGACCGCCCTGGCGGCCGACGAGGGCCGCCCCGACGACTCCACCTCCGGGCCCGTGGACCGCACCGACGATCCGGCCAGGGCCGCCGCCCGCGCCTTCCGCACCCTGCTGGCCGAACGCGGCATCAAGGTCACCGGGGAACCCGCCCGGGCCAAGGCCGCCGCCGGCGCCCAGCCGCTGGCCGTCACCCAGTCCACCCCGGTGGCCGGGCTCGTCGAGCGGATGCTGACCAACAGCGACAACGACATCGCCGAGGCCCTCGCCCGGCAGACCGCCCTCGCCTCCGGACAGCCCGCCAGCTTCGAAGGGGCCGAGAAGGCCGTGGCCGCCCGGCTCGCCGGCCTCGGCATCGACATGACCGGCTCCCGCTTCGCCGACGGCAGCGGCCTGAACCGCGCCGACAAGGTCAGCGCCGGCCTGCTGACCGGCCTGCTCGCCAAGGCGGCCGACCCCCGGCACCCGCAGCTGCGGCCCGTCCTGACCGGGCTGCCCGTCGCCGGATTCACCGGGACCCTGCGCGCCCGCAACGCGGGCACCTCCCCGGCCGCCGGCCTGGTCCGCGCCAAGACCGGCACCCTCACCGGAGTGAACTCCCTGTCCGGCACCGTCGTCGACTCCACCGGCAGGCTCCTCGCCTTCGCCTTCCTGACGGCGAACAGCCCCGGCCCCGAAGGCGCCGAGAAGGGCCTCGACAAGCTGGCCGCTGCCGTCGCGGGCGCTCCGTAGGGGGTCCGCCGGACGGCTCGCCCACGTACGGTTGACGCATGACGAGCATCAGTGGTGCGGAGATGGTCGACTGGAACCTCGCGGTGGCGACCGCGACCCGGCTGGTACGGCCCGGCCCGGAGGTCACCCGGGACGAGGCGCGGGCCGTCGTCGCCGAGCTGCGCGGGCACGCCAGGACCTCGGAACGGCACGTGCGCGAGTTCACCCGGATGATCCCCGAAGGAGCCTCCGTCCCCGACACCCCCGTCCTGGTCGTCGACCGGGCCGGCTGGGTCAAGGCCAACGTCGCCGGATTCAGGGAGCTGCTCATGCCGCTCCTCGGCAAGATGCAGGACCGCCGCGCGAGCGCCCCCGGCGGAGCCGTCCTCGGCGCGGTCGGCGGCAAGGTCACCGGCGTCGAGCTGGGCATGCTGCTGAGCTTCCTGGCCTCCAGGGTCCTGGGGCAGTACGAGACCTTCGCGCCCGTCTCCCGCGACCTGCCGGCCGGCGCGGCGGGCGGCCGGCTGCTGCTCGTCGCCCCGAACATCGTGCACGTCGAGCGCGAGCTGGAGGTGGCCCCGCACGACTTCCGACTGTGGGTCTGCCTGCACGAGGAGACGCACCGTACCCAGTTCACGGCCGTCCCGTGGCTGCGCGCCCACCTCGAAGGCGAAATCCAGACGTTTCTCGGCGCCACCGAAGTCGACCCGATGACGGTGCTCGAACGCATCCGGGAAGCCGCCCAGTCCTTCGCCGGCGCCCGCCCGGACGCCGAGCACGGGGACGAGGGCCGCTCCCTCGTCGAGCTCGTGCAGACCCCCGAGCAGCGCGAGATCCTCGCCCGCCTCACCGCCGTCATGTCCCTCCTGGAGGGCCACGCCGACTTCGTCATGGACGGGGTCGGTCCCCAGGTGGTGCCCTCGGTCGCCGAGATCCGCGAGAAGTTCCAGCAGCGCCGCGCCAGCGGGGCCGGCCGGCTCGACGCCGCCCTGCGCAAGCTGCTCGGCCTCGACGCCAAGCTGCGCCAGTACCGCGACGGCGAGCGCTTCGTGCGGGCCGTCGTCGGCCAGGTCGGCATGGACGGCTTCAACCGGGTCTGGACCTCACCGAACACACTGCCCACCAAGGCGGAGATCGACCGGCCCGCGGACTGGGTGGCCCGGGTCCACGGCAAGGGGAGCGAGGGGGGCGGAGAGAACCGGGAGGGGTGACGCCGGGAGCACGGGCCCGCCGCGCGCCGGCGGGCCGGCCCCGCACGGCCTCGCCGCTTCCCCCGCGTTCACCCGCGCCACACGTGACGGAGAGGCCTAAACATGTCTCACTGGGGGAAGCAGCATCACCCGTCCGAGGGACCGTGAGCCGTAGAAGGGCGTGCGATGCTCGGGGAACGGCTCGGCTCTGTCACCATCGACGCACTCTGAGTGACATCCTCTCCGTTCGCGGGGGCGGCCGGGCGAGCGCCCCCCAGCGCACCACCCGAAGCCTCCGAGGCATCCGAACTCCATCGAAGGGCACCGGACATGGGTCCCCATCCTGCGGTCGCGGCGATACGCCTGGCGGTCCGCCGCGTACTCCACGACGTCCTCACCGAGCTCACCGACCTCCCCCGGACCCCGTCCGGAGGTATCCCCCGTGCCGACCGTCGCACCGGCGCGGGCACCCCGCCACTCGTGCTCGTCGCCTGCTCCGGCGGCGCCGACTCCATGGCCCTCGCCTCGGCCCTCGCCTTCGAGGCCCCCAAACTCGGCATCCGGGCCGGCGGCATCACCGTCGACCACGGACTGCAGGACGGCTCCGACCAGCGCGCCGCCGAGGTCGTCACCCGCATGACCGCCCTCGGCCTCGACCCGGTGGAGTCCGTCGCCGTGCGTGTCGGCCGTGACGGCGGCCCCGAAGCCGCTGCCCGCGACGCCCGCTACGGCGCCCTGGACGAGGCCGCCGACCGCCTCGGCGCCGCCGCCGTGCTGCTCGGCCACACCCGGGACGATCAAGCGGAAACCGTCCTGCTGGGACTCGCCCGCGGCTCCGGCATCCGCTCGCTGTCCGGCATGCCCGAGGTCTCGGGCGGGCCCGGCGGCCCCGGCCGCACCCACCGCTACCGCCGCCCCTTCCTCCAGGTCGACCGGCAGACCGCCCGCAAGGCGTGCATGGTCCAGTCCCTGGCCGTCTGGGACGACCCGCACAACATGGACCCCGCCTACACCCGCTCCCGCCTGCGCCACGAGGGACTGCCCGCCCTGGAGAAGGCGCTCGGCAAGGGCGTCGTGGAGGCCCTCGCCCGCACCGCCCAGCTCTCCCGCGACGACGCCGACGCCCTGGACGCCTGGGCCGCCGAGGCCGACCGCGGCGTACGCGACGAGGACGGCCGCCTGGAGTGCGCCAAGCTGTACGCCCTCCCCCCGGCCGTCCGCCGCCGCGTGCTGCGCCGGGCCGTCGTCGCCGCCGGCTCCCCCGCGGGCTCCCTCTTCGCCCGCCACATCGAGGAAGTCGACCGCCTCATCACCGGATGGCGCGGTCAGGGCGCCATCAACCTGCCCGGCAGGGTGGAGGCCCAGCGGCAGGGTGGCAGACTTGTCATCCGGCAGGGCTGATTGGTGCTGAAACACGGCTGAGTCCTCCGGGGGACACCCCGGAGCCCCGGCCGACAACGAAAGTGATGCGGGTGGACGAGAAGGACATGGGCAGCGACCTCCAGTCGGTGCTCATCACCAAGGAAGAGATCGACGCGAAGCTGGCCGAGCTGGCCGCGAAGATCGACGCGGAGTACGCGGGCAAGGACCTGCTCATCGTCGGCGTGCTCAAGGGCGCCGTCATGGTGATGGCGGACCTGGCGCGCGCCTTGTCCACCCCGCTCACCATGGACTGGATGGCGGTGTCCTCGTACGGCGCCGGAACCCAGTCCTCCGGTGTGGTGCGGATCCTCAAGGACCTGGACACCGACATCAAGGACAAGCACGTCCTGATCGTCGAGGACATCATCGACTCCGGTCTGACGCTGTCCTGGCTGCTGTCGAACCTGGGCTCCCGCCAGCCGGCCTCCCTCGAGGTCGTCACGCTGCTGCGCAAGCCCGAGGCCGCGAAGGTCGCGATCGACGTGAAGTGGGTCGGCTTCGACATCCCCAACGAGTTCGTCGTGGGCTACGGCCTCGACTACGCGGAGAAGTACCGCAATCTGCCGTTCGTCGGCACCCTCGCCCCGCACGTCTACGGCGGCTGACCCCGCCCCGCCCCCGGAATCCCCGGTCCGACCGGGGAACCTGGGGGCGATTCCCGCCGTTGGAGCAGGGGAAGGCGGGTCTGTCACCCGTCCCACGGGCCGCGGGTGACAATTCAGGGGTACATTCCGAAGAACAGTCTTTACTCACACAGCAGCATTTACCTACGGGCAGGAGGGACGGGGTGCCTGGCGCCCCGTATGGATGGACGTGAAGCGATACTTCCGTGGGCCGGTCATGTGGATCGTGCTGGCCGTCCTCGCCGTGGTCGTGTTGATGAATGTCGTCGGCTCCGGCGGCGGCTACAAGTCGGTGGACACCAGCGAGGTCATCAAGGCGATCAACACTGGCCAGGTGGAGACAGCCAAGCTGACCACCGGCGACAGCCAGATGATCAAGATCGAGCTGAGCGAAGGCCAGAAGCTCGGCAAGCACGACGGCACCAAGTTCCAGGCCAACTACATCGGGGATCAGGGCGTCCAGCTCGCCCAGAGCCTCCAGACCAAGTACGACGCCGGTCAGATTCCGGACGGGTACTCCGTCACGCCGGACAAGACCAGCCCGTTCCTGAGCGTGCTGCTCTCGCTCCTGCCCTTCGTCCTCATCGTCGTTGTCTTCCTGTTCCTGATGAACCAGATGCAGGGCGGCGGCTCCCGAGTCATGAACTTCGGGAAGTCCAAGGCCAAGCTCATCACCAAGGACACCCCGAAGACGACGTTCGCCGATGTCGCGGGCTCGGACGAGGCCGTCGAGGAACTCCACGAGATCAAGGAGTTCCTCCAGGAGCCGGCGAAGTTCCAGGCCGTCGGCGCCAAGATCCCCAAGGGCGTGCTCCTCTACGGCCCGCCCGGCACCGGCAAGACCCTGCTGGCGCGTGCCGTCGCGGGCGAGGCCGGTGTGCCCTTCTACTCGATCTCCGGTTCCGACTTCGTCGAGATGTTCGTCGGCGTCGGCGCCTCGCGTGTCCGTGACCTGTTCGAGCAGGCCAAGGCCAACGCCCCGGCGATCGTCTTCGTCGACGAGATCGACGCCGTCGGCCGGCACCGCGGTGCGGGCCTCGGCGGCGGCCACGACGAGCGCGAGCAGACCCTCAACCAGCTGCTCGTCGAGATGGACGGCTTCGACGTGAAGGGCGGCGTCATCCTGATCGCCGCCACGAACCGGCCCGACATCCTCGACCCGGCGCTGCTGCGCCCGGGCCGCTTCGACCGGCAGATCGCGGTCGACCGTCCCGACATGCAGGGCCGTCTGGAGATCCTCAAGGTCCACCAGAAGGGCAAGCCGGTCGCCCCGGACGTCGACCTGGGTGCAGTCGCCCGTCGCACGCCCGGCTTCACCGGTGCCGATCTCTCCAACGTCCTGAACGAGGCCGCGCTGCTCACGGCCCGCTCGGACAAGAAGCTGATCGACAACCACTCGCTGGACGAGGCCATCGACCGTGTCGTGGCGGGCCCGCAGAAGCGGACCCGGATCATGTCGGACCGCGAGAAGAAGATCACCGCGTACCACGAGGGCGGACACGCCCTGGTCGCGGCGGCCTCACCCAACTCCGACCCGGTCCACAAGATCACGATCCTGTCCCGCGGCCGGGCCCTGGGTTACACCATGGTCCTGCCCGACGAGGACAAGTACTCGACCACGCGCAACGAGATGCTCGACCAGCTGGCGTACATGCTGGGCGGGCGCGCGGCCGAGGAGCTGGTCTTCCACGACCCGACCACGGGCGCGGCGAACGACATCGAGAAGGCCACCGCCACGGCGCGGGCCATGGTCACGCAGTACGGCATGACCGAGCGTCTCGGTGCGATCAAGTTCGGCGGCGACAACACCGAGCCGTTCCTGGGCCGCGAGATGTCGCACCCGCGGGACTACTCGGAAGAGGTCGCGGCGCTGGTCGACGAAGAGGTCAAGAAGCTCATCGAGACCGCGCACAACGAGGCCTGGGAGATCCTCGTCGAGAACCGCGACGTCCTCGACAACCTGGTCCTCGCGCTGCTGGAGAAGGAGACGCTGGGCAAGGAGGAGATCGCCGAGATCTTCTCGACCATCGTCAAGCGTCCGGCCCGCCCCGCGTGGACCGGATCCTCCCGCCGCACCCCCTCCACCCGCCCGCCGGTGCTCTCCCCCAAGGAGCTGCAGCTGACGAACGCCGCGAACGGCACGTCCGCCGTCGCGCCGGTCTCCACGGAGAAGGGCATCGAGGTGGCCCCGGAGGACCGCCCCGAGTAACCGGAGGGTCGACCCACCCGGAATGGAAGCCGCGCCCCCCAGGTTCTAGCCTGGGGGGCGCGGCACATTTGTACGACCGCGTGTGCGGACAGGAACGAGGATGAGATGACCGACCCAGTGACCCTGACCGGTGACGAGGGCAGGATCGGCGAGTTCGACGAGAAGCGCGCGGAGGCGGCCGTCCGCGAACTCCTGATCGCGGTCGGCGAGGACCCGGACCGCGAGGGACTCCTGGAGACCCCGGCCCGCGTGGCGCGCGCCTACCGGGAGATCCTGGCCGGCATGTGGCAGAAGCCGGAGGATGTTCTGACGACGGTGTTCGACCTTGGACATGACGAGATGGTCCTGGTGAAGGACATCGAGATCGTTTCCTTGTGTGAGCATCACTTGCTGCCGTTCCACGGTGTCGCGCACGTCGGCTACATCCCGGCGGAGAATGGCAAGATCACGGGCCTGTCGAAGCTTGCCCGGCTCGTGGAGGTCTACGCCCGCCGACCGCAGGTGCAGGAGCGCCTCACGACCCAGATAGCGGACTCCCTGATGGAGATCCTCGACGCGCGCGGCGCCATCGTCGTGGTCGAGGCCGAGCACATGTGCATGTCGGTCCGTGGCATCCGCAAGCCGGGCGCCAAGACGACCACGTCCGCAGTTCGCGGCCAGCTCCGGGCCACGGCCACCCGGGCCGAGGCGATGAGCCTCATCATGGCGCGCTAGCCGCATTGTCGGTGCTGTCCGCCACGGTCCCCCTCCGCAACTTCAGTTCACGGAGGGGGACCGACGGAGTGGGGCGTGCCGAGCAAGCAGACGGTGAATGCCGTTGGCGGGCGGCTGCGGGCGCGCGATGTGCGCCCGGGAGATCGCTTATGGACCTTGCGGGAAGGCCGAACCGAACAGACCGAGGTCACCGATGTGCGAGTGGCCAAGACGCGTGCCCTCGTCGACGTCACTACGGACCACGCGACCTTCGCCGTGCTCCCGATCAGCTTCTTTGGACTCCCGACGGATGGACGCACGCGCGTGACGCCGTCGGCACCGTGGTGGCCTGGTCGCAGGCTCGCAAACTGTGTCGGGTACGGCTTTCGATCCAGCCCGGCTATGAGTTCGGCTACCTGGTCGGGGCGACGTGCTCCGACGGCACGGTGGGCAAGAACTACGTGTCCCTGGTGGTCAACGACGAGGCGTTCGCTGCGAAGTATGCGGACTCACTGACCCGCGTCACAGGGCTTTCCGCGCGGCTGGAAGCCGTGACGAGGCCTTCCGGTTACCTCGGCCGGGATGTACCCGGCTTTCGGGTCCGTGTCGTTTCTTCTCGGGCATCTGGTTCGCGCCCCGTGGGAGGCCTGATCCCGAAAGAGACGGCCTAGGCCCGGGCGGGGGTTTCCGCGGTGGGGTCCTCGTCCTCGGGGAGTTTGAGGACGCGCTCCAGGAAGAGCGCGGCGGCGATGACCGCGATGCCCGCGAGGACCGAGAAGCCGGCGTACCAGGCCTGGTCGCGGCGGGCGGGGACGTCGAGGGCGTCCGTCAGCAGGAAGACCCCCACACCGCCGTACATGCCCGCCACCAGCGCGGCCACCAGGGCACTGGCCTGCCCGAAGACCACCGCGCGGGCCGCCATCAGCGGCTCCACGCCCTTCGCGCCCGGGCGCCGCTCCCGCTGGGCCTTGAGCCGGGCCTTCAGGGACAGCGCGGTGGCCAGCAGCACCACGGCGATGGCCCCCAGGACGATCGGCGCGGCCAGCGGAACGCCCGGCAGGGTGCCGTACGCGTTCCACAGCCGGGCGCCGGCCCAGGACAGGACCCCGGCGACCACGAAGATGCCCGCCAGGACCCCCGGCCTCAGTTGCTTCACTTGCCCGCTCCCCGCCTTCCGCACAGTCCGTCAGCAGTCCACAGGCTAACGACTACTCGGGGAGGTGGAGTTCCAGGTCGGGGCGCGGCGTGACGCCGCTCAGGCCGATTCCGGCCAGGAGGGTGGAGACCGGGCCGCGGCCCGGGAGCTGGGCCTCCGGGTCGATGTCGTGCCAGGGGGCCAGCACGAAGGCGCGCTGGTGGGCGCGGGGGTGCGGCAGGGTGAGGACCGGGTCGTCGGAGACGCGGTCGGCGTACGCGACGATGTCGACGTCGATCGTGCGCGGGCCCCAGCGCTCCTCGCGGACGCGGTCGAAGGCCTCCTCGACGGCGTGCGCGCGCTCCAGGAGCGAGGACGGCGGGAGGGTGGTCTTCACGGCGACGACCGCGTTGAGGTACGAGGGCTGCGAGCCGGGCTCGACGCCCCACGGCTCGGTCTCGTAGACGGGGGAGACGGCCTTGACACGCATGCCCGGGGTGTCGCCGAGGGCGTCGATGGCGCCCTGCAGGGTCTCCAGGCGGTTGCCCAGGTTCGCGCCGAGCGCGATGACGGCCCATTTCGGGTTGGACAGGGTGACGTCCGCGGCGTCGACCGCCTCCACGACGGAGGCGGGTACCGGCTGGACCGTGGGGTCGCTCTGGGCGTTCAGTCCGTTGTTCATGCGCGGCTCCGGGTGATCGTGATGGTCACGTCGTCGAAGGGGACGGTGATGGGCGCGTCCGGCTTGTGGACGACGACCTCCACCTGTGCCACCGCTTCGTGCTTGAGGCACTGCTGGGCGATTCGCTCGGCCAGGGTTTCGATCAGGTCGACGGGCTCACCCTGGACGACGTCGACGACCTCTTCGGCTACTACCCCGTAATGCACGGTCTTCGCCAGGTCGTCACCCGCCGCTGCGGGACGGGTGTCGAGGTGCAGCACGAGGTCGACGATGAAGGTCTGGCCTTCCTCGCGTTCCCGGGGGAAGACGCCGTGGTGCCCGCGAGCCTTGAGGCCGCGCAGCGCGACACGATCCACGCGAATCACTCCTGCTTTCGTAGGTGCTTCCGGCCCCGGGGCTCCCCGGGGCCATGGGCCTGCGCCGAGTGCGGTCGGCGTCGTCCGACTTCGAATTTACCTGCGAAACAGTCGGGTACCCGCCGTAGGGGTCAGGAGGAGGGGTCCTCGTCGTCCTCGTCGGACTCCGTGAGGACGGGAGAACCGTGGTGGGACCAGAGGCGCCAGCCCTCGGATGTGCGTCGGAACACATTCGTGGCGACGACCAGCTGGCCGACGAGCGGGCCGAGCTGTCCGCCGTCCTCGGCGGGGCCGCCGCTGAGGATGTTCTCCGTGCACGTCACCAGGGCCGTGTCGCCTATGACGGCCACCTTGGTGTCGGTGAGGAAGAACTGGATGTACTCGGTGTGGGACATGATCAGCGCGTACGAGCGCAGCACCTCGCCGCGGCCCGAGAGCACCGGCCAGCCGGGGTGCACGCAGGAGATCTCGTCCTCCAGCCAGAGCGCCGACAGAGCGTCGAAGTCCCCCCGTTCCATTGCCTCGTAGAAGGCCGTGTTGACCTCTTCGACCGCTTCGATGTCGGTTCTGCTCACTGTTCTCCTTGTCGGTCGATGAGGGTCAGAGTGCCCCTTCCACGGCGCGGGCCACCCGAACCGCGTCGGCGGTCGCCCGTACCTCGTGGACCCGTACGGCCCAGGCGCCCTGGTGCGCGGCGATGGCGGAGACGGCGGCCGTGGCGGCGTCGCGTTCGCGGGCCGGCGGCGGGGCGGCGTCCGTCCCGCCGGCCAGGACCCGGCCGAGGAAGCGCTTGCGCGAGGCGGCGACCAGCAGCGGGAAGCCGAGGGCGCGCAGGTCGGCCATGTGCGCGACCAGGGCCAGGTCGTGCTCGGCGTTCTTCGCGAAGCCGAGGCCCGGGTCGACGAGGAGCCGCTCGGGGGCGATGCCGCCGGCGACGACCGCGTCGATGCGGGCCCGGAGCTCGGCGGTGACCTCGGCGAGCACGTCGTCGTAGACGGCGAGGCTGTTCATGTCGGCGCTGAAGCCGCGCCAGTGCATGACCACGAAGGGGACCTCGGCCGCGGCGACGGCCGGGATCATGCCGGGGTCGGCGAGGCCGCCGCTGACGTCGTTGACCAGGGCGGCGCCGGCGTCGACGGCCCGGGCGGCGACGGCCGCGCGCATCGTGTCGACGGAGACGGTGACGCCCTCGGAGGCCAGGCCGCGCACCACGGGGACGACGCGGCGCAGCTCCTCCTCCTCGTCGACGCGGGAGGCGCCGGGGCGGGTGGACTCGCCGCCGACGTCGATGAGGTCGGCGCCCTCGGCGACCAGGTCGAGCCCGCGCTTGACGGCGGCGGTGGTGTCGAACCAGCGGCCGCCGTCGGAGAAGGAGTCGGGGGTCACGTTGACGACGCCCATGACCGCGCAGCGGTCCCATTCCGGCAGACCTGCGACCCGGCCCCTGCTGGTGGCTCCGCGCTTCGTGTTCATGGGTCAAGGGTAGGGCTGACCTGGATGTGACAGCCCTTGGCACTGGCCCTGTGGCCGTCGCCGTGCCTGTTCCGGCCGGTCTGCGGGACCCGGCGGGGTACGTCGAAGGCCCGGGCGGGGTGACCGGCCGGGCCTTCGGGGGTGTCGTGGGAGCGGTGGGGCTACGCGGCCTGGACCTCGCGCTCGGCCTGCTTCGGGACGGACGCCACCAGGTTGTGCGAGCAGGTGCGGACCGGCTTGGGGCGGCGGCTGGCGAACAGGCGCGGCAGGGCCAGCGTCACGAAGCCCTCGGCCTGCATGGCGGCGAAGCCGATGCGGGGCAGGTCGCGGGTGGTGCGGAAGACCACGAAGCGCGGCTCCCAGCGGGGGCGGAACTTCGCGTTGAACTTGTACAGGGACTCGATCTGGAACCAGCGGGAGAGGAAGACCAGCAGGCTGCGCCACATCCGCAGGACGGGGCCGGCGCCGATCTTCTCGCCGCGGGCCAGCGCCGAGCGGAACATCGCGAAGTTCAGGGAGACCTTCTCGATGCCGAGGGCCGGGGAGGCCTCCAGGGAGGCGACGATCAGCAGCTCGTTCATGCCGGGGTCGGCGCCGCGGTCGCGGCGCATCAGCTCCAGCGACATGCCGTCCTTGCCCCACGGCACGAAGTGCTGGATGGCCTTCAGGTCGCCGAAGGGGCTGGTGTCGCCCTCCTCGACGCGGTGCGCGGTGGCGATGAAGCAGTCGCCGTCGCCCGGGTCGCCGACCCGGCCCAGCGCCATGGAGAAGCCGCGCTCGGTGTCGGTGCCGCGCCAGGCCTCGGCCGCGCCGCGGACCTGCTCCAGCTCCTCCGCGGTCAGCTCGCTGACCCGGCGGACCTTGGTGGTGTAGCCGTTGCGCTCGATGCGCTTCACCATCTGGCGGACATTGCGCATGGCTCGGCCCGAGAGGGAGAAGTCTTTGACATCGACAATCGCCTCGTCACCCAGTTCCAGGGCGTCGAGACCGGTCTCGCGGGTCCAGACCTCGCCGCCGGTCTCGCTGCAGCCCATGACGGCCGGGGTCCAGGAGTGGGCCTTGGCCTCCTCCATGAACCGCTCGATCGCGCCGGGCCACGCCTCGACGTCGCCGATCGGGTCGCCGGAGGCGAGCATCACGCCGGAGACGACGCGGTAGGTGACGGCGGCCTTGCCGCTGGGGGAGAAGACGACGGCCTTGTCGCGGCGGAGCGCGAAGTGGCCGAGGGAGTCGCGGCCGCCGTGCTTGGCGAGCAGCTCGCGCAGCTTGCCCTCGTCGTCGACGGTGAGGCGGGCGGCCGGGTGCTCGGGGCGGAAGGCCAGGTAGATGGTGGTGAGGGCGGTCAGCATGCCGAGGGCGCCGAGGGAGTAGCCGACGGTCCAGGACACGCGGCCGGCGTAGTCGACGGGGCCCTCGAAGCCGAAGAGGCCGTAGACGACGTGGGTGATCTGCTCGTACAGGCCGGGGTTGCCGACGACCTTGCCCGGGTGGACGTTGACGATGACCAGGCCCAGGCCGATGGAACCGGCGCTCATGAGGACGAAGTTCGCGAGCGCCTTCCAGCGGCTGCGCGGGTCGGGCAGCGCCTTGAATTCACCCTGGTGGCGCAGCAGCAGCGCGAGGAGCACCGCCGCGATGACCACGCCGATGATCGAGTGGCGGTACGTGAACTGCGCGGCCGCGCCCGCGGGCAGCAGGACGACGGCGGCCCGCCAGGCGCGCCGCTTGTGCCGCTTGAGGCCGTGGGCGAGCAGCAGCAGCAGTACGCCCGCGCTGATGGACATGGCGGCCGCGAACGGGCCGAGGGAGCCCGGCAGCACCTCGGTGACCGCGTGGATCCGGCTGTGCCGGAAGCGCGGGAAGACACCGGCCGCGATGTCCAGAAGGCCGACGATCATGACGGCCGTACCTACCAGGCCGGGCACCGACTCCGGCTGTGGGCCTCGGAGGATTCGGCGGACCCTGCTCGGAACCTGTCCCGACTTATCGCCATCTATCCTGCTAGACATCGCTTCCCGTTGCTCCGCGAGAGATCAAGTGGCCGAAGGCCGCGACAGCCTCCGGTGTGTGGTGCGTCCCTTAGGACGACATCGACGGACAGCGGGTTCACTCTTCCGTCGGAAATTTCCAGTCCTGCCATCAGAAAGTCGACTGACTGCTCATGGGTCTCACCAGTAATACGGTCCTGGCGCTGGCCGTCCTCGCCGGTGTGCTGCTGTTCGCGGCCACCATCTGGTTCTGGCCGAAGCTCTCCGGCCGCACCTGGCGTGCGGTCGCCGGCCGTATCGGGCTCCTGCTGGCGACCCAGCTGGCGCTGTTCTCGGCCGTAGGGCTCGCGGCCAACAAGTCGTTCCTGTTCTACGGTTCGTGGGCCGATCTGTTCGGCCAGGAGACGTCGATGGGCAAGGTCGTCGACCACTCGATGAGCAGCAAGGACATCAAGGTCGTCGACAAGCAGAAGCTGGACGTCCCCGGTGGTGCCAAGCCCCAGGTGGGCGGTCAGATCCTGAAGGTTGCCATATCCGGGCAGAAGTCGAAGATAACGAGCCCCGGCTACGTGTGGCTCCCGCCGGAGTACTTCCAGCCGCAGCACAAGGACGAGAACTTTCCGGCGTCCGTCGTCCTGACGGGCTACCCGGGCACCGCCGAGAACCTGATCAAAGGGCTCGACTACCCGATGAAGGCCTTCAGCCTGTCCAAGTCGGGCAAGATGAAGCCGATGATCCTGGTCATGCTGCGCCCGACGGTGGCGCCGCCGCGTGACACCGAGTGCGTCGACGTCCCCGGCGGCCCGCAGACCGAGACCTTCTTCGGGGTGGACCTCCCGCAGGCCATCCAGGACACCTTCCGGGTCGGCAAGAAGCCCGAGAACATGGGCTTCATCGGCAACTCCACGGGCGGCTACTGCGCCCTGAAGATCGCCGCGCACTACCCGCAGACCTTCGGTGCCGCCGCGGGCCTGTCCGCGTACTACGACGCTCCGGACGACCCGACGACCGGTGACCTGTTCCACGGCGACGAGAAGCTGAAGAAGCGCGCGGACATCCTGCACGTCATGGAGAACAAGAAGCCGGCCGGTACGTCCTTCCTCGTCACCAGCAGCGAGAAGGGCGAGCCGAACCTCGCGGACACCAAGAAGTTCATCAAGAAGGTGCAGGGCCCGGACCGGGTCTCGTCCATCGTCCTCGACAGCGGCGGCCACAACTTCAACACGTGGCGCCGTGAGATCCCGCCGATGCTGGTGTGGATGAGCGGCCGCATCCAGGCCTGACGGCCGTGCGGTGCGACGGCAGGAGCGGGGGCCCGACCGGCAGGTCGGGCCCCTTTCTCATGCCTCCTGCAACTCGGCGCGGCGCAGCGCCCGGTGGACGCCCTCGGGAGTCAGTACGCCGGCCAGCTCGCCGGTGTCCGGATCCGTGACGCCGATCCGGCCGGAGTCCTCCTGGAGCAGTGCGGCGAGCGCCTCGCGCAGCGTCGCGCCGAGCTCCACCGACGCCCCGGGCGCCGTTCCCTCGGCCGGTGCCAGGTCGTCGGCCCCGAGGGTGGTGACGGCGAGCCGCTTGAGCCCCCGGTCGGCGCCGACGAAGGAGGCCACGTAGGGAGTGGCCGGGGCTCCCAGCACCGCGGCCGGGCGGTCGAACTGCTCGATGGTGCCCGTCCCGTAGACCGCGATGCGGTCGCCCAGCCGGATCGCCTCCTCCAGGTCGTGCGTGACCAGCAGGATCGTCTTGCGCACGGTCTGCTGCAGGGTCAGGAACTCGTTCTGGAGCCGCTCGCGCACCACCGGGTCCACCGCGCCGAAGGGTTCGTCCATCAGCAGCACCGGCGGATCTGCGGCGAGCGCGCGGGCGACCCCGACGCGCTGGCGCTGCCCGCCCGACAGCTGCTCGGGGTACCGGCTCCCGTACACCGACGGGTCCAGTCCGACCAGTTCGAGCAGCTCGGCCGCCCGGGCGCGGGCCGCGGCCCTGGGGGTGCCGATGAGCTGCGGCACGGTCGCGGTGTTCTCCAGCACGGTCTTGTGCGGGAAGAGCCCGACCTGCTGGATGACGTACCCGATGCGGCGGCGCAGCTCGACCGGGTCGGCGGCCGCGATGTCCTCGCCGCCCAGCAGGATCCGGCCGGACGTCGGGTCGATGAGCCGGTTGACCATCTTCATGGTGGTCGTCTTGCCGCAGCCGGACGGTCCGACCAGCGTGACCAGCTCTCCTTCCGCCACCTCGAAGGACAGGTCCTCGACTGCCGTCGTCCCGTCGGGGTAGCGCTTGGTCACATGCTCGAATCGGATCACGGACCCATCTTTCCTCACCGGCGCCGCCCGATTGTGAAGGGCGTGTTGCCCCCGTGCGAAGGATTCCGGCCATCGACGGTGATGGGGGTTAGGGTCGTTCGAGGCCGGGCGATCGAGCATGTGTACGTTTGAGGACGGGGGGTGAGGCGCATGTCGGGGCAGAACTGCCTGGTGGCGAACGACTGGATCTGCTGGGACTACGTCACCTCCCGCTCCCAGGAGCTCACCGACGCCACCGTCGAGCACGTGTGGATCACCGGCGCGTCCGTCCTGATCGGCCTGGTCGTGGCCGTGCCGCTCGCCCTGCTGGCCCGCCGCGGCCGGCGCTGGTCGGCGTCCGTGCTCACCTTCACCACCCTGCTCTACACGGTCCCCTCGCTGGCCATGTTCTCGCTGCTGCTGCCCGTCTTCGGGCTCTCGGCGGCGCTGGTCGTGACCGGTCTGGTGCTGTATTCGCTGACCATTCTGGTCCGCAACGCGCTGGCCGGCCTGGAGGCCGTCCCCGAGGAGGTGCGGGAGGCCGCGCGCGGCATGGGATACGGCCCGGGGCGGCTGCTGTGGCAGGTGGAACTGCCGCTGGCGCTGCCCGCGCTGCTGGCCGGCGTACGGATCGCCACGGTTTCGACGATCGCGCTGACCACGGTCGGATCCATCGTCGGCAAGGGCGGTCTCGGCAACCTCATCGCGCCCGCGGTGAACAGCTCCTTCAAGGCGCAGGTCCTCACCGCCTCGGTGCTGTGCGTGCTGCTGGCGCTCGCCGCGGACCTGCTGCTGCTCGGCCTGCAGAGGCTGCTCACGCCGTGGACCCGGGCCGGCGGCCGGCCGTCCGGCCAGGGGAAGGGGGCCTGAGGGCATGGGTGTGGCGGGAGGGGCCTGGGACTGGCTCGCCAACGGCGCCAACTGGTCCGGGGAGAACGGCGTCTGGCACCGGCTCGGCGAGCACGTCTACGTCAGCGGGCTCGCCCTGGCGATCGCCTGCGCGATCGCGCTGCCGGTCGGCCTGTACCTCGGCCACCTCGGCCGGGGCGGCACCCTCGCGGTGAACGTCTCCAACGTCGGCCGGGCCGTTCCGGTCTTCGCCGTGCTGGCGCTCTTCATGGTCTCCCCGCTGCGCAACGCCGGCTACCTGCCGACGGTGGCCGCCCTCGTGCTCTTCGCCGTCCCGCCGCTGCTGACCAATGCGTACGTCGGCATGCGCGAGGTGGACCGGTCGGTGGTGGAGGCCGCCCGCGGGATGGGCATGTCCGGCGGGCAGCTCTTCTGGCGGGTGGAACTCCCGCTCGCGCGCGGCCTGGTGATGACCGGGCTGCGTTCGGGATCCGTGCAGGTCATCGCCACGGCCACGATCGCCGCCATGGTCGGGCAGGGCGGTCTCGGCCGGATCATCACCGCCGGCTTCAACACCTACAACACCCCGCAGGTCGTCGCCGGGGCCCTGCTCGTGGCCGCCCTGGCCCTGCTGGTGGAGGGCGTGCTGGTGGCGGCGGACCGGCTGCTGCCCCGGGCCGGCGCCCACCGCTGATTCCCGTCCCCCTTTTCGAACGGAGCAACTCCATGACCAAGACCACGCGCGTCCTCGGCGCGTCCCTGGGCGCCCTGGCCCTGACGGTGTCGCTGGCCGCGTGCGGCGGTGACAGCCTGGAGAAGAGCAAGGACGGCGGCTCCTCCGGCGCCCCGGCCGCGGAGGGCAAGGGCAGCCTGGTGATCGGCGCGGCCGGGTTCACCGAGTCGAGCGTGCTGGCGGAGCTGTACGCGCAGGTCCTGAAGGACGCGGGCTACAGCACGTCCGTCAAGACGGTCAACAACCGCGAGCTGTACGAGCCGTCGCTGGAGAAGGGCGAGATCGACGTCGTCCCCGAGTACGCGGCCACGCTCGCGGAGTTCCTGAACGCCAAGGTGAACGGGCCGAAGGCGCCCGAGGAGAAGCCGGTCGCGTCGAGCGACGTCGCCGCGACGGTGGCGGGCCTGGAGAAGCTCGCGGCCCCGCTCGGGCTGAAGGTGCTGCCGGCGGGCTCGGCGGTCGACCAGAACGCATTCGCGGTGACCAAGGAATTCGCCGAGAAGAACAACCTCAAGTCCCTATCCGATCTTGGCAAGTCGGGGCTGAAGGTGAAGATCGCGGCGGGCGACGAATGCTCCGTCCGACCCTTCTGCGGGCCGGGACTGACCACAACGTACGGAATTCAAGTTTCCGGTATTGACCCGAAGGGCGTCGGCACCCCGCAGGCCAAGCAGGCGGTCAAGGACGGCGTCGACCAGCTCGTGCTCACCACGACCACGGACGCCACCCTCGACAGCTTCGGCCTGGTCCTGCTGGAGGACGACAAGAAGCTCCAGAACGCGGACAACGTGCTGCCGGTCGTCAACGCCAAGGACGCCGGAGCCCCCGAGGTCGCGGCCGCGCTCGACAAGCTGACCAAGGTACTCACGACCGCCGACCTGGTCGACCTGAACCGGAAGGTGGACGCCGAGCGCGCCAAGCCGGCGGACGTCGCGAAGGCCTACCTGGAGTCGAAGGGCCTCGTGAAGAAGTAGTGCTTACTGGTTGATGGAGAAATGTGGGGTAACTGCCCGGGAACAGATTGCCGGGTGGGTACCCCACACGACCTCTACGCCCTGTAAATTTCAGGCCATGCCCCGTGGACGCCACCGCAATCCCGAACCCCTGCACCGGCTGCTCACGCCGACGGCCGTTGCCGGTGTGTCCGCCACCAGCGCCGGCGCCGCCTGGCTGCTGGCCGGCCCCGACGACGGCACCGCGCTGAGGCTGCTCGTGGCGCTCGCCGCGGCCGCCGGGATCGCCGGCGCCGTCGTGATGCGAGCCTGGGACCGCAGTGCGGGCCGCCGGGTCGCGGAACTCGCCCGCGAGCGGGTCAAGGACGAGTGGCGCACGGACGAGCGCATAGCCGAGCTGGAGTCCGACCTCGAAGAGGCCCGGATGCTGCGGGGCAGGCTCGACGCCAAGCTGCGCGCCAAGCGCGTCGAACTGGCTGGCCTGCGGGGCGAACACGCGGCGCTGCTGCGCCGGTACGCCACGGCCGAGACCGAGCGGGCCAGTGCCCTGGAGAAGCGCCGGCTGCTGGCCATCGAGGCCGCGTCGACCACGGCTCCGGCCGATCCCAAGCAGCTTCCGGCCGTCTCCGAGGAGCGCACCTCGGCGGGCGCGCCGACCTCGGTCGGCTACGCCCGGGCCCACGCGGCCATGGCGGCGCTGGCCCGCAAGGCGCAGGAGCGGGCGCTGCCCAAGGCGCGGGCCGCGCGCGAGCTGCCCACGGCGCCGCCGGCGACGGCCACCGCCGCCACCTCGGTCCCGGCCCGCCGTCCGGCGGCCGCCGTGGCCCCGTACGCGGCCCAGCGGCGTACGGCCTCCCGCGTCGAGGGCGGCTTCGACTTCTTCGGCACCAAGAACTCGGCGCAGGCCCGTGCGGCGATCGAGGCGGTCCAGAACGAGGACCTGGCCGACGTGGTGGGCGCCGAAGCCCTCGCCGTGCACAAGGCGGAGTCCGCGCAGCAGAGCACCGAGCCGGAGTTCAAGCCGCCGACCGACGAGACCCGCGCGGTGGGTCAGGTCATCGACCTGACGGCCCACGACGAGACCGAGTCGATCGACGTGGTCCGCCTGCGCACCGCGATTTCCTAGGACGCCCCTCCCCGGTCAGGGGCCGTACGAGGCCACCAGCCGGGCCAGATGCCGGCCCGCCACCAGGAGCGGGGTCCGGCTCCGGGTGACCTGCGAGGTCATTTCCGCGCCCTCAAGGGTGTTGACCACGGTGATCGCCAGATCGCGCGCCTCCTCCTCCGGGTAGCCGGACGCCAGGAGCTTCGCCGCGACCAGCTCCTGCCAGTTGGCGAAGGCCCGGGCGCAGGCCGCCTGCAGATCGGGGAGGCGGCCGACCGTTTCCAGGGCGGTGGCCGTCACCGGGCAGCCGTCGCGCCAGTCGGATGCCTCCAGGGCCTCCGCGAGCAGGCCGGTGACCGCCTCGACCGCCTCCGCCGGGTCCGGGCGGGCGGCGAGCCCCGCGCGCAGGAGCGCGGCGAACTCCTCGTCGCCGAAGTGGATCGCGGCCACCGCGAGCTCCTGCTTGCCGCCCGGGAAGAAGTGGTACAGCGAGCCCAGGGTGGCCTCCGCCTCGCGGACGAGCTGTTTGACCGGGGTGTTCTCGTAGCCGCCGTGCTGCATGAGGCGGGATGCGGTGCGGACCAGCCGCTCGCGCGTCCCCAGCTCTGTCTTCGTCCCTGTCGCTGCCATGGCCGGATTCTATCCGGAGTATTAGACAGAGCGCTCGTTCTAGTCCCGTGCTACGGTCGTACCGAGCGCTGGATAGAGCGTTCGTTCTAGTCACTTACTCCTGGGGGAGAGCACCGTGGACAACACCAAGGTCACCGTCGTCGGCCTGGGCCCCATGGGCCGGGCCATGGCCGCCGCCTACCTCGATGCCGGCTACGAGGTCACCGTGTGGAACCGCAGCGCCGGCAAGGACACCGACCTCGTCGCCCGTGGCGCGCGCAGCGCGCCCGGCATCGCCGAGGCCGTCGCCGCGAGCCCGCTGGTCGTGCTCAGCCTGATCGACGTCGAGGCCATGTACGGCACCCTCGGCGACGCCGACCTCACCGGCCGCGTGCTCGCCAACCTCTCCTCCGACCTCCCGGACAAGGCCCGCGCGGCCGCACGGTGGGCCGAGGAGCGCGGGGCCGCGTACCTCACCGGCGGGGTCAACGTCCCGCCCGCCGGCATCGGCCGCGAAGGGTCCTCGATCTTCATCAGCGGCCCGCGGGAGGCCTACGAGGAGCACCGCGCCGCGCTCGACCTGCTCGCCGCCACCGACTACCGCGGCTGCGACCCCGGCCACGCGCAGCTCTACTACCAGCTCAACATGATCCTCTTCTGGACCGCCTACACGGGCTGGTACCAGGCGGTCGCCGTGGCCCGCGCCAACGGCCTGACGGCGTCGGACATCCTGCCCTACGCCGGCTACACCGCCGACACCCTCCGCGGCTTCTACACCGAGAGCGCCGCGCTCGTCGACGCCGGCGACCACAGCGGCGAGGACCAGCGCCTGACGATGTGCGCCGCCAGCGTCGAGCACATCCTGCACACCGCGGCCGACTCGGGCGTGGACACCGCGATCCTGGCCGCGCACGCGGAGCTGTACCGCCGCGGGGTCGAGGCCGGCTTCGGCGACGAGAGCAGCTCGCGCCTGATCCAGCTGCTGGCCGCCGAGGAGGCCTGACGGCCGGCGCGGCGCCTCAGAACAGCGGCAGCTGTCCCGGCACTTCGGGCAGGACGAAGCCGTCCAGCGTCGGTGCGGAGGCGCCGAGCACCACCCGGGCCCGCGACCCGGGGCAGGACACCAGGTCGCCGCGCGAGGCGGGCGGGTCGTGGCGGGCGATGCGGCCCGCGGTGACGGCGCAGTCGCGGCCGCAGGCGGGGCAGGCCCGGCGGGGGGAGTGGGACATGCCGCCAAGTCTGCCCTGCCGCACCGACATCAGTCCCGCACCGGCTGCGCCGCGGCCCGCCGCTGGGCCGACCACACCTCGTGCACCCGCTCCACCCGGGCCCACAGGGCCGCCCTGTCGGCCGGGGTCAGGTCGCCGAGGTCCAGCCCGAAGAGCCCGCCCAGGACCGCGAGGAGTTCCTCCGGTCCGGACAGCACCCGCTCGTCCGTCTGCTTCCCGCCCTCCAGGCGGGTCAGGACCTTCCCGCGCAGGCCGTCGGTGCCGCCCGCGTCGCGCCGGAACACCGCGAAGACCCGCACGAAGGGCGACTCCTCGTTCGTGGACAGCCATGCGTGCATCCCCTCGAAATCGGCCGTCGCCGCCGGGGCGTCACGGAAGTTCATCCGGCGCGCGCCGCCCGAAGAAGCGAAGAAGGACCAGCCCGGGCCCTCGCCCTCCAGCGGGTCCAGCCGTTCCAGGGAGTAGGTGAAACCGTTCTGCTCGTACGGGCCCGCGACGAGCGGCAGCGGCTCGTACGGGCCCATGTCCCCGAGCCCGGCGTCCACCCAGTACTCCGCGCCCCCGACCCGGACGGTCAGCGCGAGGTGGTCGCCCCGGACCGCGCGCGACGCGGCGTCGGCGCTCACGGCCCCGACGTGCCGGGTCACCTCGTAGCCCAGGGACTCCAGGAGCAGGGCGAAGGCGCCGTTCAGGTGGAAGCAGTAGCCGCCCCGCCCCTCGGCGAACCGCCGCACCGACAGCTCCGGGTCGATGCCCGGCGGCCGGCCGAGCTGGATGTCGATGTTCTCGTAGGCGATGCGCTCCAGGTGCGCGCGCTGGAGCGCGAACAGCCCCTCGGCACTGGGGGTGCCGAGGCCGAGGTCGGCGGCGCCGAGGCGGCGCAGGTAGCCGTCGAAGAAGTCCGATGTCATCGGGCCAGGCTAGGCGCGGAAGGCCCTACTCCCTTTGAATTACGGCTACTTGTCGATGTCGCCGACCACGAAGAACAGCGAGCCCAGGATCGACACCATGTCCGCGACCAGCTGCCCCGGCAGCAGCACGGCCAGCGCCTGGATGTTGTTGTAGGAGGCGCTGCGCAGCTTCAGCCGGTACGGGGTCTTCTCCCCCTTGGAGACCAGGTAGTAGCCGTTGATGCCCAGCGGGTTCTCGGTCCAGGCGTAGGTGTGCCCCTCGGGCGCCTTCAGGACCTTGGGCAGGCGCTGGTTGATGGGACCCGGCGGGAGGTCGTCCATCCGGTCCAGGCAGGCCACGGCGAGGTCGAGGGCGTTGTGGGTCTGCTCCAGCAGGCACTCGAAGCGGGCCAGGCAGTCGCCCTCGGTGCGGGTGACCACCTTCAGGACGTCCTGGAGCTCGCCGTAGGCCAGGTACGGCTCGTCGCGGCGCAGGTCGAAGTCGACGCCGGAGGCGCGGGCGATCGGGCCGGAGACCCCGTACGCGTGCACCGCCTCGGCGGACAGGACCCCGACGCCGCGGGTACGGCCGCGGAAGATCTCGTTCCCGCGCACCAGATTGTCGTAGACGTCCATCCGGGTGCGGACGTCGGCGATCGCGGCGCGGGCCCGGCCGAGCCAGCCGGCCGGGAGGTCCTCCTTGAGGCCGCCCACGCGGTTGAACATGTAGTGCATGCGGCCGCCGGAGATCTCCTCCATGACGGCCTGGAGCTCCTCGCGCTCGCGGAACGCGTGGAAGATCGGGGTGATCCCGCCCAGTTCGAGCGGGTACGAGCCGAGGAACATCAGGTGGTTCAGCACCCGGTTCAGCTCGGCCAGCAGGGTCCGCATCCACACGGCCCGCTCGGGGACCTCCATGCCGAGCATCCGCTCGACCGCCATGACCACGCCGAGCTCGTTCGAGAACGCGGACAGCCAGTCGTGACGGTTCGCGAGCATCACGATCTGTCGGTAGTCACGGGCCTCGAAGAGCTTCTCGGCACCGCGGTGCATGTAACCGACCACCGGTTCGGCGCTGGCGATCCGCTCGCCGTCCAGGACGAGGCGCAGGCGCAGCACGCCGTGCGTGGAAGGGTGCTGGGGGCCGATGTTGAGCACCATGTCGGTGCTCTCCGCCGCTCCGCCGATGCCGACCGTGGTCTCCGTCATGCGGGCATTGTCTCAGTCCTAAGGTGGGGGGATGGATACGGGGACGAAGGGTGAGACGGGCGAGCCCGGCTGGGTCGGGCTGCCGGGCGGGCTGCTCACCCTGCGGCGGACGCTGCTCGTGGGCTGGACCTGTCTGCTGGCGGTGGCGACCGGGCTGCTGCTCGGCCTGCTCGTGGGGCCGGCGTGGGCGGCGGTGGGGGCGTTCTGGCTCGCCGTGGGGGCCTGGGGCTGGGTGCTCATCGGCCGCAACTGGCGGTCCTGGCGGTACGCCGAGCGCGCCGACGACCTGCTGATCAGCCGGGGGGTGCTGTGGCGGGAGCAGACCGTGGTCCCGTACGGCCGGATGCAGCTGGTCGAGGTCACCTCGGGCCCGCTGGAGCGGCGCTTCGGCCTGGCCTCCCTCCAGCTGCACACGGCGGCGGCGGCCACCGACGCCCGGATCCCCGGGCTGGTGCCGGCCGAGGCGGAGCGGCTGCGCGACCGGCTCGCCGCCCTCGGCGAGGCAAGGTCGGCGGGCCTGTGAGCGCCGACCCGGCCGGCCCCGCCGGTACCCCTCCCGCCCCTCCTGCCGGTCCCGCCGGTGGCGGGCCGGGGGCCGAGCGCCGGCTGCACCCCTTCACGCCGCTGCGCCGCGCCTGGGTGCCGATCGCCGCGACCGTCGGCATCCTCGCCCAGCAGGGCGACCGGGCGGCGCGCTGGGTGGCGGACCTCTCCACGCTCCTACGGCTGGCGACGCTGGTCGGCGTCGTCCTGATGTTCGGCGTGTACGGCTTCCTGAGCTGGTGGTTCACCCACTACGCCGTGACCGACACCGAACTGCGCATCCGCACCGGGCTGCTCTTCCGCCGCACCGCGCACATCCGGCTGGACCGGCTCCAGGCCGTCGACGTCACCCGGCCCCTGCTGGCCCGGCTGACCGGAGTCGCGAGCCTGCGCCTCGACGTCATCGGCACCGAGGAGAAGGACCAGCTGTCCTTCCTCGGCGAGCAGGAGGCCGTCGCCCTGCGCGCCGAGCTCCTGGCACGCGCCGCCGGCTTCGCCCCCGAGGAGGCGGTGCGCCTCGGCGAGGCCCCGCAGCGCGAACTGCTGCGGGTGACCCCGCGCGAGCTCGCCGTCTCGCTGGCGCTCAGCCTCGGCGTCTGGGCCGCGCTGGCCGGCGGGATCATCGCGCCGTTCTTCGTGTGGTGGATCAGCTCCAGCCCGTGGGCGGCCGTCGTCACCCTCCTGCCGATGCTGGGCGGGGTCTGGGCGGCCACCGTCGGCCGCTTCCTCACCGAGTACGACTGGCGGGTCGCCGAGTCCCCGGACGGGCTGCGCCTGGACCACGGGATGCTGGACCGCGCCCACGAGACCGTGCCGCCGGGCCGCGTGCAGACCGTACGGATCGTGGAGCCGCTGCTGTGGCGGCGCAGCGACCGGGTCCGCGTGGAGCTGGCCGTGGCCGGGTCGAAGAACGAGGTCCTGGTGCCGGTGGCCTCCCGGGCCGCCGCGTACGCCGTGATCGCCCGCGTCCTGCCCGGGGTGGACCTGGCGGGCCTGTCCTTCTCGGGCTCCCCGGACACCGGATCGCGCTGGGTGGTCCCGGTGTGGTGGAAGGGCTACGCCCTGGCGCTCTCCCCGGAGGTGTTCGCCGCCCGGCACGGCCGCCTGTGCCGGCGTACGGAGATCGTCCCGCACGCCAAGGTGCAGAGCGTCCGCTTCTCCCAGGGCCCGTGGGCCCGCGCCCGCGGCGTCGCCGACGTCCACGTGGACACCGGCGCGAACGGCACGGTCACCGCCCGGCTGCGGGCGGCCTCCGAGGCCGCGCGGCTCCTGCACGACCAGGCCGCCCGCTCCCACACCTCCCGCGCGAGCGCCCGCCCGGACCGCTGGATGACGCAGACCGACCTGCAGGCGTGAGGCCGGCCAGTGCTCTGATCGCGGACGTTCACCGGGTCACATGGCTCGGGAACGTTGCATGAGTAGTGTCTGTCGGATGGACAGCACGATGAATCTGCCGACGGAAGAAGACCTGGAGCTGGTCGAGTTCGCCCAGCGCGTCGTCGAGACCAACGGTGACGGTGAGGTGCACACCGTCGGGGCAGCCGTGAGAGACGCACAGGGCCGGATGTTCGGTGGTATCAACCTCTATCACTTCACCGGCGGACCTTGCGCGGAGTTGGTGGCGCTCGGGCATGCGCGTGCTGCGGGAGCACGCGAGCTGACGGCGATTGCTGCCGTCGGTGATAGGGGGCGCGGCGTGCTCGCGCCGTGTGGCCGGGACCGGCAGGTCCTGCTCGACCACCACCCGGGTATCCGCGTCCTCGTGCCGGCAGCCGGCGGCATTCGCAGTGTCGCGATCACCGATCTCCTGCCCCATGCCTACGTCTGGGGGGAGCAGTCCGCAGCGTCCGACGGAGCGCCGTGCTCGGCCGCGATGCAGACCCTGCATTTCCATCGCGCCTATCTCGAGGCTGTACGCACCGGGCGGAAGACGACCACGGTGCGGTTCCGTGACCCGGTGGAGACGGGCCCGGTGAACATGGTGTTCGAGTTGGATGACGAGGTGGTGCTCTCCGGTGTGGTCACTCGGATCACTTCCAAGAGCGTTGCCGAGTTGACCGAGGCGGACGCTGTCGCCGACGGGTTTCGTGATCTCGCCGAGCTGCAGGACAGGCTGCGGTTCCACTACCCCGACATCGAATCAACCGATGACGCCACCATCGTTCATTTCCGTCTGACGCGTTGACGGCGGGCCCGTAGGCACCCGCAGGGCCTCGCGGCCGATCCGGATCGGCCGCGAGGCGTTCCGTCACGCGGCGGACGGTGTCCTCGTCCGCCTGAACGAGACGCGCCACCACCGGGGCACTAGCCGGCCCCGCCGCCCGCGCGGACCAGGCCCGTCTCGTAGGCCAGGACCACCACCTGCACCCGGTCGCGCAGGCCCAGCTTGGTCAGGATGCGGCCCACGTGGGTCTTCACCGTCGCCTCCGACAGGACCAGCCGCGCCGCGATCTCGCCGTTCGACAGCCCCTGTGCCACCAGCAGCATGACCTCGCGCTCGCGCTCCGTCAGCCGCTCGATCTCCTTGTGCTCCGGCTCCTGCGTCGTCGTCGGCAGCATCGGCGCGAAGCGGTCCAGCAGGCGCCGCGTCGTGGACGGGGCCACCACCGCGTCCCCGCTGTGCACCGAGCGGATGGCGCCGAGCAGTTCGGCCGGCGGCACGTCCTTCAGCATGAAGCCGCTCGCGCCCGCCTTCAGGCCCGAGAAGGCGTACTCGTCCAGGTCGAAGGTGGTCAGGATGATCACCTTCGGGTGTTCCGCAAGCTCGCAGATCCGCCGCGTCGCCTCGACGCCGTCGAGCCTCGGCATGCGGACGTCCATCAGCACCACGTCCACCTTCGTGGCCCGCAGCACCTCCAGCGCCTCCAGGCCGTCGCCCGCCTCGGCGACGACCTCCATGTCCGGCTGGGCGGCGAGCACCATGCGGAAGCCGGTGCGCAGCAGGACCTGGTCGTCGACCAGCATCACTCGGATGGACATCAGTTACCTCGTCCTCGTCATCTCTTCTTCAGGGGCAGCAGTGCGCTGATCCGGAAGCCGCCACCGGGCCGCGGCCCCGCGTCCAGGGTTCCGCCGACCATACCGATCCGCTCGCGCATGCCGATCAGCCCGTGTCCGGCGCCGTCCGCGCCGCCGTCCTCGTACAGCTCGTGGGCCGCGCCGCGGCCGTCGTCCTCGACCAGCAGGCCGAGCCCGTCGTCGAAATAGACCAGGCGGACGCTGGCCTTCGCGTCGGGGCCGCCGTGCTTGCGGGTGTTGGTCAGCGCCTCCTGCACGATCCGGTACGCCGTCAGCTCGACGCCGCTGGGCAGCTGCCGCGGGGCGCCCTCGACCTCGAAGTCCACCGTGAGCCCGGCCGCCCGCACCTGCTCGACCAGGACCTCGATCTGCTCGACGTCGGGCTGCGGCACGTAGTCCTCGGACTCCTGGGGCTCGCCCGTGCGCAGGACGCCGAGCAGCCGGCGCATCTCGGCGAGGGCCTGGCGGCCGGTGCCGGAGATGGTCTGGAGGGCCTCCTTGGCCTGCTCGGGGGCCACGTCCATGACGTACGCGGCGCCGTCCGCCTGGACCACCATCACCGAGACGTTGTGGGCGACGACGTCGTGCAGCTCGCGGGCGATCCGGGCGCGCTCGGCGGCCACGGCCACCTTGGACTGGGCCTCGCGCTCCTTCTCCAGCCGGTGGTTGCGCTCGACCAGCTGGGCGTAATAGGCCCGCCGGGTGCGCAGGGAGTCGCCCAGCACCCAGGCCAGGACGAAGGGGACGATCATGAAGATAGCGAAGAGGACGTTGTCGACGTCGTTGGTGCCCTTGTCCACGCCGTACCGCAGGAAGTAGAGCGGCGCGGCCACCAGCCCCCAGCCCAGGGCGGTGCGCGAGACCCAGCGCGGGACCTCGCTCGCGGCGACCGTGTAGAGGATCACGAACATGGCGATGTCGTAGAACCCCGCGACGATCCCCGCGCCCAGCTGGAGCAGACCCGCCCCGAGGGTGAGCCAGAACATCGCCTGCGTCCACTTGCGGCGCAGGGCCAGGGCCGTGCTCAGAGCGATCACCACGGGGACGGCGGCGATCTTCAGGGGTCGGCTGATGTCGGGCTCGCCCGTGACGTTCAGCATCGAGACCCCGAAGAAGAGCACAGCCCAGAAGCTGTCGACGCCCGTCGGGTGTCTGCGGAGGAAGTCGTAGAGGCGCTGCACGTAACCCAGAGTAGGGAACGGTGATAGGTGCTGGAGTCAACCAGAGGTCCGAACCTGACACCGGGGACATACTCCCCAAGGTGGAGGGTGAGCATAGCCTTCGGTGATGAGCACTCCTGGTGAACCCACCGCTGCGGTCCGGTGGCGAGTTGCGATGGACGCCGCGCTGTACGGGCCCGGCGGCTTCTACGTGCGCCCCGCAGGCCCGGGTCCGGCCGGCCACTTCCGTACCTCCGTGCACGCCTCCGCCCTGTTCGCGGGGGCCGTGGCCCGGCTGCTGCGGTGGGTGGACGCGGAGCTCGGGCGGCCGCGCGAGCTCGACCTCGTCGACGTGGGGGCCGGCCGGGCGGAGCTGCTGTCGGGGGTGCTCGCCGCGCTGGACCCGGGAACGGCCGCGCGCGTGCGCCCGTACGCCGTGGAACGGGCCGGGCGGCCCGAGGGGCTCGACCCGCGGATCCGCTGGACCGGGGAGGTGCCCGAGGGGGTGACCGGGCTGCTCTTCGCCAACGAATGGCTGGACAACGTCCCCCTCGACGTCGCCGAGGACGGACACTACGTCCTGGTCGCGCCGGACGGTACGGAGAGCCGCGGCGGCCCGCTGGAGGACGCGGACCGGGCCTGGCTGGAGCGGTGGTGGCCGGGCGGCGGCCGCGCGGAGATCGGCCGCCCGCGCGACGAGGCCTGGGCGGCGGCCGCCGGGAGCCTGGAGCGGGGCCTGGCGGTGGCGGTGGACTACGCCCACACCCGGCAGGCCCGGCCCCCGTTCGGCACCCTGACGGGCTTCCGGGGCGGCCGGGAGGTTCCGGCCGTCCCGGACGGCAGCTGCGACGTCACCGCCCACGTGGCGCTGGACGCCTGCGCCGGGCCGGGATCGGTGCTGCTGACCCAGCGCGAGGCCCTGACCGCTCTCGGGGTCTCGGGTGAGCGGCCCCCGCTCGCCCTGGCCTCCTCGGATCCGGCGGCCTACGTACGGGCCCTGGCCTCGGCCGGCGAGGCGGCGGAGCTGACCTCCCGCTCCGGCCTGGGCGCCTTCGGCTGGCTGGTCCAGCCGGTGGGCGTGCCCCCCTGGCCGGGGCCGGGGCCGGGGCGGGGGCCGGGGCCGGAGTCCGAGCCGACGCGGGCCTGAGCTGCGCGGCCCGCGTCCGCAGGAGCAGCCGGCCGGTGGCGGACACGGGGGAGGGGCCGGACCCCGATCGGGATCCGGCCCCTCCTCATGACACCGCGCTGGCGCCGAAGGCTACTGCTTGACCTCGTCGTGGCCCGGGTGCAGACCGCCGCCACCGCCGCTGCCGCCGGGGGTCGGCGTCGAGACGACCGGCTTCGACAGCGGGGCGAGGTCGTAGGCGTAGTGGCCGACCGCGTCCGCGATGACGTCGACGTTGATGTCGAGCGCCTTCTGGTCGATGTTGGTGATGTCGTCACCCTTGCCGTGGTAGTTCACGTCGTAGGCGACACCGGCCTGGCCGCCGAACTTCGCGGCCTCTTCGGGCGTCTTGATGCCCTCGGCGCCGGTGAAGGTGCCGCCGGAGGGGATGCCGACCTCGATGAACGGGCCGTAGTCCGAGCGGCCGGAGAAGTCCGTGCCGGCGTGCGGGATCTTCTTGGAGTCGAGGAAGTCGGTGATCCCCTTCTCCAGCTGGGCGGAGCCCTCCGGGCCCGGGCCAGCGCCGACGCCGTCCGAGTCGTCGCCGTCGTACACGAAGTACGCGGCGTTCGGCGAGCCGATCATGTCGAAGTTGAGGTAGAGCTTGATCTGCTTCTTCTGGGCGTCGGTCAGACCGGCGACGTAGGCCTCGGAGCCGAGCAGGCCGAACTCCTCCGCCGACCACCAGGCGAACTTGACCTTGTTCTTGATCTTCTTCTGCTCGCTCGCGAGCCGCTGGGCGACCTGGAGGATGCCGGCGGAGCCGGATCCGTTGTCGTTGATGCCCGGCCCGGCCGCGACCGAGTCGAGGTGGGCGCCGAGGAAGACCGTGTTGTTCTCGTCGCCGCCCTTGGTCTCGGCGACGACGTTGAAGGTCTTGCGGTTCTCCCGCAGCTCGCGGATGTCGAGGGTGAGCTCGACCGGGCCGGCGGCGGCCTCGGCGGCCAGCTTCTCGCCGTCCTCCTGGGTGATGCCGCCCGTGGGGACCTTGCCCGCGGCCGGGTCGCCGATGGTGCCGTTCAGGGCGCCCGCGGTGTTGTTGTAGATGACCGCGCCGACCGCACCGGCGGCCGCCGCGTTCTGCTGCTTCACCGCGAAGGTGCAGCCGCCGCGCTTGACCAGGGCGATCTTGCCGGTGAAGGCGCCGGCGGCGAAGTCGCCGGGCTCGCAGCCGTTGGTCCCGTCCGCGTCGACCGGGGCGACGGCGACCGGGGCCGTCACACCGCCCTCGGGGGAGTTCGCCGTGTACGTCATCAGGTGGATCGGGACGTCGCGCCCGTTCGCACCGTTGACGGTGAGCTTCTCCTCGATGGTCTCGACGAAGACGAAGTCGAACTCGTTGCGGGTGACCTTGTAGCCGGCCGCCTTCATCACGGCCTCGACGTACTTGGCCGACTGCTCGTGGCCCTTGGAACCGGCCGCCCGGTTGCCGTTGTTGTAGTCGGCGATCGACTGCAGGACCTTGAGGTGGTTGAAGGCTCCCTTGCCGGTCGCGTCCTTGACCAGCTTCCGGGCCAGCGCGTCCGCCTTGGCGGCATCGCTCTGCGGGCTTCCGGTGGCACCGGCCGGTCCGGCGAGCAGCAGGGGAGAGACGAGGGCCGCGGCTGCCAGGGCGGCGGTTGCTGCGGCTATACGGCGTGAGGGCATGAAGGTCCTTCCACGACAGGCGAGCAGGGCAGGCGTAGCGGGGCACGACAGGGCGGAGCAGGCACAGCGCAGCGGAACGCGGCGGGCCGGTCCTGCGGACGCGGTGCGCGTTACGTGGGGGAACAGTGAGCGCACGTTAGACAGCAAGCGGCCATCATGGCCAGAGTTTTCGCTGATTTCGGTTTATGAATTCCGTATATCGGTGAGTCTGGGCCGGTCAAATCCGGCCATCCACCTGCCGGTTGGTCCCGTCGGAGGACCTACCGGAGGATGCCCTCGATGAAGTCGGACCCGATGCGGGCGACAGCACCCAGATCCAACTGGTGTTGGGCATAGCGGCCTTGCCTCCGCGTATGCATCAGACCGGCCCTTTTCAGGACGGCCAGGTGCCGCGACACCTCCGGCGCGGTGATCCCGTACACGTTCGCCAGTTCGCTCGTCGTGTACGGCGCCCGGGCCAGACTCCGGCACAGCATCATCCGCATCGGGTGCGCCAGTGCCTCCATCCGCCGCTGGAGCAGCTCCACCGAGCCCGGCCCGGAGGCCGGCCCGGGGGTGTCGAGCGGATAGTGGACCACCGGCCGCCACCGCGGTGCGTGCAGCACCAGCAGGTGCGGCCAGCCGAAGTCGGTCGGCACGAAGACGAGGCCGCTGCCTATTCGGGGATCGGTGGCCGTGGTGGTCCCGTGGACCATCTTGTCGGCGGTGACGGTCGTGAGGCCCTCGTCGACGCTCAGCGCCGTCGAGACGTCCTTCAGCGCGGCCGGCAGGCCCTTGCGGCGCAGCAGCTCGGCCTTGTGCCGGGCGTCGGCGCTCTGCCCGGGCTCAAGGCGCTTCCACGTCTCGGCGAAGAACGCCTCGTCGCAGTCCTCCAGGAGCCGCCTGAGCCACACCCGCACGGCCGCGGTGTCGTCCAGCAGCCGCACGGAGAAGGCCAGGGGGCCGGGGCCGCGGGCGGCGGCCGCCTCCAGCGCCCTGGCCCGGGCCGCCGCGTCCTTCAGCGGCGAGGGCCCGCCGCCCTCGTTGTAGAGCCCCAGCCAGCAGTGCTCCAGGGCGGCCCCCACGAACCGCTCGTCGTCCAGCCGGTCGACCACGTCGAGCTCCTCGGCGAGCGTCGCCGCCGGCCGTCCGGACCCACCGGGGACCCCGGCGAAGGCCATGAAGATGTCGGAGAAGGAACTGCGCCACATGAACTCGGCCTCCAGCAGGCGGTCCGCGAGACACGGATCGAGCGAGGCGGAGGTGGCGGTCGTCCAGGAGGCGAGCCGCGGGTGGTGCGACGGCTGCGAGAGAGCGTGCAGGGCCATGCAGAGCTCCGCGAGCGGGGAGGGCGCGAAGGTGATCCGCTCCTGGGGGAGCCCGGCGATGTCGATGGTGACGCTCATCGGGCCATTCTGTCCGTTCCCGCACGTCGGGGGCGTCCGGTCCGGGCACCCGGCGCCTGCCGTACGGGTGGCCGCGCGGGCCCCGGCGCGGCCGCCGGTCGAGTGATCACGACCGGCGTACGACCGCCCCCGCGGCCGCGCTGCCGACGGCCCCGCGGGCGCTTTCCGGCCGGACGGTTGACGGGGAACGTCAACCGTCGTGCGCGGCGGGGCCGACGGGGTGAGGGTGGAGTCATGACAGCGATCGAGCAGTACCTCATCGACACCTACCGCGCGTCCCAGCACGGGGACCCCATGCCCCCGCCGCCCGGGCGCGACGACGTGGCCGTCGTCCGCGCCGCCCGCTCCTACCAGCAGTTCCAGGCCGTCCTGGACGGCGGCGAGGCCCGCCGCCCCTGGCGTGCCGCCCTGCGCCGGATGCTGACCCGCCCGCACCCGTGCTGACGCACGGCCGGCCGCCCGCGGCGGGGTCCCGGTCCCGCCCCCGAAGGCAGGGACCGGGCCACCCGACTACTCGAAGTTCGGCACGTTGCGCTGGTACACCAGCCGCAGCCCGATCAGCGTCAGCCACGGCTCGTGGTCGTCGATCACCGACGACTCGCCGAGCACCATCGGGGCCAGACCGCCGGTCGCGATGACCCGGACGTCGTCCGGATCGCCGTTCGGCCCGGCCAGCTCCTTGGCCATCCGGGCCACGACCCCGTCGACCTGACCCGCGAAACCGTAGATCACGCCCGACTGCATCGCCTCGACCGTGGACTTGCCGATCACGTGGCGCGGCCGGGCCAGCTCGATCTTGCGCAGCTGGGCGCCCCGTACGCCGAGCGCGTCCATCGAGATCTCGATGCCCGGGGAGATCACCCCGCCCACGTACTCGCCCTTCGCGGACACCGCGTCGAAGGTGGTCGCCGTACCGAGGTCCACCACGATCGCCGGGCCCCCGTAGAGCTCGACCACCGCGACCGCGTTCACGATGCGGTCCGCGCCGACCTCCTTCGGGTTGTCCATCAGGATCGGCACGCCCGTCTTCGTGCCCGGCTCCACGATCACAGCGGGCACGTCGCCGTAGTAGCGGCGGGTCACCTCGCGGAGCTCGTGCAGGACCGACGGCACCGCCGAGCAGATCGCGATGCCGTGGATCCCGTCGCCCAGCTCGCTGCCGAGCATCGGGTGCATGCCCATCAGCCCCTGCATCAGCACGGCCATCTCGTCGGCCGTGCGCTGCGGGTCGGTCGAGATGCGCCAGTGCTCGACGATCTCGTCACCGTCGAACAGGCCCAGGACCGTGTGGGTGTTGCCTACGTCGATGGTGAGCAGCACGGGTTACACCGCCTCGCGCAGATCGAGACCGATGTCCAGGATCGGCGAGGAGTGGGTCAGCCCGCCGACCGCCAGGTAGTCCACCCCGGTGTCCGCGTACGCGCGGGCGGTGTCCAGCGTCAGCCGGCCCGAGGACTCCAGCACCGCGCGGCCGGCCACCAGCGTGACGGCCTCCTCGGTCTCCGGAACCGTGAAGTTGTCCAGCAGGATCAGGTCGGCGCCCGCGTCCAGGACCTCACGGACCTGGTGCATCGTGTCGACCTCGACCTCGATCGGGACGTCCGGGAACGCCTCGCGCACCGCGTTGAAGGCCTGCGCGACGCCGCCGGCGGCCACCACGTGGTTGTCCTTCACCAGCGCCGCGTCCGACAGGGACATGCGGTGGTTGACGCCGCCGCCGCAGCGGACCGCGTACTTCTCCAGCGAACGCAGGCCCGGCGTGGTCTTGCGGGTGTCGCGGACCCTGGCCTTCGTGCCCTCCAGGACGTCGGCCCAGCGGCGGGTGGCCGTCGCGATGCCGGAGAGCCGGCACAGGATGTTCAGCGCGCTGCGCTCGGCCGTCAGCAGGTCGCGGGTGCGGGCGCGGACCGACAGCAGCACCTCGCCGGCCTTGACGGTGTCGCCGTCCTCCGCGTGCCGCTCCACCTCGAAGGCCTCCGTGCACACCACGGAGAACACCGCCTCGGCGATGCGCAGGCCCGCCACGACACCGTCCTCGCGGGCGACGAAGTCGGCGACGGCCTCGGCGTCCTCGGGGACCGTGGCCACGGTGGTGACGTCCACGCCGCCGTCGAGGTCCTCGGAGAGCGCCATGTGGGCGATGTCCTCGACCTCGACGGGGTCCAGGCCCGCGTCCGCCAGCAGCTCGGCGAGCGCCGGGTCGAGGCCGCTCTCCTCGCCGTCGCCGCAGGCGCAGTCGTCGCCGCAGCCGCCGTCGTTCTGGTCGATGAGGGGAAGTTCGGGGGTGCTCACGGTCACTGCTCCAGGCTCGGGTTGCTCAGGGGGTGCACGGACGGGAAGTCCGCGGAGTCGGTGGGTACGACGACCAGGGCCCGCCTCTCGGTGGCCGAGAGCCGGACCACGAGGTGGCGGCGCCACCGGGCATCGTCCCGGTCCGGGTGGTCCTCGCGCCAGTGGCAGCCGCGGGTCTCCTCGCGCCGCCGCGCGGCGGCGACCAGGACCCGTGCCACGCACAGCAGGTTGGTGGCCTCCCAGGTGTCCACACCGGGTTCGGCGGTCTTGCCGTGTGCTTCGAGATCGTTCAGGGCGGTGGCGTACAGCCCTTCGAGGGCCTCGGCCGCCGCTTCCAGCGAACGGGCGGAACGGAGCACGCCCGCGCCGTCCGTCATGATCCGCTGGATCTCGTACCGGGCACCGGCGGGCTGCAGCGGGCCGGTCGAGGGGACCGGGACGCCGGGGCCGTTGCCGCCGTACTCCTGCGTGGTGATGTCCTCCGCGATCCGCTCGGCGAAGACCAGCCCCTCCAGCAGCGAGTTGGAGGCGAGCCGGTTCGCGCCGTGCACGCCCGTGCACGCGACCTCGCCGCAGGCGTACAGGCCGGGGACGGTCGTGCGCCCCTGCAGGTCGGTCCGTACGCCGCCGGAGGCGTAGTGCGCGGCGGGCGCCACCGGGATGGGCTCCGTCACCGGGTCGATGCCGTGCGCGCGGCAGGCGGCGAGGATGGTCGGGAAGCGCTGCTCCCACATCCGCGCGCCGAAGTGCCGGGCGTCCAGGTACATGTGCTGCGCGCCCTGCTCCTGCATGCGGCGCATGATGCCCTTGGCGACGATGTCGCGCGGGGCCAGCTCGGCGAGCTCGTGCTGGCCGACCATGAAGCGCACGCCGTCCCCGTCGACGAGGTGTGCGCCCTCGCCCCGCACCGCCTCCGACACCAGCGGCTGCTGCCCCTCGGCGTCCGGCCCGAGGAACAGCACCGTCGGGTGGAACTGCACGAACTCCAGGTCGGAGACCTCGGCCCCGGCGCGCAGCGCGAGCGCCACGCCGTCGCCGGTGGACACCGACGGGTTGGTCGTGGCGGAGAAGACCTGGCCCATGCCGCCGGTCGCGAGGATCACGGCCGGGGCGTGGACGGCGCCGACGCCGTCGTGCTGGCCCTCGCCCATGACGTGCAGGGTGACACCGGCCGTACGGCCCTGCGCGTCCTGCAGGAGGTCGAGGACGAGAGCGTTCTCCACGGTCTCGATGCCCGCGGCGTGCACGGCCTCGACCAGTGCCCGCGAGATCTCGGCGCCGGTGGCGTCGCCGCCCGCGTGCGCGATCCGCCGGCGGTGGTGCCCGCCCTCCCGGGTCAGCTCTATCTCCCCGGTCTCGGTGGAGGTGTCGAAGACCGCGCCGGTGTCGATCAGCCGCCGCACCGCGTCCGGGCCCTCGGTGACGAGCAGCCGTACGGCCTCCTCGTCGCACAGGCCGGCGCCCGCCACCAGGGTGTCGTCGAGGTGCTGCTCGGGGCTGTCGCCCTCGCCGAGCGCCGCGGCGATGCCGCCCTGCGCCCAGCGGGTGGAGCCGTCGTCGAGCCGGGCCTTGGTGACCACGACGGTACGGCGGCCCGCGGCCGCGCAGCGCAGAGCGGCGGTCAGACCCGCCACACCGGAGCCGACGACCACGACGTCGGCGTCGAGGGACCAGCCGGGCGCCGGCGCGTGCAGCCGTATGCCGGTGCTGCCGGCCGGGCCTCTGCCAGGGGTGCTCACGAGTGTGCTCCGAATTCCAATGGGATGTTGTCGATCAGCCGGGTCGTGCCCACCTTCGCGGCGACGGCCAGCACGGCCTGCCCGGTGAAGTCGGGACCGGCCTCGGTGAAGTCCTTCGGGTCCACCAGCGCCAGGTAGTCCAGCACGAGCGGCGGCTCCGAGCGGGCCGCGTCGTCCAGCACGTGGGCCGCCGCGGCCCGGACCGCGTCCGGCAGGCCCGCGCAGGCCGCCGAGACGGCGTGCGCGTCGGCCGAGGCGCGGATCTCGCCCAGCCTGGCCAGCGCGGTGGCCCGCTCGTCGGTGGCCGGGGCGGCCTCGGCGCGGGCCCGCAGCGCCGCCTGCGCGGCGAGCCGGTCGCGTCCGGCGAACAGGGCGCGGGACAGCGCCAGGGCGGTCTGCCGGTCCGCGGGGGAGAGGTAGCGGTTGCGGGACGACAGGGCCAGGCCGTCCTCCTCGCGGACGGTCGGCACGCCGACCACCTCCACGGGGAAGTTCAGGTCGGTCACCATCCTCCGGATCAGGGCCAGTTGCTGCGCGTCCTTCTGGCCGAAGAGGGCCAGGTCGGGGCGGGTCAGGTGGAGCAGCTTGGCGACGACGGTCAGCATCCCGTCGAAGTGGCCGGGACGGGTGGCCCCTTCGAGGCGCTCGCCCATCGGGCCGGCGCTGACGCGCACCTGCGGGTCCCCGCCCGGGTAGACCTCGTCGACGGCGGGGGCGAACACCGCGTCGGCGCCCGCCTCTTCGGCGATCGAGAGGTCCGCGTCGAGGGTGCGGGGGTAGCGGTCGAGGTCCTCACCCGCCCCGAACTGCAGCGGGTTGACGAAGACGGTGACGACGACCTGGCCCTCGGGCCCGGCCTGTTCGCGGGCGGTACGGATCAAGGTGGCGTGGCCCTCGTGGAGGGCGCCCATGGTCATCACCACGGCCCGCCGTCCGGTGCGCGGCAGCTTGTGCAGCTCATCGGCGGTGTGCAGCAGCAGCTCGGTCACTGATCGCCCCCGTCAGGGTCCGTGTCGGCGAGTACGCCGAGCAGGTCCTCGGCGAGTTCGGGCTTGAGCAGACCGTGCGCGAGGGCCCGGTCGGCGGTGGTGCGGGCCATGGCCAGGTACCCGGCGACAGCGCCCGGCGCGTGCCGGCGCAGCTCCGCGACGTGCGCGGCGACCGTCCCCGCGTCGCCGCGGGCCACCGGCCCGGTCAGGGCGGCGTCCCCGGAGCGCAGGGCGTTGTCGAGGGCCGCGCCGAGCAGCGGGCCGAGCATCCGGTCGGGGTGCGCGACCCCGGCCTTGCGCAGCAGCTCCAGCGACTGGGCGACCAGCGTGACCAGGTGGTTCGCACCCAGGGCGAGTGCCGCGTGGTAGAGCGCGCGGTTCTCCTCGGCGATCCACTCGGGCTCCCCGCCCATCTCGATGACCAGGGCCTCGGCGGCCAGCCGCAGCTCGTCGGGGGCGGTGACGCCGAAGGAGCAGCCGGCCAGCCGCTGCACGTCGACCTCGGTGCCGGTGAAGGTCATCGCGGGGTGCAGGGCCAGCGGCAGGGCGCCCGCCCGGCGCGCCGGGTCGAGCACGGCCGTCCCGTACCGGCCCGAGGTGTGCACGAGGAGCTGGCCGGGCCGGACCGCCCCGGTCTCCGCGAGCCCCTCCACGAGCGCCGGCAGGGCGTCGTCGGGGACGGTCAGCAGGACCAGGTCGGACAGTTCCAGCACCTGCGCGGGCGGCACCAGCGGCACGTTGGGCAGCATCCGCGCGGCGCGGCGCACGGAGGTGTCGGAGACGCCCGACACGGCGACGGGACGGTGGCCCGCCTGCTGGAGCGCACGGGCCAGCGCCGGGCCGACCCGGCCCGCCCCGACGACGCCGACGGCGAGCCGGGCAGGGCGTGGCTGCTGTGATGGATTCACGCGGGGAATGCCTTCCGTTCCAGTCCGCGGGGGTACCGGACGATACGCCGCCATGCTAGCCCGTGGGGCTCTTGGCCGGTCGGTGACGAGGGGCGAGGATCAGGGGTCATGAGCGACAGCGACGACGAAATGCAGCACACGGCCCGGCTCGTGGCGGCCTGGCGGGCGGCGGACAGGACCCTGACCCGCAGTCCGCGCGAAGCCACGGTGGGTGAAGCCCTGGCGGGGCTCGCCGAGGCCCCGTACGACTACGACATGGACGCGCCGGGCGACATCTACGGCGACGGGGTCGTCGCGGAGCTGGAGCGGCGGGTGGCGCAGCTGCTCGGGACGCAGGACGCCGCGTTCTTCCCGAGCGGCACGATGGCGCAGCAGGTCGCCCTGCGCTGCTGGGCCGGCCGGACCGGGAACCCGGTCGTGGCGCTGCACCCGATGAGCCACCCGGAGATGTGGGAGGGCGAGGCACTGTCGACGGTCTCCGGGCTGCGGGTCGTCCACCCGACGACCGGGGCGCACCAGATGACCGCGGAGGAGGTCGAGGCCGTCCGTGAGCCCTTCGGCACGCTGATGCTGGAGCTGCCGCTGCGCGAGGCCGGGTTCCTGCTGCCCACCTGGGAGGAGCTTCAGGCGCTGGTCGAGGCGGGCCGGGAGCGGGAGGCTGCGATCCACTTCGACGGCGCCCGGCTGTGGGAGTGCACCGTCCACTTCGGCCGCCCGCTGCCGGAGATCGCCGGGCTCGCCGACTCCGTTTACGTCTCGTTCTACAAGTCGCTCGGCGGCCTGAGCGGGGCGGCCCTGGCCGGGTCGCGGGAGTTCGTCGAGGAGACCAGGGTCTGGCGCCACCGCTACGGGGGCCAGATCTTCCGCCAGTTCCCGCAGGCCCTGGCCGCGCTGGCCGGGCTGGAGCGGGAGCTGCCGCGGCTGCCGTCGTACGTCGCCCAGGCGCGGAGGGTGGCCGGGGCGCTGCGCGAGGCCCTCGCGAAGTCCGGCGTCCCGTGGTCGCGCGTCCACCCCGAGGAGCCGCACACGCACCAGTTCCAGGTGTGGCTGCCGTACGACCCGGACCGGCTGACGGACGCGGGCCTGCGGCAGGCGGAGGAGACGGGCACGGTCCTCTTCCGCCGCTGGTCGGCCGGGGGGCCGCCGGGCCTCGCGGTGACCGAGGTGGACGTCACGCAGCCGGGCCTGTCCTGGACGGAGTCAGACGTCCACGAGGCGGTCTCGGCCTTCGTGGCCCGTATCTGACGCCGCCGGGCGGGGCCGGAATCGGCCCCGCCGCGGCCCGCCGGCCCGGCCGCGCCCGGACCCCGCCGAACAGCCGCCCGCCTGCACCGGCCCGGTCCGGTCCGGCCCGTACCACCCGCACCCCCGGAGGGAAGCGGCGAAACGCCGAATTGCGCGAAAGTCGCCGGTGGGGACCGGCCACGGAGTTACCGTCCTTTGACCGCAATTACCGGCCACCGTGCCCGGAGGAGACACCATGACCGCTCAGCCCGCGTGGCGGAAGTCCTCGTTCTGCGGCGACGGCGACGCCTGCGTCTACGTCGCCGTCACCCCCGGAGCCCTCGTGAAGGTCGCCGACCGCGTCGACCCCGCCCATCTGGTCCTCGCCACGACCCAGGCCGCCTGGGCGGACTTCCTGCGCGCGGTCAAGGAGACCGGCTGAGGCCGGAGCCGACGTCCGGCCGCGCCGCGCCGCAGCTGCCCCTCCTCAGGGGATTTTGTCCGATTAGCGCGTATCTTCGGCCCATGCCCACGCCCTACGGATCCCGCGGCGGCATGGCGTTCAGCGCTGCTGAGCTGCACGTGCTCAGGCGTTCGCTCGCCCACGCCCTTCAGTCCTCCTCGGCCCCCCTGGCGGCCGAGGAGGTCCAGGACTGCCTGCGCCTCGCGCAGTCGGTGGACGAAGCGGTCCGGGAGGCGGGCCGGCTCAGAGCCTTCGTCCTGGACGATCTGGCCCGCTACCGGGGCGCCCTGCCCGGCAGCCTCTCCGGCTATCTGGAACTGCTCCGGCAGGCCCTCGCCGCCGGCTACGAGCCGACCCCCGACGACCTTGCCGCCCTGCGCGCGCTGCGGGGCAATCCGGCTGCCGCCGCGCTGCTGGAGCGGGCCCGGGCCGTCGCGGAGCGCTCCGTACGGCGGCGCCTGAGCACCACCCCCGCGCCCCGCACCCGCCTGCTGACCCTGGCGGGCGGCCGGGAGGAGCCGCCGCGGCCGGCGCCCGCGCCCAAGGAGCGCCCGCGCCCCGAACGGCCGGTCCCGACCCCCGGCGAGGTCTTCCCGCCGCGCCGCAAGCCCACCCCGCCCCCGGCGTCCGGGCTCGCCGTCATGTGAGCGCGCCCGGCAGGTCCGGGTGACGGGGCGGGACGCACCCCTCACCCACCCGGACCGGCCCGGGCGCGTGTGGCTACGCTGGGGGCATGGACTACGTCTCCGCGCTCGTGCCCCCCTTCGTGATGGCCGCGTTCTTCATCGCCCTCGTCGTGACGATCGTGAAGAGCCAGGGCGGCTCCAACAAGTCCAAGGAGGACGCGGCGGTCGACGCCGTGATCGCCCGGGCCGAAGCCACCCGCCAGCAGCAGAACTAGAGCGCGGACCCCTCCGCGCGGGCGCCCGGCCGTACCGGCCGTGCGCCCGATTTTTGTTGCGCGTTGCCGAGTGAATAGTCGGGCAATTCCGCACAACCCGCACTATCGTGCTGTTGTGCCTCGCCCCTTGGGAGAACTCGAAGACGCCGTCATGACGCGGGTGTGGCAGTGGAACCGCCCGGTCACCGTTCGGGAAGTCCTGGAAGACCTCCAGCAGGAACGGTCCATCGCGTACACCACGGTCATGACCGTTATGGACAATCTCCATCAGAAGGGCTGGGTCCGCCGGGAAGCCGAAGGCCGCGCCTATCGATATACGGCGGTCTCCACCCGCGCCGCCTACTCGGCCGCACTGATGAACGAAGCCTGGTCGACGAGCGACAACCCCGCCGCCGCTCTCGTCGCCTTCTTCGGCATGATGTCCGCGGAACAGCGCGAAGCGCTCCGGGACGCCGTCCGCGTCGTCCAGTACGACGACGAGTCCGTCCCCGAGGCCCCGGCGGAACCCCGTGCGGAAGCCCCCGCCGAACCCTCCCCGGAACCCCCCGCGCCGCCGGAAGCCGAAGACGAGTCCGCCGAGCCCCCGAGGCCGCCGGGGCGATAGCGTCCGCAGCCATGGGAGAGTTTTCCTCTGCACATGCAGAAACAGTGACGATCCGCCGCGCCCGCACACGCGATGTTCCCGCGCTGCGCCGCCTCCTCGACCAGTACGTGCAGCAGCGGATCCTGCTCGACAAAGCACCGGTCGTCCTTTACGAGGACATCCAGGAGTTCTGGGTCGCGGAACGCGACTCCGATGCACAGGTGGTGGGCTGCGGTGCACTCCACGTGATGTGGGAAGACCTGGCCGAAGTGCGCACTCTCGCCGTGGACCGCGACTTGAAGGGTGCCGGCGTCGGCCATCAGGTGCTCCAGCAGTTGTTGAGCACCGCCCGCGCGCTCGGGGTGAGCCGCGTTTTCTGCCTGACCTTCGAAGTCGAGTTCTTCGCGAAGCACGGCTTCGTCGAGATCGGCGAGACCCCGGTCGAGACCGATGTCTACATGGAGCTCTTGCGTTCCTATGACGAGGGCGTCGCCGAGTTCCTCGGTCTCGAACGAGTGAAGCCGAACACCTTGGGCAACAGTCGGATGCTTCTGCACCTCTGATCGATGGCCTCAGCTTTTCCGGCGCTCGGCGCACCTGTGGCCTATGTCCGAATCGCGCACGTTTCCCGCCCCGTTGCGGTCCTGAACCTCTCCCGGGGGGTTTGTGTTTTCCAGGCAAAAGCGGTTTCCTTTCCGCGTACTGCTTTTCGATGAAAGGAAATCCCGGTGGCACAGAAGGTTCAGGTCCTTCTTGTCGACGACCTCGACGGTGGCGAGGCGGACGAGACGGTGACGTTCGCTCTGGATGGCAAGACCTACGAGATCGACCTCACCACCGCCAACGCTGAAAAGCTCCGCGGTCTGCTCGACCCGTACACCAAGGGCGGCCGCCGCACCGGTGGCCGTGCCTCCGCGGCCCGCGCCAAGGGCCGTGCCTCCGCGGCGACCGGCAACCCGGACACCGCCGAGATCCGCGCGTGGGCCAAGGAGAACGGCTACAACGTGAACGACCGCGGCCGCGTCCCGGCCGAGATCCGCGAGGCCTACGAGAAGGCCAAGGGCTGACGGACCCCGTTCGTACGCCGTCCCAGGCGCGCCCGGTGGCATTCCGTCGCCGCCGCCGCGACCAGGCGTACGAGATCGGGCCCGTGAGCGGGCCCTGGGGCCCGCCCGGGACCGGGCAGGGCCGGCAGCAGTGCCTCACACCCCTGCTCGGGGGGTCGCAGCCACACGGCGGCCCCCCGAGGGCTTTCTCCCGGGGGCGGCCCCGGAGGAGCCGGGGCGGTGATCCGCCCGCCCGCACCCAGGGCGGTCAGATCCAGGGCGACCCCGCCCCACTCCAGCCAGTCGAGCAGCCCGTCGAGCTCCTCTGCGCTCCCGGGGGCCACCAGGAACCGCATCCGGCGCCCCATCACGGCCACCGGACCCGTGGCGACCGGCCGGCGCAACAGCGCCGTCCCCGCGTCCGACGGCAGCTCCAGGACGTCGAAGCCGATGCCCGTCACGAGCTGCACCGGCGGCCCGCCCGTGACGGTCCAGCCGAGCACCCTCCCGTACCAGGCGGCGTACGCGTCCTCCTCGGGCGCGACGCGGGGCGGCGGGACGGTCGGCAGGACGGTTGCGGCCATGCCCGGAGCAACTGCAGAAACGCTTCGGGGTTACGGTAGAGGTGACGTTCCGCACTCGCAGATGTGCGGAACGTAAACGTCCGGGGTGGTGGAGTCCCACATTCGAGACGGAACTCTGTTCGCCCTCAGCGGAGGGAACCGGCGTCACCGGCATGGAGTGTCAGCCCTTACGGGTAAGACATTCCTAGTGGATCGGGGCGACACGCTGTTTTGACCGGCTTCCGTTCGCCGTCGGCGTACACGCATGACGGGTATCTGCCTGGCCTGCGGGAACATCGTCTCGCACCATCGAGTTGGAGCAGTTGTCGGCTCTTCAAGCCGGTTTTCCCGCTGATGCAGGGGTGAGCCGTGGACGGATGTCGGCAGTTGGAATGAGCTGTCCCGCCCCACGGGACTAGCATGCGGAAGGACAGGGCGGGGACCGACCCCGAACTGCCCGACCGCTCTGAGGAGCGATAAACGATGTTCGAGAGGTTCACCGACCGCGCGCGGCGGGTTGTCGTCCTGGCTCAGGAAGAAGCCCGGATGCTCAACCACAACTACATCGGCACCGAGCACATCCTCCTGGGCTTGATCCACGAGGGTGAGGGTGTCGCCGCTAAGGCCCTGGAGAGCCTCGGGATTTCGCTCGAGGCTGTTCGCCAGCAGGTTGAGGAGATCATCGGTCAGGGGCAGCAGGCCCCGTCCGGCCACATCCCCTTCACCCCGCGGGCGAAGAAGGTCCTGGAGCTTTCGCTCCGAGAGGCCCTCCAGCTCGGCCACAACTACATCGGCACCGAGCACATCCTGCTCGGCCTGATCCGCGAGGGCGAGGGCGTCGCAGCCCAGGTCCTCGTGAAGCTGGGCGCCGATCTCAACCGAGTCCGGCAGCAGGTCATCCAGCTGCTCTCCGGCTACACCGGCGGGGGCAAGGAGTCGGCCACGGCCGGCGGCCCGGCCGAGGGCACGCCCTCGACCTCGCTGGTCCTGGACCAGTTCGGCCGCAACCTCACCCAGGCTGCCCGCGAATCCAAGCTCGACCCGGTCATCGGGCGCGAGAAGGAGATCGAGCGGGTCATGCAGGTGCTGTCCCGCCGTACCAAGAACAACCCGGTCCTCATCGGCGAGCCCGGCGTCGGCAAGACCGCCGTCGTCGAGGGCCTGGCGCAGGCGATCGTCAAGGGCGAGGTCCCCGAGACCCTCAAGGACAAGCACCTCTACACGCTTGACCTCGGCGCCCTGGTCGCCGGTTCCCGCTACCGCGGTGACTTCGAGGAGCGCCTGAAGAAGGTGCTCAAGGAGATCCGCACCCGCGGCGACATCATCCTGTTCATCGACGAGCTCCACACCCTCGTGGGTGCGGGCGCCGCCGAGGGCGCGATCGACGCCGCCAGCATCCTCAAGCCCATGCTGGCCCGTGGTGAGCTCCAGACCATCGGTGCCACGACGCTCGACGAGTACCGCAAGCACCTCGAGAAGGACGCGGCCCTCGAGCGCCGCTTCCAGCCGATCCAGGTGGCGGAGCCTTCCCTCCCCCACACGATCGAGATCCTCAAGGGCCTGCGCGACCGCTACGAGGCCCACCACCGCGTCTCCATCACGGACGAGGCCCTCGTCCAGGCGGCGACGCTGGCGGACCGCTACATCTCGGACCGCTTCCTCCCGGACAAGGCGATCGACCTGATCGACGAGGCCGGCTCCCGGATGCGCATCCGCCGGATGACGGCGCCGCCGGACCTCCGCGAGTTCGACGAGAAGATCGCGGGCGTGCGCCGCGACAAGGAGTCGGCCATCGACTCCCAGGACTTCGAGAAGGCAGCCTCTCTCCGTGACAAGGAGAAGCAGCTGCTGGCGGCGAAGACCAAGCGCGAGAAGGAATGGAAGTCCGGCGACATGGACGTCGTCGCCGAGGTCGACGGCGAGCTCATCGCCGAGGTCCTCGCGACCGCGACCGGCATTCCCGTCTTCAAGCTCACCGAGGAGGAGTCCTCGCGACTGCTCCGCATGGAGGACGAGCTCCACCGTCGGGTCATCGGCCAGAAGGACGCCATCAAGGCGCTCTCGCAGGCGATCCGCCGTACCCGTGCGGGTCTGAAGGACCCGAAGCGCCCGGGTGGCTCGTTCATCTTCGCCGGCCCGTCCGGTGTCGGTAAGACCGAGCTCTCCAAGACGCTCGCCGAATTCCTCTTCGGCGACGAGGACGCGCTGATCTCCCTCGACATGTCGGAGTTCAGCGAGAAGCACACGGTTTCCCGCCTCTTCGGTTCGCCCCCCGGTTACGTGGGCTACGAAGAGGGTGGCCAGCTCACCGAGAAGGTGCGCCGGAAGCCGTTCTCCGTCGTCCTCTTCGACGAGGTCGAGAAGGCCCACCCGGATATCTTCAATTCCCTTCTCCAGATCCTGGAGGACGGTCGCCTGACCGACTCCCAGGGCCGGGTCGTGGACTTCAAGAACACGGTCATCATCATGACGACCAACCTGGGTACCCGGGACATCTCGAAGGGCTTCAACCTGGGCTTCGCGGCGCAGGGCGACACGAAGACCGGCTACGACCGGATGAAGGCGAAGGTCAACGAAGAGCTCAAGCAGCACTTCCGGCCCGAGTTCCTGAACCGTGTCGACGACACGGTCGTCTTCCACCAGCTCACCGAGGAAGACATCATCCAGATCGTCGACCTGATGATCGCGAAGGTCGACGAGCGCCTCAAGGACCGCGACATGGGCATCGAGCTGAGCGGCGACGCCAAGCTCCTGCTCGCCAAGCGCGGCTACGACCCGATCCTGGGTGCCCGGCCGCTGCGCCGGACCATCCAGCGCGAGATCGAGGACATCCTGTCGGAGAAGATCCTCTTCGGCGAGCTGCGTCCCGGTCACATCGTGGTCGTCGGCAAGGAGGGTGAGGGCGAGGAAGCCAAGTTCACCTTCCGCGGCGAGGAGAAGTCGGCCCTGCCCGACCTCCCCCCGATCGAGGCCACGGGCTCCGGCCCGGACCTGTCGAAGGGCGCGTAACGCGTAGGTGCGACTGAGCGCCACAAGGGGCGGCCCCGGAACCTCACGGTTCCGGGGCCGCCCCTTTTCCCGTGGGGGCTACTGCTCGTACACCGTGTAGAGGGAATCGATCTCGGCCTCGGGGAACCGTTCTGCCAGCCGCTCCTCCAGCCGGGGCGGCAGCTCCTCGTCCCCGTACAGCCGCAGGGTCCGCAGCGACGGCAGCCGGACGTGCTCGACGAGACCCTCCACTACGTCGTCCGGTACGGCGAGCTCCTCCAGCTGTTCGAGCCGCGACAGCTCCACCCAGTCCGTCGGCCCGGACGGCCGCCAGTGTTGTCCGAGGTTCAGGATGCGCAGCCCCGTGTGCCGGCCCAGACCGGTCACGTCGACCGTCGGAGCGTCCAGGAGCAGGCTCTCCAAGCCCGCCTCGGAAGACAGACCACTGGCCGACCAGGGGAACTTCGTGTACAACTCCAGCGAGCGCAGGCAGGTCCAGCTCGATATGACGTCGTGCAGGCTCGGGGCGGACACGTGGAGACAGGCCTCCTCCAGGGGCAATCCGCGCAAACCCGTCACATCGGTGAGCCCTGTGCACCTGACGATCTCCAGCTTCGCCAGTGAGGTCTGCCCGCGCAGGAAATCGAGGTCGCGGATGTCCGAGACGTTGAGGCTCAGGTACGACATCTGGACGCGGGAGCACAGCTCGGACAGGGCCCGGTAGGACACCCCCGGCGTGAAGTAGAGCCCGGGCCGCCGCTCGAACGCGTGCAGGGCGTCGGCTTCTTCGTCGCGGCCGATCCGCAGCGCCGCCGGAGCGGGGTCGAGGCGTTCGATGACCTCCCGGGCGTACTCCCGGGCGTCGAAGCGGATCCACAGCGACACGAGGGCCGCGCGGACCCGGTCCGATGCCGAGGCGCGAAAACCGGCCAGGTAGGGGATCGCCCGCTCCGAGAGCGTCTGGCCGGCCGCCGCGAGGGCCATCAGGGCCTCGTGCTCGTCCGCCGTCGCCGGGTCGGCCAGCAGTTCCAGTACCAGCGGTCCGGTCCGGCCCAGTTCCTCGGCCTCCTGCTCGCTGCGGGGCGGCAGCAGGTGCCGTACGGCCGCTTCGGCCTCGGCGCGCAGTGCGGGGTCGAGCTCCGCCGCGTACTGGAGGGAGGCGTAGGCGAGGAGCACGGCCCGGTTGGTGCCCCGGTCGAGCAGTGCCCGGATGATCTCGGTGCGTTCGCGCGGGCGGCCCTGGGCGACCGCCATGCGGATGACGTCCTCCCACTGGTCGTCGTCCGCGTGCAGGGCCAGCTCGTCGACCCCGCCCTCGTCCAGGGCGGCCCGCGCGCCCAGGAAGTCCTGGAAGGTGCGGTGCACGAACTCGACGGTGTCCACCGTCGGGGCTCGCAGCAGGCCGGTGCGCTCCAGGAAGTACGCGAACACGGCCCGCGCGTCACCGAGGACGCCGGCGGCCGGCACAGCGGGCAGTCCGTCCGCGATCAACGCCTCGGCACGGGACCGGTCCATCTCGGTACGGCCGTTGCGGACCAGCCAGTGGGCGAGCCGCTGGAGCAGCTGGAGCTGGGGTTCCTCCGCCAGGCAGGGCCGCCGCAGGCCCCGCTCGCGGTCGCGGCGGTGCAGCAGCATCGACAGGGCGGCCGCGTACAGCTCCTTGCGGCCGGTCGGCAGGAATCCCCGGCGCTCGCGGTGCAGGGCGCAGATCAGACCGCACAGCAGCGGATTGGTGGCGAGCCGGGCCAGGTCGGGTTTGGCGCGTACGGAGTCCTGCAGCAGGCCCGCGTACCCCTCGGGGACGGCTGCGGCGGTGTGCCAGCGCTCGATGAAGGCCCGTACGTTCGCAGGGCTCATCGGGTCCAGGGTGACCTCGGTGAAGGCCTCGCCCGAGAGCCAGTCCCGCCGGACCGCAGAGGGGCGGGAGGTCACCAGCCAGCGGTTGCCGGGGTAGGCGGTGATCAGGTCGGCGAGCCAGTCCCGGGCGCCTTCCCGTTCGTCCTCGGGGATTTCGTCGATGCCGTCGACCAGCAGCAGGGCCCGCCCGTCGCGCAGGACGCGGCTCTCCCATCCCTCGGGGGCCTCCCCGGCCAGCGGGGTCCCGGCGAGGAAGTCGCGGGGCGCGGGCAGCCGCTCGCCGTGCCGGGTCAGGGTGCGCAGGGGGAGAACGTACGGGATGAGCCTGCGGCCGGGACCCCCGGCCGTGGAGACGGCCAGCCACTGGATGAGCGTCGTCTTGCCCGATCCGGCATCACCGCGCAGCAGGACCCGGTCGTGTCCGGCGAAGAGCCGCTCGGCGGGCAGGAAGCGCGGCGCGGGGTTCTGCGTGCCCTCGTCCTCGTCCCTGGCGGCGGACCGGGCCGTGAGGCTCACGTACGCCGCGTCCAGCGGCCAGCGGGAGGATCCCGGTTCCAGGTCCAGGCCGAAGATGGTGAGCGAGGAGTGGCGGCGGGCCACATAGGCGAGGTAGCGCTCCTCGAAGGCCGTGTCCCGGCCGTCCTGCCGGGGCAGGCGCCTCAGCAGCTCGTCCACCTTCGCGATGGTCTCGGCGTGCAGCTTGCTCTGCTCGACCAGGGTCGCCGCCACGAAGGTGGAGCGCTGGGTGAAGAAGTCCAGGATGTGCAGGCAGGCCAGTTCGACGAGGCGGTCGTGGAACAGTTCCGCGTCCCGGGAGAGCCCGGGGTGCGGGGCGGCGGCCCGGAGCCGGCGGGCGAAGGCCCCGGGGCCGAGGCGGACGGCCTCCACGTCGGAGAGGGTGAGGTCGCCCAGGGCGTGGAGGGTCGCCGCGAGGGCCGCCGCCACCCCGGCCTCCTCGCCGGGCGGGAGCGGTCGCTCGCCGGGGGCCCGCAGGGCTTCGCGCACCAGGTGGTCGGCCAGCCTGCGCAGGTCCGCTGTGTCGAGGTCGCGTTTCTCGCGCCAGGAGACGTAGGAGGAGATGCGCCGGGGGCGGTCGACCAGGCCCGCGCCCGCGCCTTCGGTCCGTAAGAGCTTCTTGATCAGGGGCGCCACGACCGCCGAAGCCAGCCGGATCCCCGCTGCTGTTGCGTCCACGAGCCCGGAGCGTAGTGCCGGTCACATTCGCGGGGATCCGGACCGGGGAACCCGTGCCCCGGCCGGTGACAAGCCGCACAGGGCAAATCGGACATACTAGGGGGTTTCGTAGATCAAAGAGGGTCTGATCGAGGGGTTTAGTCCCTGGAAAATCCCGTCAACGGGACAAATCACCCTGACGCACCTACGAGCCCCGGTAGTAAAGGGGGACGTTTGGGGAACTCCGGACATCCGGGTTACCAAAGATGAGCCAACCCGGCACATGGCTGAGCGTGCCGGGTCACTTCATGCCCGAGACGGGCGTGATCGCCCATGTCCCCGGCCCCGGAGGTCTGCTCTATGTCCGCGAAGCGCGTCATCACCCGTTCTACCCGTATCACCGTCGGCGCAACCCTCGGTGCTGTGCTGGCTCTCGGGGCCGGGACGACCGCCGCCTTCGCCGACGCCCCGCAGACGGCTCCCGCCGCCGCCACCGCCGACGTCGCCGCAGCGGCGAAGAAGAAGGCCGGCCTGTGGGACAAGCCGCTGGAGAAGTACACGCTGTCCGCGACCTTCGGCAAGGGCGGCAGCATGTGGGCCCGCAAGCACTCCGGCCAGGACTTCGCCGTCCCGGTCGGCACCCCGGTCAACGCCGCCGCCGGCGGTGTGGTCGTCAAGGCCGGCCCGAACGGCGGCGGCGACGGCCCCGCCTACGGCAACGCCATCGTGATCAAGCACGCCAACAACACGTACTCGCAGTACGCGCACCTGTCGAAGATCCAGGTCAAGGTCGGCCAGAAGGTCTCCGTCAAGCAGCGCATCGCCCTGTCCGGCAACACCGGAAACTCCAGCGGCCCGCACCTGCACTTCGAGATCCGCACCACCCCGAACTACGGTTCGGCTCTCAACCCGGTGGCCTTCCTGCGCACCAACGGCGTCAGCATCTGACCCACGCAAGATCCTTTTCGTGACCACGCCGACCGGCCCTCGTGGCCGGTCGGCGTCGTCGTGTCCGATCAGGTCAGGTCAGTCAGGCAGGTCGGGTCAGGTGAGCAGCCAGGCGTGGGTCGGCTTCGGCGCCGGCGAGAGCTTGCCCTCCTTGTAGCCGGCGGCCTGCTCCTGCGTGAACGCCGAGTTGTAGACCTTGATGTTGTGCAGGGCGCCCTGCCACGGCCCGGTCCAGATGTTGTGGTGCTTGGACCGGCCGAGCTGCAGCGGCCCGGGGGCCTGCCAGATCGGCGGGACCGGCGTCTCGCCGGCCTTCTTGCCGTCCACGTAGAGGGCGATCGCCTTCTTCTCCGCGTCGTACGTGGCCATCAGCAGCGTCGGAGTCTTGAGGATGGTCAGCCCCTCCGCCGCCACGGTCCGCGTGGTCGCGGCCGCGCCCTTGTCGCCCGTCTGCACGCGGAAGATCCAGGCCTGCTTGCCGTTCACCTCGTTGACGCCCAGCTCGAAGGAGAACGACTCCCCGTCGCCCTGGCTCATGACGATCCGCGAGCCCTTGGCGGCTGAGCTGTAGGCGCGCGCCGTGATCGTGAAGCTCTTCGTCACGTCGACGACCGGCTCGGCCGACTGCCCCCACGAATTCCCGTTGCCCCTGCCGACGACCTGGAACCGCTTGCCCAGCGGGCCGACCTTGAGGTCGGTGCCAAGCCGGATCCCCATGCTGCCGTAGCTGTCGCGCAACAGGGTGTCGTCGCCCGCGACGGTGGCCGTGTAGACGCTCGGCGACTTCGAGTCCTCGGGCTCGGGCGCGGCCGAGGTCGACGGCTGCGCGTTCGCACCGTCCTCGCCGCCCTCGCCGCCCAGCAGGAAGAACGTTCCACCGCCGGCGAGGAGCGCCAGTACGGTCACCGTGCCGCCCAGCACCCACAGCTTTTTCTTCTTGCGCCGCTCGGCGTCGGACCGTTCGGCCATGGCCTCCCAGTCCGGCTGCTGCGACGCGCCGGGTATGTCCGGACCGGCCAGCCGCGTGAAGCCCGGCTGGGCCTGCGTGGCCGGCGGCCACTGACCGCCGTCCGCCTCCTGCTGGTACGGGTTCGGCTGCTGCTCGGACTGCGGGTAGCCGTAGCCACCGCCGCCGACCGGGTAGCCGTAGCCGTTCTGGGCGGGTGGTCCCGGCGGGAACCCGTAGCCGCTGCCGGGGGCGGGCTCGGGCTGCGGGCTGCTCGGGGGATTCGTGCCGTCGGTCATGGCACGGAGCCTAAGTCACGCCCCGGTGGGCGGGCACGGCCCGGTGCCCGTCCGTCAGTCCGGCGGCAGCTTGAGGACCGGGAAGCTGCCCGTCGCCGTCGGCGCGTGCTCCGGCAGCCACAGCACGGCGACCGCTCCGGCCGCCCCGCCGGCGGGCGTGCCCGCCGCCGTCGGCGAGCGGTCCAGGACACCCGGAGCCGCCACGTTGCGGAACGTCAACCGGGCGCCCAGCACCCGCGCCTGACCCTCCGCGATGGTCAGACCCAGCCCGTGCCCCACGCCCGCGCGGTCCGTCGACCCGGTACGGAACCGGCTCGGCCCCTCGCGCAGCAGCGCCTCGGGGAATCCCGGCCCGTGGTCGCGGACCCGTACGACCCGTCCCTCGACGTCGACCTGGATCGGCGGCTGCCCGTACCGGGCGGCGTTGGCTAGCAGGTTGCCCAGGATCCGCTCCAGCCGTCGTGGGTCGGTGCTGACGACTTCGTCCGCGACGATCCGTACGGTCGCCTCCGGCATCAGCGCCTTCACGCGCCGGCTCACGAACTCGCCGAGTGCCACGTCCTGGAGCTCCGCCCGCTCCGAGGCGCTGTCCAGCCGGGCCACCTCCAGCACGTCCTCGACCAGTGCCCGCAGTGCCTGCGCCCGGTCCCGGACCAGCTCCGTCGGCCGTCCCGGGGGCAGCAGTTCCGCAGCGGTGAGCAGGCCCGTCACCGGGGTCCGCAGCTCGTGCGCGATGTCCGCGGTCACCCGCTGCTCGGCCTCCAGCCGCTGTTGGAGCGCGTCCGCCATGGCGTCCACGGCCCGCGCGAGGTCGTCCGTCTCGTCGCGGACGACACCGCCGACCGCGTCCCGGACGCGTACGTCGGGATCACCGTGCGCCACTCGCTGCGAGGCGGCCGCGGCCTTGCGCAGCCGGCGCGAGATCTGCCCGCCGATGAGCACGCCGAGCGCCGAGCCGGCGACCACGGCGGACAGGCCGCCGATGACCAGGGCCCGGTCCAGGTCGGTGAGCAAAGTGGTGCTCTCCCGGAACGGCGTGTGCAGCGACAGCACCATCCCGTTTCCGAGCGGTACGGCGGCCCACACCTCGGGGAGCCCGTGCGGCCGCTCCTGGACGTAGGTGCCGCGCCGCCCCGACTGCGCCTTCTGCCGCAGCTCGACGGGCAGTTCGGGGTCGTTGAGCTTGGCCCCCATGGGGGGCTTGCGCCCGGCTTCGGCGTTGCGGGAGATGAACTGCACGCGTTCCAGCTGCACATCGCGCGCGCTCTCCAGCATCGAGACGCGGGCAGCGCTGTGCACCACCAGACTCAGCGCGATCGTGACGAGGGCGCCCACGGCGGCGATGGCGAGTGTGATCTTCCAGCGGATCCCCGTGCGGAGGGTGAACCGTCTCATGCCTTGAGTTTGTATCCGAAGCCCCGGACCGTTTCGATGCGGTCCTGTCCGATCTTGGTGCGCAGGCGCTGGACGTGGACGTCCACGACGCGGGTGTCGCCGCCCCAGTCGTAGTCCCAGACCCGCTCAAGGAGCCGGTCGCGCGACAGGACGGTGCCGGGCGCGGAGGAGAACTCCAGCAGCAGCCGCATCTCCGTCGGCGTCAGCGCCACGTGGGCGCCCGACCTGCGCACCTCCATGCCCTCGGTGTCCACTTCCAGATCGCCGAAGGAGAGCACCCCGCGCTCGGCGTCCGGGTCGTGGTCGGAGGCGCCCGCGGCGCCGTTCTGCGGGCCGCCGGAGTGGTCGAAGCGGCGCAGCACGGCGCGGATCCGGGCGACGAGCACGGATCCGTCGAACGGCTTGGTGACGTAGTCGTCGGCGCCCGCCTCCAGGCCCAGCACCACGTCGATGCTGTCGGCGCGCGCCGACAGCATGATGACGGGGACGGTGGACTCGTCGCGGATGCGGCGGCACAGGCTCACGCCGTCCATGCCCGGCACCATCACGTCCAGCAGGGCGATGTCGGGCCGGCGCGCGCGGAAGGACTCCAGGCCTGACAGGCCGTCGGGCATGGCCGTGACCACGAACCCGTCGCGCTCCAGCGCCAGGGTCGTGGCCTCACGGATGACGTCGTCGTCCTCCACGAACAGGACATGGGTCTCGGCCATGCGCAAGCCTCGCCTCAGTTCTTCTTGCTCAGTTCTTATGACTCGTGGCCGGCGCCGGCTGGACGCCGCCGTCGACCACGTTGCTGTACTCCGAGTGCACCCGGTCCTGCTCGGTGAACCTCTCCCCGTTCCAGCGGTACGTGATCACGTCCTCGCCCGACGGATAGGCGAGCGTGTCGCTCTTTCCGTAGACCTGCTTCGTGACCACCAGGTCGCCCCGGTCGATCTCCGCGTAGACGGGTGGCTGTTCGTCCGAGAACACATTCTCGTACGTGCCGCCGTCCGCCCGGTACACGTAGGAGCCGCGGCCCAGGGCGTCGGCGCAGGACAGGACGTTCACGACGATGTCCGTGACCGGACCGCCGGTGACCTTCCCGTAGCTCACGTCCACCGGGTACTCCTTGCCCGTGCAGGGCTTGAGGTCCCGCTTGACCTCGGAGCTGACCTTGGGGTCCGCCATGAGCAGTGCGACCGGGTCCACCTTCTTCAGGGGTGCGCCGGACCCGGAGGCCGAGGCCGGAGCGGTGTCGGTGGGCGCGGTCTTGGAGACGGGGTCGGTGCGTGCGGGGCCGCCGTCGCGCAGGCCGGTGCCTCCGGTGGCGCAACCGACCGCGAACACGGCTGTGCCGACGAGGACGATGGTCCCCGCCGACATCAGCACCAGACTGCCTCTTCCCCTGAATGCGGGGGGAGAGCTCCTGCCGTTCAGATCTTGGCCGTTCAGGCCGCGCACCGCTCACGCCCCTCGTACCGCATGGTGTGGTCACCGCGCTCCAGCGCACGCATGTCCAGGTCCCGGCTCTCCAGCTCCTGCCGGAGCCGGGCCAGGGCACGGTGCAGAGTGCTCTTCACGGTTCCCGCCGACATTCCGAGCGCCGCGGCCGTCTCCTCGGTGCTCATCTGCTCCCAGTGTCGCAGGACGACCACACTGCGCTGCTTGGGCGCGAGCACCTTGAGGATGTCCATCAGCAGGGCGCGGTCGGCGCGCTGGTCGGACCCGTCCTCGACGGACGCGTCGGGGAGCTGCTCGGTGGGGACCTCTTCGAGCTTGCGGGCGCGCCACCACTCCGTACGAGTGTTGATCATGACGCGGCGGAGGTAGGCGTCGGCCAGGGACTTGTCGGCGATGCCGTCCCAGCGGCCGTAGGTGCGCACCAGGGCCGTCTGCAGGAGGTCCTGGGCGTCGGTGGGGTCCGGAACCAGACGCCGGGCACTGCGCAGCAGGGCGTCCTGCCGAGTGCGTACGTACTCTTCGAACCCGAGTACCTCGCCATGCGCCTGCGCCATTTCAGACCGCCTCCGTTCCGTCCGACCGCTCCACCGCTGTCTTACGGGGACGACGGTACGGAGGGGTTGTCACGGGCCTGTGCGGGCCAGCCTTCGGTGGGAGCACGGACACCCATAGGTTGTGTAACAGCGCCTGTGAGCTGGGGTTTCCCGGCAACAAGCGGAATTGCTGACTCAGCTTCAGCGGCGGCTACGGGCGGTGGCGGACCGGTGCACGGTCCGTTCCCGAACCGCCTCCCGTCCGCCGCCGACCGCCTCGCCGGTCCCGCCGGTCACGCCTGCGGCTGTGTCTGCGGCCGTGCCTGCGGAAGCCGGTAGAGGCCGCCGTCGAGGGGCTCCACCAGTCCGTCGGAGACCAGCCCGTCGAGTGCACGGGCCCGCTGCACCGGCTCGTTCCAGACGGTGTCGAGCACGGCCTGCGGGACGGGGCCCACGGCCTCCCGCAGGACGGCCAGGAGTTTGCCGCGCACCTGCCGGTCGGTCCCGGCGTACGTCTGCCCGCGCCGCGGCGGCCCGTCGTGCGCCGGCTTCCCGGCCAGGCGCCACGCGCACAGCCCCGCCACCGGGCAGCGAACGCAGTCCGGGCTCTTCGCGGTGCACACGAGCGCGCCGAGCTCCATCGAGGCCGCCGCCCAGCGGGCCGCGGTGGCCTCGTCCCCGGGCAGCAGCTCGCGGGCCAGGCGCCGCTCGGCGGCCGTGGTCGCGTTCGGCGGGTACTCGACCCCGGTGGCGGCGCGCGCGAAGACCCGCCGGACGTTGGTGTCGAGGACGGCGTGCCGCTGCCCGTACGCGAAGGAGGCCACCGCGGCGGCGGTGTACTCGCCCACCCCGGGCAGCGCGAGGAGCTGCGCGTGCTCCCGCGGTACTTCACCCCCGTGCCGCTCCGTTATCGCGGCGGCCGCGCCGTGCAGCCGCAGGGCCCGGCGCGGGTAGCCGAGCCGCCCCCAGGCCCGCACGGCCTCACCGGGGGCCTCGGCGGCCAGGTCTGCGGGGCGGGGCCAGCGGGCGAGCCACTGCTCGTAGACCGGCAGCACCCGGCTGACCGGGGTCTGCTGGAGCATGAACTCGCTGACCATGACGCCCCAGGGGCCGGCCTCGGGGCGGCGCCAGGGCAGGTCGCGGGCGTGCTCCTCGAACCACGAGATGACGGGGGAGTGCAGCACGTGGGAGGAGCCGGCGGGCACGTCATGGGAGCCGTCGGGGGAGCCGTCGCGGGACACGTCCGGCGACACGTCGGGGGAGGAAGAGGGGGATGCAGTCATGGCATACGGCATCCTGACACGTTTCGGACCTCGGGGAAGGACTCGCCGCCCGGGCCCGGCCCGGTCAGCCGGATGCCCGCCCGGATACCGCCCGCCCGGAGGCCGCCCGCCCGGATCCCGCTCGCCCGGATGCCGCCCGCCCGCACCGCGCGGACGCCCGAGGCCACCGGCCCGGTGAGCGCCAGGACGACGAGCACGGCGACCGAACCGCCCAGCAGCAGGCCCAGCGCCACGTCGTGCGGGTAGTGGACGCCGACGAAGACGCGGGAGAAGGCCATCAGCAGCGCGAGCGGCACCACCAGCGGCGCGAGCCGGCGTACGGCCATGGCCAGCGCGACGGCCGCGGCGCCCGCGATGGCCGCGTGGTTGCTGGGGAACGACCAGTCGCCGGGCGGCGGGCACCCGACCAGCGGGGCCGCGGCGCCGGCGACGGTGCGGCACGGACGCTCCTCCTCCACGGTGGACTTCACGGCCTCCGAGACGACGTACGCGACGGCGGTGGCCGCCGGCGCGAGGAGGGCGAGCGCCACCGCCCGGGCGTCGCCCCGGCTGCGCGCCCGCCACCAGACGGCGGCGAGGAGCACCCCGAAGAGCCAGAGCCCGTATCCCGTCCAGAGCTCGAACGTCCGCTGCACCCACACTGGTGCGGAATCGGCGAAGCCGGTGACGGTGCGGTAGGGGCCGGAGGTGTCCATGGTCACCGAACGTACACAAACCGGATTAATGTCCATGTCAGCCCATTGGCCGGTTCCCGCCGCTTCCGCTTGGGCCCGCAGGATGATCATCGGCAAATCAAGTCCGCTGCGCGGCATGTGGGGCACTGATCGGGCCGCGAACCTTTGTAAGGTTCCGTTCGTGGGATCTCTGCGCAATCCGGTCGGGCCGCTCCCCTCCTCCATCTACTGGCGACGGAGGGCTGTGCTGGCGTCAGTCGTCGCGCTCCTCGCGCTGCTCGCCGTATGGACCGTCAGTTCCGGCGGGGGGAGGACGAGTACGAACGGAAAGGGCGAGGGCCGCCCCGATCCCGTCACCTCGATCACCCCCGGCCCGGGCGGCACGGGCCCGGCCATCAGCGCCGCCCCCGGCGGCCGCCCCGAGTCCGGAGGCGGTGGCACCACCGGCTCCGAGGGCGGCTCGGGCGGTGGCGCGGGCAAGAACGGCGAACCGGGCAACGGCACCGGCACGAGCGGCGGTTCGGGCTCCGCCGGCGGTGGCGCGGGCGGCCCGGCGGCGGTTCCGGCGGACTCCCCGCTCCCCACGTGCGCGACGTCCGCGCTCCAGTGGGAGGTCAAGAGCGCGAAGAACGAGTACGAGGCGAACGAGAAGCCCCGCCTCGAACTGGTCGCCCGCAACACCTCCGGGACGACCTGCAAGGTCGATCTCGGCCCGAAGCAGGCCGTCCTGACCATCCTTCAGGCGAGCAGCAACAAGGCGGTCTGGTCCTCGGCGGACTGCCCGACCGGCGCCGGCAACGCCTTCTTCCGCCTCCCCGCGCAGGGCGAGACCAAGCACGCGCTGGACTGGGACCGCAGGTTCAGCGCGGCCGACCAGTGCCAGTCGCCCCCGGCGGGGTCCGCGGCTCCGGACACCTACGTGGTCGAGGTCAAGTCCCCCGGCATGCCGGTGGCCCGCACCTCGTTCGTCCTCAAGCAGGACTGACGACCGGCCGGGCGGCGCCGCAGGCCGGTGCTGTGACGGGAAGGTCCACCGGGTGACGACGCCCGGCAAACCTTCCCGGCCACAGCACTAGACGTAGCGCTCCAGGATGGACGACTCGGCCAGACGGGACAGGCCCTCGCGGACGCTCCGCGCGCGGGCCTCGCCCACGCCGTCCACCGTCTGCAGGTCGTCGACGCTCGCGGCGAGCAGCTTCTGCAGACCGCCGAAGTGCTCCACCAGCCGCTCGATGATCGCGCCCGGCAGCCTCGGCACCTTCGCCAGCAGCCGGTAGCCGCGGGGCGACACCGCCGAGTCCAGGGTTTCGGGTGAGCCCGTGTACCCCAGCGCCCGCGCCACGATGGGCAGTTCCAGGAGTTCCGGGTGGGTCAGCGCGTCCAGCTCCGCCAGCGCCTCGTCCACCGTGCGGGAACGCTTCGCCGTCGGCTCGGGCACGTAGTCCCGGATGACCAGCTCGCGCTCCTGCTCGATACCCACCGTCAGCTCGTCCAGCTGGAGGGACAGCAGTCGCCCGTCCGTGCCCAGTTCGACCACGTACTCGGCGATCTCGGTCGCGATCCGGCGGACCATTTCCAGCCGCTGCGCGACCGCCGTCACGTCGCGCACCGTGACCAGGTCCTCGATCTCCAGCGCCGACAGCGTGCCCGCGACCTCGTCCAGGCGCAGCTTGTACCGCTCCAGCGTGGCCAGCGCCTGGTTCGCCCGCGACAGGATCGCCCCGGACTCCTCCAGGACCCGCCGCTCCCCGTCGACGTACAGCGCGATCAGCCGCATCGACTGCGACACCGACACCACCGGGAACCCGCACTGCTTCGAGACGCGGTCGGCCGTGCGGTGGCGCGTGCCCGTCTCCTCCGTGGGGATGGACGCGTCCGGTACGAGCTGTACGCCGGCCCGCAGGATCTTGGTGAGGTCCTTGTCGAGGATCAGGGCGCCGTCGAGCTTGCACAGCTCGCGCAGCCGGGTCGCGGTGAACTCCACGTCCAGGACGAAGCCGCCCGTGCACATCGCGTCGACGGCCTTGTCCATGCCGAGGACGATGAGGCCGCCGGTGTTGCCCCGGACGATCCGCTCAAGGCCGTCGCGCAGTGGCTGACCGGGTGCGACCGCGCTCAGCGAGGCGCGCATGAGCGCGTCGTGCTTGGAGCTCGCGCCGGACTTCCCGGGTGCTGATGCCCCGTCCTTGGCTGCCACTGCACTCCTCCGGTCGCGGGTTGCGCCGCCCAGCGCGGGGGCACGAGGACGTGCGTACGGCCGGGCGGACCAGCACAAAGTCTACCGGCGCGCGCTGCGGCCCCGCCGTGGCTTGGCCAGGTAGGGCCCGGCGGGGGCCGCTACGGACCCCCTGACCAGGGCGGCGACCGGTCGGTCGGCCGGGTCGATCATGACGGTCCGCCCGGTTCGATCATGACCGCCGGGCCGAGACCTGCTCCGCGGGCCGGGACCTGCTCCGCGGGCCGGGACCTGCTCTGCGGTCGTGGCCCGCTTCCTGACCGTGGCCTACTCCCGCGGCCGTGGCCTACTCCGCGGCCGCGGGACGCTCCTTGGCCTCCCTGGCCGGCGTACGG